>JAMLIM010000045.1 GCA_023954175.1 Rhizobacter sp.
GTGACGCGGTGCAGGCCCGAACCTGCGCCGAGCGCCTTGCCGACAGCCTGCGCGCCTGAGACTATCGGCACCGGCTAGTCGGCCGGCTCATTCGCGGCAAGGTGCCAACACCGCGCATGACGAATCGGTGACGTGCGCATGACATCGGGAACGCGTATCGATCTGTGACGTTGCAGTGACACCGCTGTCACGCCAATGTCACGAAGCCTGACTAGAGTTCGTTGCATCCAAGACAAGCGCTCTGCGCGCGGGACGCAACGATGAAACAGACTCTTCTACGCACCGGCTCCACGCTGGCTCTGATGGCCTTCTCCACGTTTGCCATGGCGCAGGATGTGACGGGTGCCGGTGCAACCTTTCCTGCGCCGATCTACGCGAAATGGGCCGACGCCTATCACAAGGCGACCGGCGCGCGCATCAACTACCAGTCGGTGGGCTCGGGAGCCGGCATCAAGCAGATCAAGTCGAGGACCGTCGACTTCGGCGCTTCGGACATGCCGCTGTCCGACGACGATCTGGCCAAGGATGGGCTGCTCCAGTTTCCAACCGTCATCGGCGGCGTGGTGCCCGTGGTCAACATCGCCGGCATCAAACCCGGACAGATCAAGCTGACCGGCCAGGTGCTGGGCGACATCTATCTCGGCAAGATCACCAAGTGGAACGATCCGGCGCTTACCGCGCTGAACCCGGGCGTTCCGTTGCCGGACGCCGCCATCGCGCCGGTGCGCCGTGCCGACGGGTCCGGTACGACCTTCATATTCACAAACTACCTGTCCAAGGTGAACCCCGAGTGGAAGGCCAAGGTCGGTGAAGGCACGGCAGTGAACTGGCCCGCTGGTGCCGGCGGCAAGGGCAACGAGGGGGTAGCGGCATTCGTTCAGCGCCTGCCTAACTCGATCGGCTATGTGGAGTACGCCTACGTCAAGCAGAACAAGATGACGTACACGCAGATGAAGAATCGCGATGGCGTCTTCGTCGAACCCAACGACACGGCGTTCAAGTCGGCAGCCGCCGGCGCGGATTGGAACAAGTCCTTCAACCAGGTCACCACCGACCAGCCCGGCAAGGACGCGTGGCCGCTGACCAACCCGACCTACATCCTGATGTACAAGTCGCAGGAGAAGGCTGCCAGCGCCAGCAACGCGCTGAAGTTCTTCGACTGGGCCTACAACAACGGCGACAAGATGGCCGACGAACTCGACTACGTGCCGCTGCCCGACTCCGTGAAGGCCCTGGTGCGCAAGCAGTGGACCAATCAGATCAAGGACACGGCCGGGAAGGCGGTCAGCTACAAGTAGTTGAGCGCGAGGCGAGCGCACAGCGCACCCGCCCCGCCGACCCACTGACCTGACCGTTGTCCATCGGAGTCTGACGTGGCCGCTACACACCCAGCCACCCCCGTATCCGGCGCCAAGAGAATGCAGCGAACGTCTCCGCGCGGCCGTCCGCCCGAGCGCCGCCGAGTGGCACCCTGGGCCGACAAGCTGTTCGCGCTGATCGCGCATGGCGCGGCCTGGCTGACGCTGTCGCTGTTAGTGGCGATCATCGTTTCCCTGTTCATCGGTGCGGCGCCCGCGATCAAGGAATACGGCCTCGGCTTCCTTTGGTCTACCGACTGGGACCCGGTGCAGGAGAAGTTCGGCGGGCTGGTGATGATCTACGGCACGCTGATAACGTCGTTCATCGCGCTGCTGATTGCCGTGCCGGTGAGCTTCGGCATCGCGCTGTTCCTGACCGAGCTGTCGCCCGGTTGGCTCAAGCGCCCGCTCGGCATCGCGATCGAGTTGCTCGCGGCGGTGCCTTCGATCGTCTACGGCATGTGGGGTCTGCTCGTGTTCGGGCCGATTCTCGCCACCTACGTGCAGGCGCCGCTGCAATCCCTGTTCGGCGGCACGCCGTATCTCGGTGCACTCGTTTCCGGCCCGCCGGTGGGCATCGGCATCCTGTCGGCTGGCATCATCCTGGCGATCATGATCATTCCCTTCATCGCCGCCGTGATGCGCGACGTGTTCGAGGTGACGCCGCCGATGCTCAAGGAGTCGGCTTACGCGCTCGGCTCGACGACCTGGGAGGTCGTCTCCACCGTCGTCCTGCCGTACACGAAGACAGGCGTCGTCGGCGGCATCATGCTCGGCCTCGGTCGCGCGCTCGGTGAGACGATGGCGGTCACCTTCGTCATCGGCAACTTCAACCAGCTCGATTCGCTTTCGCTCTTTCAGGCGGCCAACAGCATCACTTCGGCGCTTGCGAACGAGTTTGCCGAGGCAGGCGCCGGTCTGCACCAGGCCTCGCTTATCTACCTCGGATTGGTGCTGTTCTTCATCACCTTCGTCGTGCTCGCGCTGTCCAAGATGCTGCTGTCGCAGTTGAAGAAAGGCGAGGGGACACGATCATGAGCAGCACGGCACCGGCTTCCGCTGCCGACGCGCTGCGCGCCCGCAAGCTGCAGCGGCATCGTGCGCGCAAGCGCACCAACGTGGTGGCGTTGGCGCTCTCGCTGTTCGCGATGGCATTCGGCCTCTTCTGGCTGGCGTGGATCCTGTTCGAGACGGTCCGGCTGGGCATCGGCGGTCTGACACTCTCGCTCTTCACCGAGATGACGCCACCGCCGCTAGCGGAAACCGGCGGCCTGGCGAACGCGATCTTCGGCTCCGCCGCCATGGTCGCGATGGCGACGCTGGTGGGGACGCCGGTCGGGGTGCTCGCCGGCGTCTACCTTGCCGAGTACGGCCAGAAAACCTGGCTGGGCAGCGCGGTGCGCTTTATCAACGACATCCTGCTGTCGGCGCCGTCGATCGTCATCGGTCTGTTCATCTATGCCGTCGTGGTCGCCCCGATGCGCGGCTTCTCGGCCTACGCCGGCATCCTTGCGCTCGCGCTGATCGTCATCCCGGTCGTCATTCGGACCACCGAGAACATGCTCAGCCTGATCCCGAACGCACTGCGCGAGGCGGCCTATGCGCTGGGCACACCGAAGTGGAAGGTCATCGGGTCGGTCACGCTGAAAGCGGCGCGCGCCGGCGTCGTCACTGGCGTCCTGCTCGCCATCGCGCGCATCGCGGGCGAGACGGCGCCACTGCTGTTCACCGCGCTGTCGAACCAGTTCTGGACTTCCGACCTGGGCCAGCCGATGGCGAGCCTGCCCGTCACGATTTTCAAGTTCGCGATGAGCCCCTACGAGAACTGGCAGAAGCTCGCCTGGGCCGGCGTGTTCATCATCACGATCGGCGTGCTGCTGCTCAACGTCCTCGCGCGCGTGATGTTCCGCAACAAGCACTGATCGGAAGAAGCGAATGGATACCAAGGTCGATCTGGCCGCCGGCGAAAGGGTCAAGCTCTCTGTGCGTGGCCTGAACTTCTACTATGGCTCGTTCCGTGCGTTGAAGAACATCAACCTGGACATCCCGGAAAACAAGGTGACGGCATTCATCGGCCCTTCGGGCTGCGGCAAGTCGACGCTGCTGCGCACCTTCAACCGCATGTTCGAGCTCTATCCCGAGCAGCGCGCGCAGGGCAGCATCCACCTCGACGGCGAGGACATCCTCACGAGCAAGGAGGACGTGACGCTGATCCGCGCCAAGGTCGGTATGGTGTTCCAGAAGCCGACGCCGTTTCCGATGTCGATCTACGACAACATCGCGTTCGGCGTGCGTCTGTTCGAATCGCTTCCGCGCGCCCAGATGGACGAGCGCGTAGAGTGGGCGCTGAAGAAGGCGGCACTGTGGACCGAGGTGAGCGACAAGCTCGGCCAGAGCGGCTCGGGACTTTCCGGTGGGCAGCAGCAGCGGCTGTGCATTGCACGCGGCATCGCAATCAAGCCCGAGGTGCTGTTGCTCGACGAACCCTGCTCGGCGCTCGATCCGATCTCCACCGGCAAGATCGAGGAACTGATCACCGAACTCAAAAGCGACTACACCGTCGTCATCGTCACGCACAACATGCAACAGGCGGCACGCTGCTCGGACTACACCGCCTACATGTACCTGGGCGACCTGATCGAGTTCGGCCCGACCGCGGATCTCTTCATGAAGCCGAAGAAGAAGGACACTGAGGACTACATCACCGGAAGGTTCGGCTGAACGCCGGAGGCATATCATGTCCGACAAGCATCTCTCGACCCAGTTCGACGCCGAATTGAGCGGCATCTCCACACGCGTGCTCGAAATGGGCGGCGTCGTCGAATGCCAGGTCACGCAGGCCGTCTATGCATTGACCCACTTCAGCAGCGAGACGGCGAGCCAGGTCCTGCGCCAGGAGGAACGCGTCAACACGATGGAAGTCGAGATCGACCGCGATCTGTCGACCATCATTGCGCGACGCCAACCGACGGCGCGCGATCTGCGCCTGCTGATCGCGATCTCGAAGGCGATCGCCAACCTAGAGCGCGTCGGCGACGAGGCGGCGCGCGTCGCGCGTACCGTGCAGCGCATCATCAACGCTGGTGTGTCGAGCCGCATGCGACTGCCCGTCAACGACCTGGCATTCGAGGCCGAGCTCGCGATCGCGCAATTGCGCAAGGCGCTCGACGCCTTTGCGCGGCTCGATGTCGACAAGGCAGTCGAGGTGCTGCGCCAGGACGATCAGATCGACCAGGAGTTCGACGGCCTTTTGCGCAAGCTCATCACCTACATGATGGAGGATCCGCGCACGATCTCTTCATCGATCGATCTCGTCTTCGTCGCCAAGGCGATCGAGCGCGTCGGCGACCACGCGAAGAACCTGGCCGAAGTCACCATCTATGTCGTCAAGGGCACCGACGTGCGCCACAACTCCGTTGCCGACGTTGAATCCATGGTGAAGTGAACGTGTCGAGGACAGGGCAATGAGCCGAATACTGGTCGTCGAAGACGAAAGCGCGATCGCAGAGCTGATCGCCATCAACCTGCGGCATGCCGGGCATGAAGTTACGATCGCCGAGACCGCCGACGAGGCTCAGTTCGCGATCGCCAAGGCGCTGCCCGAGCTGGTCCTGCTCGACTGGATGCTGCCAGGCCAATCGGGCCTGGCGCTCGCGAAACGCTGGCGCGCCGATCCGCGTACGCGCACGCTGCCGATCATCATGCTGACCGCGCGCGCCGACGAGGCTGATAGGGTGACGGGGCTCGACGCTGGCGCCGATGACTACCTTAGCAAGCCGTTCTCGACGAATGAACTGATGGCCCGGATTCGAGCCTTGCTGCGGCGCAAGGCACCCGAGGCGCTCGATGATGCGGTCGAGATCGCTGGTCTGCAGCTGGACCCGGCGACACGGCGCGTCTCCTTCGAGGGGCGCGAAGTGAAGGTCGGCCCGACCGAGTTTCGTCTGCTGCGCTTTCTGATGACGCATCCCGAGCGCGTTCACAGCCGTGCCCAACTTCTCGATCGGGTGTGGGGCGACCATGTCTTCATCGAGGAACGCACGGTGGACGTGCACGTCAAACGCCTGCGCGAGGCGCTGGCGCCGGTCCAGTGCGCAGCCATGATCGAAACCTCGCGTGGCGTGGGCTATCGGATGACGGCGCATGTACAAGCGAACTCACGAACAGCCTGAGGCCGGCCACCGGGATCTGCCGACGCCTGGGAGCGTCGCTCCGCGGGGTCGACGGCCTTCGGTGGGGGTGTCGCATAGCGCGGCCCCTTCGCGTTGTCGGCGGTCGCGCCGCAGATGAGCTGGATCAGCTTTCGCGTCGGGCTGGCCTGCATCGTCATCACGATCAGTGCGGTGGTGGGCTATCTGTTTGGCGCGCCGACCGAGGCGACGCTGCAAGGCGTTCTGGTCGGTAGCTTGGTCGGCCTTTCTTTGTTTGCCGTGGTCGACACGATCCGCGCGCATCGCTTGCTACGCTGGCTGCGCGCGCGACGCGAAGAGCCACCGCCGCGCGACGCCGGCCTGTGGGGCGAAATCGGCTACCGGGTCGAGGGACTCATCTTGAGCGGCATGCGCGAGGCCGCGCTGGAGCAGACACGACTGGCACAGTTCCGGTCGGCGATCGAAGCCTCGCCCAACGGCGTCCTAATGCTCGACCGCAATGACCAGATCGAGTGGCTCAACTCGGTCGCGGCGGATCATTTCGGGCTGGACCCGACGCGCGATCTCAGGCAGCGGATCACGAACCTCGTGCGCGCGCCCGCCTTCGTTGATTACATGCAGGAAGGCGCCTGGGGCGCGCCGGTGAAGGTGCCACGCCCACACGGGCAGGGCAGCTTGTCGATTCTGATCCGCCCCTATGGAGAAGGACAGAAGCTCATCCTGTCCTCCGACGTCACCGAGATCGAACGCACCGACGGCATGCGGCGTGACTTCGTCGCGAATGTTTCACACGAGATCCGCACGCCGTTGACGGTGCTCTCCGGCTTCATCGAGACCATGACCGACTTGCCGTTGACCGAGGTCGAACGCCGGCGGGTGCTCAGCCTGATGGCGCAACAGACGACGCGCATGCAGGCGCTGGTGAGCGACCTGTTGACGCTCGCCTCGCTCGAAGGCAGCCCGAGGCCGCCGGTCGATGTCTGGGTGTCACTCGACAAACTGCTCGCCGAAGTCCGGAGCGACGCTGCCGCCTTGTCCGCCGGCCGGCACCGCATCTCGACCGAAGGCGATTCGGCAGTGCAGATCGCCGGCAACGAGTCCGAGCTCGCGAGCGCGATCGCCAACCTCGTCAACAATGCGGTTCGGTACACGCCCGACGGCGGCTCGATCGCCATTGCATGGCGGTTGCTGGCGAACGGCGCCGGGGAGTTGTCCGTCACCGACGATGGCATCGGCATCGACCGCGCACACCTACCACGCCTGACAGAGCGCTTCTACCGCGGTGATGCCAGCCGCTCACGCGACACGGGAGGTACTGGTCTCGGCCTGGCGATCGTCAAGCACGTGGTGCAGCGTCACGGTGGCGAGCTGTCGATCCAGAGCGAGCCTGGCATGGGCGCCACGTTCCGTCTCGCCTTTCCGGCGGCGCGCATTCGCTTTCTCGAGCCGGCTCCGGATCCGCGGCGGGCCGAGGCCATCACTCAGGCTTGATCGACGGCGCGGCGTCGTCGCGCGAGCAGGGTCCGGGTGGGGCTAGGGAAGGGCGCGCGGATACGGTTCAGCAGGCACGCAGCGTCGTCGTGCCCGCCGCGACGGGAATCCAGCGCGACAGCGGACTGCAGCGCGCGCCGATGCACAGCTCGTAGTCGGCGACATAGGGTGATCGCGCGAGCAGCACTTCCCGGCGCCAGGGGTCGGCCAGGCGATACGACCACACGCCGTCTTGCAGCCAGGCGCCATCGGGCGGCTCCATGCCCGCGCCCGAGCCGCGGATGTGGGCGCGCGACAGGTGAAGCCAGCCGCCGACGACCTCGTAGTCCTCGGACCATTCGATCTTCTCGATCGAATGCGTCCAGCGCAGCGTGAAGGATTGAACCGGCAGGCTGACGTGCAGCGCGCCCGCCACCATGCACAGCGCGGCGAGCGCGGGCATGTGGCCTCAGGTTGAGCGCAGGGCGGCACTGCGGCGCACGCGCAGCACGTGCCACAGGCACAGCAACGCCGCCATGCCGAGGCCGATCTCGTCGGTCGCCGGCGCCGCGATGACGAGGAAGGCGGCCGCGACAAAGGCCCAGAGCCGCTCGATCCAGTTCAACGGCATGAGCCAGTAGCCGATCGCCGTGCCGCCCCAGAGTGCGATCGCGATCGTGGCCTTGAAGACGACGTAGCCCGTGTCCCACCAGTCGCCGGCCTGCAGCATCAGCGCCGGTGCATAGACCGCCATGTACGGCACGATGAAGCCGGCGATCGCGATGCGCATCGCCTGCAGGCCGATCTTCAGGCCCGTCTCGCGCGCGATCGGCGCGGCGGCAAAGGCGGCGAGCGCGACCGGCGGCGTCAGGTCGGCCATGATGCCGAAGTAGAAGACGAACATGTGCGACACGATCAGCGGCACGCCGAGCTCGAGCAGCGCGGGCGCCGCGAGCGAACTCGTGATGATGTAGTTGGGGATCGTCGGTATCCCCATGCCGAGGACGAGGCACACGAACATGGTCAGCACGAGGCTTGCGAACAGGCTGTTCTTGCCGATGTCGATGATGGTGCCGGCAAATGTCGTTGCCGCGCCGGTCAGCGTGAGGATGCCGATGATGACGCCGACCAGCGCGCACGCGATGCCGACCGGCAAGGCGTGGCGGGCGCCGTCGGCGAGCGCATCGAGCGCGACGCGCAGCGTGGCGCGGCCGCCCTTGGCGAATGCGAGCACGACCGCAAGCAGCAACGCGAGGCCGATGATCGCGCCGATGCCGTACTTGAAGAAGCTCGACGCCGCGAGCCCGATGATGACCCAGAAGATGATCTGCAGGACGCGCGTGCCAAAGCGCTGCGTGAGCGCCGCGCCGAAGATCAGCACCACGGTCAGCGCAAGCCCGACCATGCCGGAGAAGAGCGGCGTGTATCCCGAGAACAGCAGCCAGACGAGCACCGCGAGCGGCAGGATCAGGTACCAGCGCAGCCTCATCGCCGCCCACGGGTCGGGGCATTCCTCCTTCGGGATGCCGAGCAGGCCGGCGCGCCCCGCCTCCAGGTGCACCATCATGAACGCGGTGAGGAAGTACAAGAGCGCCGGGATCGCCGCCGCCTTGCAGATCTCGACGTAGGGCACGTCGATCGTCTCGGCCATGATGAAGGCGACGGCGCCCATCACCGGCGGCATGATCTGCCCGCCCATGCTGGCCGTGGCCTCGACGCCGCCGGCGAACGACGCCTTGTAGCCGAAGCGCTTCATCAGCGGGATCGTGAACTGGCCGGTGGTGACGACGTTGGCGACACCCGAGCCGTTGATCGTCCCCATCAGGCCGGACGACGCGACCGCAACCTTGGCCGGCCCGCCCTTGGTGTGGCCGAACAGGCCGAGCGCGAAATCGGTGAAGAGCGTGATCATCCCGGCCTGCTCGAGAAACGCGCCGAACAGGATGAAGAGAAAGATGTAGGACGACGACACATAGGTCGGCGTGCCGTAGATGCCTTCGGTGCCGAAGCCGAGCTGGCTCACGATCTGGTCGACGCCGAAGCCGCGGTGCGCGAGCGCGCCCGGCAGGTACTGACCGAACAGACCGTAGGCGAGGAACAGCAGGCAGATGAGCGGCAGCGCGAAGCCCATGATGCGCCGCGCCGCTTCGAACACGAGCACGATCGTGAGGGTGCCGACCACCATGTCGGCGGTCGTCATCTCGCCCGCGCGCTGCACCAGGTCGGCCTCGAAGACCCAGTGGTAGAGGCCGACGACGAAGGCCGCCAGGCCGATCAGCCAGCCGAGCGCCTTGACCTTGAATGGCGGCAGGAGCGCGAAGGTCACGAGCAGCAGGAAGCCGACGTGCACCGCCCGCACGACCGAGCTCGACAGCGGGCTGAACGCCGCGGTGACGATCTGGAAGACAGAGAAGACGATCGCGACCCAGAACAGCGCGCCCGCGAAGGGCGGCGAATGCTGTTCGGGTGCGTGCAGTTGGCCCTTGGCGGGCGGCAAGGTCTCGCTCACGGGCGCTGCGCTTGGCCGGCTGTGCTTACTTCATGACCCCGGCTTCACGATAGAACTTGACCGCGCCTGGGTGGAAGGGCACGGCCGTGCCGCTGGTCGCGGTCTCGAGCTTGATGCCCTTGGCGGCGTTGTGCGCGGCGACGAGCGTCGCGAGGTTGTCGAACATCGACTTCGTCATTGCGTAGACCGCATCGTTGGACACGCCTTCGTGCGAGACGAGGAAGTTCTTGATCGCGATCGTCGGCACGTCTGCCGCCTGACCGGTGTAGGTGTTGGCGGGAATCGTCGCTGGCTGGTAGGCGGCGTCGCCGACCTTGGCGACGACCTCGGCCGGGATCGGCACGATCACGATCGGCACCGACGACGACAGGTCGCGGATCGAGGCGACGCCCAGCCCCGCGGATTGCAGGGTGACGTCGAGCTGGCGGTTCTTCATCAGCTCGACCGATTCGCCGAACGGCAGGTACTCGACCTTGCCGAAGTCCGAGTAGGCGAGGCCGGCCGCCTTCAGCACCGCGCGCGCGTTCAACTCCGTGCCCGACTTCGGCGCGCCGACCGAGATGCGCTTGCCTTTGAGGTCGGCCAGGGTCTTGATGCCTGAATCGACGCTGGCGACAATCTGGATGTAGTTCGAGTAGATGCCGGCGACTGCACGCAGCTTGGTCAGCGGCGCGGCGAAGCCGGCTTCCTTGTCGCCCTTCCAGCCGTCGGACAGGGCGTCGCCGAGCGTGAACGCGATCTCGCCACGGCCGGCCTGCAGCAGGTTGAGGTTCTCCGCCGAAGCCTTCGTCGATTGCACCGTGACCTTCGCGTCCGGCAGCGCCTTGCCCCAGATCTGCGAGAGGGCCACACCCATCGGGTAGTACACGCCGCTCTGGCCGCCGGTCAGCACATTGACGAACTTCTGTTGTGCGAAGGCGAACGGGGTGAACGCAAAGGCCGCGCCGCCGGCGGCGCCGAGCACGAGTACGCGGCGGGAAACGAGGGAGTTGATCTCTTGCATGCTGATCTCCAAAGCAGGGGGGAAAGGGCGACGTCGGCGGCCAGGGCACGCCAACGCACGAGTGGTCTCGACTGTAGCGGCATCGCCGTCTGCGTGAATCAGCACTTCCCCGCGCGGGGCCGGGCCGAATCGGCCCCGACGGTCCGAAGCTACTCGGGCGTCGGAAGCCGGCGGAACACGGCGGTCGCCTCGTCGCGATCGGTCGGGCGCCGCTCGGTCGCGACCCACTCCCAACCCGGTATCTCCTGGCGTGGCCGCCTGCGTGTTTCCAGCACCAGAAGCCAGTTGCAGCGCGTCGTTCCGGGCTTCGCCGTCGCAACGACCTCGAAGCCGCCGAAGTACTGCAGCGCGGCGATCTGCGCACGCGGCACGCCGCGCGTCGCGACGCAGTCGCTCTTCGGCACATGGCGTGCGATGCGCTCGATCTGCACGCGGTAGCTGCGCGCGTAGTCGAGCAGTGGCAGCAGCAGCGTCATCAGGAGCAGCAGACAAAGCGCGACGCCACTCGCCGGCAGCACCAGGCTCTTCCACAGCGGGTGGCGATTGCGGCCGGTGCGCCAGCGCACGAGCCAGATCCATGCGGCCGACCCAAGCAATGCGACGACGAGGGCGACGACCGAAAACGTGCTCTCGTAGCCCGGCGCGAGTTTCGCGACGTTGGCCGCCGGTTGCTTCGGAACACCGGTCTGCAATGCCACGTAGACGACCCACACCGTGATGGCTGCGCCGCTGAAGAAGAAGATCGAGAACCAGTCGATCGCCGCAGAAGTTGCACGCTGCAGCGTCGGCAGCGCGAATGCCGCGAGCACCGCGAGCGCCGGCAGCGCGAGCATCAACGCGCGATCCGAATTGCCCATCGCGATGCAGGCGATCAACCCGACCATGGCGCAGCCCCAGGGCACCGAAAGATGGCGGCTCGCCAGCTGGCGCCGCCAGCGCCACAGCGTCCACAAGGCAAGCAGCCAGGCTGGCCAGGTGAACCAAAGCAGCAGGCGCAGCAGGGACCCGACCTGCTGCGGCGAGTCGATCGCGGACACGCGCCAGGCCCAGGCATCCATCATTACCGCAACGCCGGACGCGAGCAGCATCGCGGCGATGACCCAGAGCGCAAAACGGTTGAGTTCGCCGTAGCGCGAACGCGCGCTTGCGATGAGGCCCACGGCGCCGAGCCCCAACGCGAGGCTCGGCGCCCCGCTGGCGGCGAGCATGGTCAAGGCCGCGAGCACGGCGGCGCGCGCTGCCCACGGTCGAAACGGGCTGCTGGCGAGCGCATAGAGGTAGAGCGCGGCGCCCGCGAGCTGAACCATCTCGGGCGTCGTTTCGTGCCCGAGCTGCAGCAGCCCGAGCGTGGCGATCAGCGCGAGCAGCGCGCCGTCGGCGATGGCGCGCGCGTAATCGGTGATGCTCGCTTCGCCGCCGAATGCGAGCGGCAGCGGTTGCGCCGCTTCGGTACGCGCCAGGTGGTAGGTGGCGTACCAGGTGAGCACGAGCACGAGCCCGAGCAGGATCACGAAAGGAATGCGTGCGGCGAGCGGCGCACCAAACAACGGGCCGAGCGCCTTGATGAAGATCGCGCCGATCCAGTAGGGCAGCAGGGCCGATTCGGGCGGCAGGCCGCCGAGTGTCGGCGACCACCATGCGCTGCGACCTTCGGCGATGCTCAGCATGTAGCCGAAGGCGCTGATGTCGGCTGCCTTCCACGGATCGCGACCGATGAGCCCCGGCAACAGATAGGCGGCGCACAGCAGCAGCAGCGGCACGCGCGGCAGCCGCTTGGCTTCGCGCTGGGTCACGAGTGCGGGGTTGGGGAGGATCACGGGGGTGGCATGTCCGGGCTGCTGCGCATCATGCAGCAACTCTGTCGATCGATCTCAATGGCGACCCTCATCTGCAGCGTGGAGGCCGGCGTTGGACTCTCGGTGGACACAAAAAAGGCAGCCGAAGCTGCCTGGTTCCGGTCGCGCAACGCGCATCACTTCTTGAGGTGCGCGAACTTGTTGCGGAACTTCTCGACACGGCCGCCGAGCGAGTCGATGCTCTTCTGGGTGCCGGTGTAGAACGGATGCGATTCGCTCGTCGTCTCGAGCTTGAACATCGGCAACTCGGTGCCGTCGTCCATCGTCACCTTCTCGCGCGTCTGCGCGCAGGAGCGGGTCACGAACTTGAAGCCGTTCGAGAGATCGACGAAGCACACGTCGCGGTATTCGGGGTGGATGCCCTGTTTCATCTTGAATTCCCTTGATGCGCGTCGTACGCGCCCGGTGTCGGTAGCCACTGCAAACCCCTTGCAGCACTTGCCAGACGAGGTCAACTTGGGATTATATGCGGTCTCGGCACTCGAGAGCCCCACCCGAAGTCGGCCGGCGCTGACGATGGCGCCCCAACCTCAGCCGCCCCGACGCATCATGTCGAAGAAGTCGTGGTTGTTCTTCGTCGCCTTCATCTTGTCGAGGATGAATTCCATCGCCTCGATCTCGTCCATCGGGTAGAGGAGCTTCCTCAGGATCCAGGTCTTTTGCAGGATCTCGGGCTTCAGCAGCAACTCCTCGCGCCGTGTGCCGCTCTTGTTGAGCAGGATCGACGGATAGACGCGCTTCTCGGACATCCGGCGATCGAGGTAGATCTCGCAGTTGCCGGTGCCCTTGAATTCCTCGTAGATCACCTCGTCCATGCGGCTGCCGGTGTCGATCAGCGCGGTGCCGATGATGGTCAGCGACCCGCCTTCCTCGATGTTGCGCGCGGCGCCGAAGAAGCGCTTCGGGCGCTGCAGCGCGTTGGCGTCGACGCCGCCGGTCAGCACCTTGCCGGAAGAGGGCAGCACGTTGTTGTAGGCGCGCGCGAGGCGTGTGATCGAGTCGAGCAGGATGACGACATCCTTCTTCATCTCGACCAGGCGCTTGGCGCGCTCGATCACCATCTCGGCGACCTGCACGTGGCGCGCCGCAGGTTCGTCGAAGGTCGAGCTGATGACTTCGCCGCGCACCGTGCGCTGCATCTCGGTGACTTCCTCGGGCCGCTCGTCGACGAGCAGCACGATCAGGTAGACCTCGGGGTAGTTGGCGACGATCGCGTGCGCGAAGTGCTGCATCATCACCGTCTTGCCGCTCTTGGGCTGCGAGACGAGCAGCGCGCGCTGGCCTTTGCCGAGCGGGGCGATGAGGTCGATGATGCGGCTCGTGATGTTCTCGTCGCTCTTGATCTCGCGTTCGAGCTTGAACTGCTCCTTCGGGAAGAGCGGCGTCAGGTTCTCGAACATGACCTTGTGCTTGCTCTCCTCGGGCGTCTGGCCGTTGACGCGGTCGACCTTGACGAGCGCGAAGTAGCGCTCACCGTCCTTCGGCACGCGCACCTCGCCTTCGATCGCGTCGCCGGTGTGCAGGTTGAAGCGGCGGATCTGGCTCGGGCTCAGGTAGATGTCGTCCGTCGACGCCATGTAGCTCGCGTCCGGCGAGCGCAGGAAGCCGAAGCCGTCGGGCAGGACTTCGAGCACACCGTCGCCGAACACCTGCTCGCCAGCGCGGGCGCGCTTCTTCATGATCGCGAACATCAGCTCCTGCTTGCGCATGCGGGCGACGTTCTCGATTTCCAGCGCCTCGCCCATCTTGATGAGTTCGGAGACGTGGATGGCTTTGAGCTCTGACAGATGCATGGGGACGGGTCCCGGTAAAGGCGATGCGCCGAATCTTGTGGGGGAGCAGCCAGCGGCCTGGTCCGGCCGTGGCTGAGGTGGCGGCCGCAACGCGGCTGCGAGGGAACTCAGCGGCAGATCTGCCGCGCGAGATGTGGGAGTTGGGGGCCTGACCTGCGCGCCGCTGTCGGGGCGTGTCGGCTTGACGTTCTGTGACGGCCGGGGCTGGCTCGTGGCGTCAGCCCCGTGTCTTCAGACGTGATTATAGATGACCGTCGAGGAAGGCGGTCAACTGGGCCTTGGACAGCGCGCCGACCTTGGTCGCCGCGAGCTGGCCGTCCTTGAAGAGCATCAGGGTCGGAATGCCGCGGATGCCGAACTTGGCAGGCACGTCGCGGTTCTCGTCGACATTCATCTTCGCGATCTGCAGCCGGTCGCCGTAGTCCTTCGAGACCTCGTCGAGGATCGGCGCAATCATCTTGCAGGGCCCGCACCACTCGGCCCAGTAGTCGACGAGCACGGGTTTGCCGGACTTCAGCACGTCGCTGTCGAACGAGGCGTCGGAAACATGTTTGATCAATTCACTGCTCATGGGGCGGTCCTTGGGCGCATGCCGCGGGGCGGCGTGGAGGTCGAGACGATTCTGACACAAAGGCCGTGTCGGCAACCGCGCAAGGGCCATGCGCGCAGTTGCCGACGACTTCGATGGAGGCGCGGATTTGCGGGTCTTTGACGGGTCTGATTGCCTCATGGGGCAAGGCGCGGTTGACATCCAATTGGTGTGCACACTTGCCCCGGCCCCACGCGCGATGTCTTCCGCCGAACTTGAATCCCCCGCCGTCAAGGCCAACCCGATCCGCATGTTCGGGCGCTTCGAGCTGCGCCAGTTGCTCGGCAAGAGCGCTGCCACGATGACGTGGCTCGCGTTCGATCCGCAATCGGGGCGGCCGGTGATGCTCTCGATGCCGCGCGTTCAGCCCGGCGACCCCGCGGCGCTCGAGCGCTGGACGCTCGAGGCGCGCATGGCGGCGCGCCTGGAGCATCCGCACCTGGCGCCGGTGGCCGAAATAGGCGTGCAGGACCACTGGCCCTTCGTTGTCGTCGAGCGCACTGCCGGGCAGACGCTTCCGGAGTGGCAGTTGGCGCACCCGAAGCCGGCGCCGCTCGAGGTCGTCGCCCTGTGCTGCCAGGCGCTCGAAGGCCTCGCCTATGCGCACGAGGCGGGCGTCGCGCACCAGGATCTGCAGCTCCATCACCTGCTGATCGACGAGACCGGCAGCCTGCGCGTCGCGGCGCTCGATATCGTCGTCGAGGCGACCCAGGCCGAGACCGCATTCGGCGCGCTGCAGGCGCTTGCCGAAGGCGCCGCGCGCGGTGCCGCCCGCGTCGCGACCGCGCTCGATCCGGGCCACCTGCGCCTGCGGCGGGACGCCGCCGAACGCGACGTGCTCTCGATGGGGCTGCTGCTGCACCACCTGCTCGTGGGCGCGCCTGCGCTGGACGAGGCCGACACCGGCCGCGTGATCGCACGCATCGCGCCGCACGGCCGCGAAATCGTGCGCCTGCCGTGGACCACGCCGTTCCCGATCGCCGAACCGCTGCGCGCGATCGTCAACCGGGCCACTGCGCGGCAAGCGCGCCAGCGCTACCTCAATGCACGCACGATGCTGCGCGCGCTCGATGGCTGGCGCGAATCGGCATCGCAGGAAGGCGGCGGGCCTCTCGCGCTGCTGATCGATCGCCTGCAAAGCGTGGGCCATCTGCCGGCGTTGCCGGGTGTCGGCATGCTCGCGGCGCGCCTCGCCAGCCTCGAGGGCCAACGCACCTTCGAGATGGCCGAACCGATCCTGCGGGACATGGCGCTCAGCTTCGAACTGCTGCGCCAGGTCAACACGGCGCAGGTCCAGGGCACCCAGGTGTCGGGCAACGGGCCGGTGTTGACGATCCGGCGCAGCATCGCGCTGCTGGGTGTCAACGGCGTGCGCCAGGCCGCAGCTTCGCTGCGCGCCTGGCCGGGCCCGCTGAACGAGGAAGGCGCCGCCGCCCTGAAGCAGCTGATGCAGCGCGTGCGGCTCGCGGGGCACACGGCGCAGGCGTTGCGTCCGCCCGGCTACGACCCCGAGGTCATCTACCTCATCGCCCTGCTGCAGAACCTCGGGCGCCTGATGGTTCAGTACCACTTCCCGGGCGAGGCAACGCAGATCGCCGCGCTGATGCAGACCGTGCCGCAGGAGGACGACGAGCCCGCGCTGCGCGGCATGAGCGAGCAGGACGCATCGTTCGCCGTGCTCGGCGTCGACATCGAGGCGATCGGCGTGGCCGTCGCCCGCCACTGGGGGCTGGTCGACGAGGTCATCCACATGATGCGCCGCCTGCCGACGACGCGGCCGGTGCGCAATCCCGACGGCGATGCCGACCTGCTGCGCATCGGCGCAAGCGCGGCGAACGAAGCGGTCGACGCCATCAATCTGCTGGTGCCGGCACAGGTGGGCAATGGGCTCAACGCCGTCGTGCAACGCTACGGACGCGTGCTGGGAATCACGCAGCGTGACCTGCGCCAGGCGTTGAACGACGCGGGCGAAGCCCTGCGCGGCGGGGCGACAGGTTCCCCGCCGTCGTCGCAGCGGCAAGCCGGCACGCGGCCGCAAGCCGATGCCACGCAAGAGCCGGCGAACGTCATCGCGCGCGACGACGCCGTGCAGGACGAGGGCGCGGAACTCGACGCCACGGCGCCGCGCACGGCACGGGGCGGGACGGCATGACGCCGCGCGGCGTCGCGGTCGCCGTCGTGATCACCCGGCCGATTCGCCACCCCAAGCGCGCACGCCGATGCTGACCGCTGCCCCGTCCACGAGCGCAGCGGGGCACGCAACCGGGCAACTCGGCCGCTTCGAACTGGTGCGCATGCTCGGGCAGGGCGCTCAGGCGACCGTCTGGCTGGCGCGCGACGCACGTCTGGAGCGCGACGTCGCGATCAAGCTGATTCGGGCGGACGCACAGAGTGCGGACGAGGATGAAAGCGTGGCGCAATGGCTGCAGGAGGCGCGCAGCGTCAGTCGGCTGACGCATCCGCACATCGTGCCGGTGTTCGAGGCCGACGTGCATGAAGGCCGGCCCTATCTGGTGTTCGAGTACGTCGCCGGGCCGACACTTTCCGAGGCCCTGCGCGCGCGCCGGGCGCCGATGCCGGCACGCGAGGCCGTGACGCTGATGGTCGGCGTCCTCGATGCGCTGCAGGCCGCGCATGCGGCGGGCGTCGTGCACCGCGATCTGAAGCCATCGAACATCCTGGTCGACGCCGCCGGGCGGGCGCGGGTGATGGACTTCGGCATCGCCGCGCGCAGCACGACGCGCAAGGAGGCCGCCGGCGTCACGCACCGCATCGTCGGCACGCCGGGCTACATGTCGCCCGAGGCGGCGCGCGGCGAGCCGCCGATGCCGGCGATGGACATCTATGCCGCCGGCCTGGTGCTCGCCGAATTGCTCAACGGCGGCGCGCTGATACGCGAACCCGATCCGCATCGGGCGATCCATCGGGCGCTGAACGAGGACATCGCGCTGCCGGCGTCGATGCCGGCGGAGGTCGACGACAAGCTGCGCACCATCCTGCTGCGCGCGATTGCGCGCGACGCCTCGCAGCGCACGCCGAGCGCAGCGGCGATGCGCGAGGCGCTGCACGCCTGGAACCTGCCGGCCGTTGCGCCGGCGGTCGGCGGCGGCGGCACCGGCGCGCTCGACTTCCTGCTGCGCAAGATGCGCCACAAGTCGGACTTCCCGGCGCTGTCCGATGCCGTGATCCGCATCCAGCGCGTCGCCAGTTCCGAGAACGAGAGCCTGGCCAACCTGTCGGCCGAGATCCTGAAGGATGTCGCGCTCACCAACAAGCTGCTGCGCCTCGTCAACACCGCCCACTACGCGCAGGTGGGTGGCGGCAGCATCAGCACCGTGTCGCGCGCGGCGGCGCTGATCGGCTTCGCCGGCATCCGCAACATGGCGCTCAGCCTCGTGCTGCTCGAGCACATGCAGGACAAGGCGCACGCGAGCCAGCTCAAAGCCGAGTTCCTGCGCTCGCAGCTCGCCGGATCGATCGCCAACCGCCTGTGCGGTCGGTCGTCGGGCGGCGAAGAGGCTTTCATCGGCGCGCTGCTCCAGAACCTCGGCCGCCTGCTGACCCAGTTCTACTTCCCCGAGGAAGCGAGTCAGGTCGAGAAGGTGATCGCAGCGGACCCGGCGCGCGTCGGCGAAGACGTTGCGTCGATCCAGGTGCTCGGCATGAGCTACGAGGAGCTCGGCCTCGGCGTCGCGCGCTCCTGGGGCCTTCCCGACAACCTGCAGCGCTGCATGCGCAAGCCGCGCGGCGATCCGCCCCGCAACACGCTGGTCCACAGCGCGGACCGGCTGCGCTGGGTGACCGCCGCGGCGAACGAGATCGCCGCCACGCTGCTCGACACCGAACCGGACAAGGCGGACGCGCAGGTCAGAGCCGTCGCGCAGCGCTATTGCGGCGTGCTCGGCACGAACGTGCGCCAGATGGTGGCCAGCGCCAACGAGGCGCGCGAAGACCTCGCCGAGATGGCCAGCGCGATGGGTATTGCGGTGCCCACGGGCAGTGCGGCGCACCGGCTCCTCGCGCCGGCCGGCCCGTCTGCGCAGACGATCGCCTGCGCGCCGACGATCGCGGCACCGCGGCCACAGGCTGCCGCTGCGTCGCCGGACGCGCCGAGGGTTGCAGCGGATGCGAAAGCAGGTCCTGCCCGCGAGGGTGACGCCGAAGGCGCCGGCCATGCGAGCGAGCTGATGACCGCGGGCATCCAGGACATCACCAATGCGATGGTCGAGAGCTTCAAGCTCAACGAAGTGCTGCGCATGGTGCTGGAGACCATGCTGCGCGCGCTGCGTCTGAGCCGCGTCGTGTTCTGCCTGCGCGATCCGAAGACCGATGTGATCAGCGGGCGCTTCGGCCTCGGCCACGAGGTCGAGTCGGTGGCACGCGCGTTCCGGGTCGCGATGCAGGGCGAGACCGATCTCTTCGCAGCCGTCTGCCGCAAGGGCGCCGACACGCTGATCACCGATGCCTTCGCGCCGCAGATCGCCAGGCGCCTGCCGGCCTGGTACCTGCAGCACGTCAATGCGCCGGCATTCCTGCTGCTTCCGCTCGCAATCAAGGGCGCGCCGTTCGCGCTGATCTACGCCGACAGGGCGCAGCCGGGTTTCGATCTCAGCGAGAAGGAACTGTCGCTGCTGCGGACCTTGCGCAATCAGGCGGTGATGGCGTTTCGGCAGGCGGGGTAGCGCCGCCTCGACGCGTCCGCGCTGCGGCGGGGCACAACCTGATTTCAGATCAACTTGGCGGCAGCCAGGGTGTCGGCGATCAGTTGCACGAACTGCTGCAGCGTGTGCTCGCTGCCCTGACTCCCGGGCGCCGTCGTGGTGGTCGACGAGCCGGACCAGACGACGGTCTGCGTGGCGACATCGAAGAGCTGCGTCTCGACCTGCACGTTCTCTTCGGTCCAGACCTGCGGCGTGGCATACGCGCCGCCCCAGAGCCCGCCGTAGTAACCGCCCCAGCCCCATCCCCAGGGCCCGCCCCACGGCCCACCCCAGCCGGGCCACATTCCGGCGCCGGGCGCCACGCGCAGGCTTTGCGAGACGCCGAGGACGCGCGACACGAGCACCGCCTGCGCGCCGGACTCCTTGACCGCAGCGTCGATCTGCGGTTGGGTCGCGGCACCGTCCGCGGGCAGGAAGCGATACGACTGCACGGCGGCAACACGGCGGGCCTCGAGGTTCGCGACCATCAGATCCTCGAACACCCGGCGCGTGGTGCCGTCCGGCGTGACGCTCACGACGAGCAGCCGGCCTGTCGCGCCGATCGGCGGCTTGCCGGCGAACTGCGGGTTGAACCACTGCGCGTTGAGCTGTGTCGGCGCCGCGCACCCGGCCAGCAGCATCGCGACGACCGCGAAAACGGCGCCGAGAGCGCGTCGCATCAGGTCCAGACTGTGCATCCGAGGTGAAGCGAAAGTGGGCGATTCGAGTGACGGGTGACGAGCCTGACCCCGGCACTGGTCACAACGGTTAGGGCTGCTTCGTTCCCGACCTGACCCGGTTGGCCGCGCTTCCATGCGGGGAGGCCCGTCGAGGACGATTGTAGGCGACGACCCGGTCCTGCGCCGTCCTGCGCCATCCTCCGGCGCCGCTCGATCATGCGTGGGTCGGCCCGTAGAATCGTCGCATGAGCTACCTCGTGCTTGCCCGCAAGTACCGCCCGCGCGACTTCGCGACGCTGGTCGGGCAGGAGCACGTGGTGCAGGCGCTGTCGAACGCGCTCGACCGCCAGCGCTTGCACCACGCCTATTTGTTCACCGGCACGCGCGGCGTCGGCAAGACAACCATCTCGCGCATTCTCGCCAAGGCGCTGAACTGCACCGGCGCCGACGGGCAGGGCGGCATCACCTCGCAGCCGTGCGGCGCCTGCGACGCGTGCCGCGACATCGACGCCGGGCGGTTCGTCGACTATGTCGAGCTCGACGCGGCGTCCAATCGCGGCGTCGAGGAGATCACGCAACTGCTCGATCAGGCGGTCTACAAGCCCGTCGTCGGCCGCTTCAAGGTCTACATGATCGACGAAGTGCACATGCTGTCGAACCACGCCTTCAACGCGATGTTGAAGACACTCGAAGAGCCCCCCGACTACCTGAAGTTCGTGCTCGCGACGACCGATCCGCAGAAGGTGCCGCCGACCGTGCTGTCGCGCTGCCTGCAGTTCAACCTGCGGCCGATGGCGCCGGAGACGATGCAGTCGCATCTGGCGAGCGTGTTGACGCAGGAAGGGCTGGCCGCGGAGCCCGGCGCGCTGCGCCTGATCTCGCGCGCGGCGCAGGGTTCGATGCGCGACGCGCTGTCGCTCGCCGATCAGGCGATCGCGTTCGGCGCCGGCACGCTCGCCGAGGCCGGCGTGCGCCAGATGCTCGGTGCGGTCGATCGCAGCCATGCGTTGCGCCTCGTCGAGGCGCTCGCGCTGCGCGACGGCGCGGCGGTGATCGCGGCTGTCGATGGCCTGCGCGCGCTCGGCCTGTCGGCCGGCGGCACGCTCGAGGAGATGGCGAGCCTGCTGCAGCAGATGGCGGTGGCGCAGGCGGTGCCCGACGCGCTCGACGCGCAGGACCCGGAGACGCCCGCGGTACGGCGCCTGGCCGGGCTGCTCGCCGCCGACGAGACGCAGCTGCTCTACAGCATCGTGCTGCACGGGCGCGCCGAGCTCGGACTGGCACCCGACGAGTACAGCGGGCTCGTGATGGTCTTGCTGCGGCTGCTGGCGTTTGCGCCGGAGCAGGGTGCGACGCCCCGCAAGCTGAAGTCCGACACGGCCGCACCGGGCGCTGCGCCAGTCGCGTCGGCGGCGCAGGCCCAGGCGGCCGCGCCCACCACGTTCACCCCGAAGCCTCGCAGCCCCGCCGTCGCGGCCGCGTCGCGACCCGTGGCGCGAGCGGTCGCGTCATCGCCCGAACCGCCGCCGTGGGAAGAGCTGCCGAATGACGAACCCCACGGCGCCGCGCCGTGGCAGGCCGATGAACCCGCCGTTGCAGCGGCGGGCGCGGCAGCAGCGGCATCGACTGCCGCAGCGCCCGAGCTTCAACCGACGGCGCTCGGTGATCGGTGGGCGAGCGAGGTGCGCGCGATGGTCGATGCCGGCAGCATCGCTGCCCTCGCGCGCGAACTCGCGCTGCAGGCACAGTGCGTCGCGATCGACGGGCTGCGCTGGCGATTGCGCGTCGAACGTGAAGCGCTCGCCGCGCCCGCGCAACGCGACCGCCTGCAGGCAGCGCTGCGCGCAGCGCGCGACGAAGCGGTCGAGCTCGAGATCGAGGTCGGCCCGACGCAGGACACACCGGCCCGACGCGACGCCGCCGAGCTGGCGCAGCGCCAGCAAGCGGCCGAGAAGATCATCCACGACGATCCGCTCGTGCAGGCGCTGATGCGGCAGTACAGTACCGCGCGCATCGTGCCGGGATCGATCAAACCCCACTGACAACCCGGCCGCGGTCGCCGCGATGCGGCACGGTTCGGACAGACAACAAGGAGTCACCACCATGATGAAGGGTCAACTCGCCGGGCTGATGAAGCAGGCGCAGGCGATGCAGGACAACCTGAAGCGCGCGCAGGAAGAACTCGCGACGATCGAGGTCGAGGGCCAGTCGGGCGCCGGCCTGGTGAAGGTCACGATGACGTGCAAGAACGACGTGCGCCGCGTCAGCATCGACCCGAGCCTGCTCGCCGACGACAAGGACATGCTCGAAGACCTGGTCGCCGCCGCGTTCAACGATGCCGTGCGGCGCGCCGAGACCGTGAGCAGCGAGAAGATGGGCAAGCTGACCGCCGGCATGCCGATGCCGCCCGGCATGAAGCTGCCGTTCTGAGCTTGCGCGTGCGGATCACGGCGCTTGAGCCGCCTGGCCTGACCGCGCGCCGATTGACATGACCGAGCCGACCCTGCAGGCGCTGATCGACGCCTTGCGCCGCCTGCCCGGCGTCGGCGTGAAATCGGCGCAGCGCATGGCCTTTCATCTGCTGCAGCACGACCGCGCGGGAGCGCAGGAGATCGCCGCTGCGCTGCAGGCGGCAGCCACCAATGTGCGCCACTGCGAGCGCTGCCACACCTTCACCGAGGCCAAGGTCTGCGCGACCTGCCTGGATGCGAGTCGCGACGTGCGTCAGCTCTGCGTCGTCGAGACGCCGGCCGATCAGGCTGCCCTCGAGCGCAGCGGCAGCTACCGCGGCCTGTATTTCGTGCTGATGGGGCCGCTGTCGCCGCTCGACGGCATCGGCGGCAAGGACATCGGGCTGCCCGAATTGCTCGCCCGCGCGAGCGACGGCAGCGTCGAGGAGGTGATCATCGCGACCAACTTCACCGCCGAGGGCGAGGCGACATCGCACGTGCTTGCCGAAAGCCTGAAGGCGCGCGGCGTGCGCAGCACGCGGCTCGCGCGCGGCGTGCCGATCGGCAGCGAGCTCGAATACGTCGATCTCGGCACGATCGCCCATGCGCTCGCCGACCGACGCTGAGTGCGATCGGATGCAACACGAGCGCGCCGCAAGCGAGTGAGTGAGTTGACGATGCCTCGAACCGGCGCGCCGCCATCTACGCCTGCGCTCACGCCGCGGCTCACGCCCCAGATGCGCAACGTGCTCGATCGCATCCGGCGCGCGAATCGCCCGCCGTTTCATACGCTGTCGCCAGCCGAGGCGCGCGCCGCGTACGCCGCCGGCGCGGAGGTGCTCGACCTCCCACGCGCGCCGCTCGCGCGGGTCGAGGAGCTGAGCCTGCCCGGCGGCGACGGTCGACCACGCGCGGCGCGGCTGTACGCGAACTCGCACGCGCGGCTGGCGGTGCTGCTCTTCCTGCACGGCGGCGGTTTCACGATCGGCGGGCTCGAGACGCACGACAGCCTGTGCCGCCAGCTTGCGCTGCACAGCGGCGTGGCAGTCGTTGCGCTCGACTATCGCCTCGCGCCCGAGCACCGCTTCCCCGCCGCGGTCGAGGACAGCTGGGCCGCGATGGGCTGGCTCGCAACGCAGGGCGAAACGCTCGGCCTCGACAGTCGGCGGCTGGCCGTGGGCGGCGACAGCGCCGGCGGCACGCTCGCAGCGACCTGCGCGCTGCACGCGCGCGACAGCGGGCTGCCGCTTGCGCTGCAACTGCTCATCACGCCCGGGACGGCGGCGTTTGCCGACACGCCATCGCACGAGACCTTCGCGAACGGCTACCTGCTCGACGCGCAGAGCATCGCCTGGTTCTTTGCCCACTACATCGATCCGGCGCAGCGCGGCGACTGGCGCTTCGCGCCGCTGCACGCAGACGATCTCGACGGCGTTGCGCCGGCCTGTCTCGTGCTCGCCGAGTGCGATCCGCTGGTCGACGAAGGCGTCGCCTACGGCGACCGGCTGCGCGCGGCGGGCGTGCCGGTAGAGCTCGAACTGGTGCGCGGCGTGACGCACGACTTCATCAAGATGGGCCGCGCGCTCCCGCAGGCCCGGGCGGCACAGGCGATCTGCGCCGATGCATTGCGAAAGGCACTCTTCCCATGAAACGTAGCGACTACCGATTCCGCGACCGTTTGCGCGTGCGCTGGGCCGAGATCGATGCGCAGAAGATCGTCTTCAACGGCCACTACCTGATGTACTTCGACACCGCGATCGCCGGCTACTGGCGCGCGCTCGCGCTGCCGTATGCGCCGACGATGGAGGCGCTCGGCGGCGATCTGTACGTGCGCAAGGCGACGCTCGAATACCACGCCTCGGCGCGCTACGACGACCTGCTCGAGGTCGGCATGCGCCGCGCGCGCGTCGGCACCTCGTCGATCGTCTTCGAGGCCGCGGTGTTTCGCGGCGAGGAGCGGCTCGTGAGCGGCGAACTCGTCTACGTCTATGCCGACCCGGCGACGCAGACCTCGCGCCCGGTCCCCGAAGCGCTGCGCGCGATCTTCGACGGCTTCGAAAGCGGCGAGCCGATGTTCGAGGTGCGCACCGGCAACTGGGACGAACTCGGGCCACAGGCGCAGGCGATCCGGCATGCGGTGTTCGTCGAGGAGCAGGGCGTGCCGCTCGCGATGGAGCACGACGCCGCCGATGCAACCGCCGTGCACGCGCTCGCGGTCAACCGGC
Organism: Rhizobacter sp.; assembly: GCA_023954175.1. Classification (GTDB taxonomy): domain Bacteria; phylum Pseudomonadota; class Gammaproteobacteria; order Burkholderiales; family Burkholderiaceae_C; genus CAIKUF01. Next base: position 24,785 of record JAMLIM010000045.1, read on the forward strand.
TCGGACTGCCGCTTGCGACGGGACGCTTGCTGAGCCCCGCGCAAGGCGATGCACGCATCGGCCGCATGGCGGTCATTCAGGCGTTACGCGGCAGCGGCGTGGGGCGGGGCGTGCTCGATGCGCTTCTGCAGGCGGCACGTGGCCGCGGGCACAGTCAGGTAACGCTGCACGCGCAGGAGTCCGCCGCAGCGTTCTACCGCCGTGCTGGTTTCAACCCCACTGGGGCTCCGTTTGAGGAGGCTGGCATCACCCATATCGAGATGAAGCGCGCCGTCTGAACGACGTATGCGCGCCACGCGGCCAAACACGCAGGGCGGTCCATGTTGCACTTGCGTGACAGATTAGGCGGCGAAAGCGGTTAGCAGAGGTAAGCGCCCAGGGCAATCCCTAGTTCGCTGGCATCATCGATGCGAGCACATCAACTAGGAGCTTTCTCATGACCTCGCGACTTCGCGCCGGCCATCTGGCCGGCAGCCTGATCGCAACCCTTGCCTTCGTCGGCGGCGCGGCCCAGGCCGATGTTGTCCTCGCCCCCGAACTCGCCGGCGTGTATGCCGCCGGCAAAGGCGTCACCGGCGAGTTTCTGAAGGTCAGCGACACCTGGCACGACAGCAGCGTGCTGTGGAACGAGGACACGCATTCCTTCGGTTCTGGCGTCGCGATCGGCACATTTTCCTGGGGTTCGGGCCTTTGGGGGCTGGCCGATTGGCGCACCGCCTACGGCAGCCCGGCGCCCGGCATGATCGAATCCAGCTGGACGGGTCGGGCCAGCCCGATCTCGTATGCCGACGCCGAATACAACGCGCTCTACGGCCCGACCTGGGGCGAGGCGGCGATGGCGCCCCTGTTCGCGCCGAACGGCCCGAGCGCTGGCGAGAACAACTGGGCGTCGCGTTTCGCCGGCTACATCCGGATCACTGAAGCGGGGACCTACAACTTCGGCGTCCTCCACGACGACGGGTTCTTCTTCACGCTCGGCGGTGCGTCCGGCACGCTTTCGCTCGAGAACGATTTTCTGAACCCGCGCGAAAGGCTCGGTTTCGGCAGCAATCTGCAACTCGGCGTCGGGCTGTATTCCTTCGAGCTTGGTGCCTACGACCGGATCGAAGCGGGCGTCGTCGAGCTTTCGTGGTCACGTGGTGGTGGCAAGTGGTCCGTGGTGCCGATCGAGAACCTGATCCGGCCCGACGAAGTGATGCCGGTGCCAGAACCCTCGACGTGGGCACTGATGATCGGCGGATTGCTCGCGGTCGGTTCGATCGCCTCACGGCGGCGCAATCGCACCGATGCCCTCCGCGGCTGAATGCGGGCGCGTCGCGAAACCGGTGCATCTGGCGCACGGGAGATCCTGCAAGTCCTGATCGTTGCGTCAGGCTGGATCGGTTTCGTCTGGCTGTGGGTGCTCGTAGGCCGGCAGCCGTGGGATTCGAGCCGCCTCGTGTGGCTGATCGTCGGGTCCTTGGTTGTGCTGCCCTTGGTCACGCTCGCCTGGGTGATCCACAACCGGGCCATCTTCCGGCGCAAGGGCGAACGGCTCGGCGTGCCGGTCGCCGATTACAGCTACCGCAACGACTGGCATGGCAGGCACATTGAGGCCGACTGGGCAACGCTGCGCGGCAGCCGCTTCGTCACGATCGGCGTCGAAGGTGAAGCCAAGGTGTATCGAGCCACCGCGCTCGATTTCCCTGACGAAGACGCGGCATCGATCGACCCTTCACCGCGCCAGCTGCCGGTTTTCTCTTGAATCCGCTCGCCGACTTCATCGTCGCGCTGCAATACACGCTGCCCTATACCTGGGCACTGTGGTTCTTTGCCGCCTATCCGATCGTGACCAGCATCATGTGGATCACGACCTCACTCTTCTTCATCCGGCGCTGGGAGCGCGGCAGGGCATCGGACAGCCAGTTTCCGGAAGGCGCCGAGCGGGATCTGCCGCGCGTTTCTGTGCTGATTCCGGCGCACAACGAGGCAGGCGTCATCGCCGACACGTTGAACGCAGCCTGCGCCATCGACTACCCCTCCTACGAGGTCGTGGTCATCGACGACGGTTCGACCGACGACACGGTTCGCCGGGTGATGCCCTTCGTCGCGTCGGGCCTCGTGCGCCTCGTGCGCAAGACGGTCAACGAAGGCAAGGCGCTCGCGCTCAACGACGCGCTGCCGCTCGCCACCGGCGAGATCGTGCTGACGCTCGATGCCGACGCCGCGCCGGAGCCCGACATCCTGCGCCGCATCGTGCCGCACTTCCAGAGCGCGCGCGTCGCGGCCGTCACCGGCAATCCGCGCGTGCGCAACGCGGACAACTTCCTGGCCCGGCTTCAGGCCATCGAGTTCAGCTCGATCGTGAGCCTGCTGCGCCGCTCGCAGCGCATCTGGGGGCGCATCGTGACGGTCTCGGGCGTGGTCGCGGCCTTCCGGCGCAGCGCGGTTTTCGACGTCGGCGGCTTCTCGCCGAACATGCCGACCGAGGACATCGAGCTGACCTGGAAACTGCAGAAGCGCTTCTACGACGTGCGCTACGAACCGCGCGCGCTCGTCTGGATGACGGTGCCGACGACCTTGCGCGGCCTGTACCGGCAGCGCCTGCGCTGGGCGCGCGGCCTGATGCAGGTGTTCCACAAGCACTCGGACGTCATGTTGCACTGGAAATTCCGCCGCATGTGGCCGGTGTTCATCGAGTCGGCGCTGTCGATCGTCTGGGCGATCTGCTTCGTCGTGCTGACGTTCATTTGGGTCGCGTCCTACGCGATCGGCGTGCCGCCTGTCGGTGCCTCGCCGATCCCGAACCTGTGGGGCATGACGATCGGCACGCTGTGTCTGCTGCAACTGCTGCTGGGAACGCTTGTCGATCGACGCTATGACGAAGGCATCCTGCGCTACTACCCGTATGCGGTGTGGTACCCGCTCGTCTACTGGATGTTCCTGTCCGTCACGACCGTGCTGTCGCTGAGCTGGATCTTCAGACGGCCCGCGACCAAGGGCGTGCGCTGGAACACGCAACGCGAAGGCCCGGCGGCGTGAGGGCGGCGCGTACAAGCTGGCTCGGTGCGCTGAGCCTGGCCATTGCGGTGCTCGTCGCGCCTGGCCACGCGCATGCCGACACACTGCAGAATGCTCGGAGGGCGGTCGATGCACGCGAGTTCGGCACCGCGCTGCCGCTGTTCGAGGCATTGCTCGCGCAACACCCTGACAACGCAGACCTGCTGATCGAGACAGCACGCGTCTACGGCTTCGCTGATCGCCACACCGAGGCGATCGCCACCTATCGACGCGTGCTCGACGTCGCACCAGCGCGGCGCCGGGACGTGCTCGCGTCGCTCGCCTGGCAGACGCTGTGGTCGGGTGATGCCGCGGGCGCAGTGCCGCTCTTTGTCGAAGCGCAGCCCTACGCTGCCGACGTCAAGGCGAAGGCCGACTTGTTGCGCGGCGAAGGGGAGGCGCAAGCCGAGCTCGGCAACGTGCCGGCCGCGCTTGCCGCTTATCAGCAAGCCGTGTTGCTGCGGCCGGACGATCGCGACCTCAGGCGTCGCGTCGCGCAGGCCTGGCTCTGGCTCGACGACTATGCGCAGGCCGAAGCTGCGTGGCGCGCGCTGATCGCGGAGGACCCCACCGACCGCCGAAGCCAGGCCGGGCTGGCGCGCACGCTCAATGCGGGAGGCCGGCACAACGAAGCCGTCCGATCCTACGCGCCGATCGACGACGGCAGCGACGCCGCGCTGCGGCTCGACCATGCGCGCGCACTGCACTGGGCCGGCTATCCGGCACCGGCCTATGCGCTGCTCGGCGAGCGTACCGACGCCGCCACCGTCTGGCTGCGCGACTGGCGTATCGAACGCGAATTGATTCCCTACGTCTATGGCACGGCCGAGTACGCGACCGATGCCGACGGGCTCGACGTCGCATCCTTCACCGCCGCGACCGGGCGCCTGCTGACGCCCGCAGTGCTGGGCGAAGTCGGCTATCGCTTCGTGAACCTGAACAACAGCGACGGCAACGTCAACGGCAATCGTCTTTTCGCCACGCTGCGCAGCACCTGGGGAGAGCCGGGCGTGACGCCGACTGGCCTGCTCGTCCCGGCGATCAGCATCGGACTGAACGACTACAACGGCTGGACGCCGATCACTGGCAACGCGAGCCTGCGCTGGATGCCTGTCGACCTGTGGCGCATTGCCGCCGATCTGGGGCGCGAACTCGTGGAAACGCCACTTGCGGTCGCGAACCGGATCACGCTCGACGTGGCCTCGCTGGGCGTGGAGTACCGTGCGCCGCCACACTGGGAACTCGCCGGTGCGCTGTCCTACCTACGTTTCAGCGACGGTAACGACCGTTCGCGCGCCAATGGCAGCGTCGGCTATGCAGTGCGCTTCAATCCAAAGGTCGTCGTCGGCATCGAAGGCGCCGCGTTCGAGGATTCGATGCCGGCGAGCTTCGCGCCGACTCCGCCGCCCGGCACGCTCGCACCGCATGGCTACTGGAATCCGAAGCGCTATACCGAAGGGCGCGTGTTCGCAGGCATCTGGGGCGACAACCAGCCTTGGGAGTGGTACGGGCGCGTCGCCCTCGGCGCGTCGCGCGAGACCGATGCCGACGGCAACACGACGACCGGCAACCCGAACCTGCTCGAAGTCGGCGTGGCCTACGACGTCGGCCCGCGCCTGCGCTGGCGCGCGTTCGCCGGCGGCTCGGGGTCGAGCTTCGCGGTCGGCAACGGCGGCACCGGCTACTGGCGGCGCTACGTCGGCGTGAACCTGTCGGCCTGGTTCAAGTAGCGCGGCACCGTCGCGGCGGTGCGTGCGCCCGCGCTTCAGTCGACCGCTGTCGCCTCGCTGGGCAAGGCATAGGGCATGTCGGCGCGCCGCAGGGCAGGGCCGTCGGCGCGGCCGAGGTGGACGCTGCCGCCGGCCAGCGCAGCAAGCTTGATCTCGACCAGCCCAAGGCTGCCCGGCGCAAAGCCACGCGGCTGCGGCGCGGCGTTCACGACCATGCCGGCCGGCTGCGCGGCGTCGTCGCTATGGAACACCTCGTCGCCGGCACGGCAGGCGCTGTCCGTCTCGAACAGCACACTGCGGCGCTTGATGCTGCCGCGGTACTGGCTGCGGGCGACGATCTCCTGGCCCGGGTAGCAGCCCTTCTGGAAATCGACGCCGCCGAGGAGCTCGTAGTTGAGCATCTGCGGCACGAACTGCTCGACGGTGGCCTGTTCGATGCGGGCGATGCCGCTGCGCACCTCGAGCCAGCGCCATACGTCCGGCGCGAGCGGCGGCAACTCGGGCGCGCGGGTCGAGGCGCACAGTACGCGCTGGCGCCCCGCCGCGTCGGGCAGGGCGACGGCGGTCAAACCCTCGCGCTCATGCTTGACCCACGGCGCCTGGGGCGCGAGATCGCCGAGCCAGGCCATGGCGCGCGGGCCGACGAGGCCGTACAGGGGCAGTTCCCCGCTGGCGTCGCTCAGCACACAGCGCGAGCGCAGCACGAACATGCGCAGGCGCTTGAGCGTGGCCGGCAGCAGGTCCGCACTGCAGGCGAGCATCACGTCGCCGGAGGCCTCGCGCCAGATGATGAAGCTCGCCAGCAGGCGGCCCTTGGGCGAGCAATAGCCGGCGAGGCGGGCCTGCGTGGGGCCAAGGTTGGCAACGTCGTTCGTCAGCTGGCCGTGCAGGAAGCTCGCGGCATCGGGGCCGCTGGCGCGGATCAGGCCCCAGTCGTCGAGCCGGCAAACGCCGTCAAGTTCGTCAATCGGATTCATGCGCTGATTATCATCAGCGCCGATGTTTGTCGCCTCTTCATGGGTATGCCCTGCGCCGCGCCGCGCGAGTCCGGCATGAAGCGGCACGCGCGCTGCGCGCCAATGGACGAGCGCACATGAAACGCTGGGGCCGCGCATTGCTGGTCATCGTCGTGATGACGGTTGTGGTGGCGGGTGCCCTGGCCCTTGCTGCGGCCTGGTGGTTGCAGCGCCCGCTGCCGCTCGCGAGCGACACGGTGGAGCTGTCGATCGAGCCCGGCGAGACGCCGCGCCAGATCGCGCAGGCCTGGGTCGATGCCGGCGTGCAGGCGCCGCCGTGGATGCTCTACGAGTGGTTTCGCTGGTCCGGCCAGGCGCGCCGCATCCGCGCCGGCAGCTACGAGATCGATCGTCTGGTCTCGCCGCAGCGGCTGCTGCAGAAGATGGTGCTGGGCGACGAGACGCTCGCCGTCACGCGCATCATCGAAGGCTGGAACTTCCGCCAGCTGCGCGCCGAGCTGGCGCGCGCGGAGCGGCTCAAGCCGACCATCGCCGAGCTCAGCGACGCCGAAGTGATGGCGCTGATCAGCGCGCCGGGGATTTCGCCCGAGGGGCAGTTCTTCCCCGACACCTATGCCTACAGCAAGGGCAGCAGCGATATCGCCGTGCTCAAGCGCGCCCACCACGCGATGCAGCGGCGGCTTGCCGCCGCGTGGGAGGCACGCGCGCCCGACACGCCGCT
>JAMLIM010000046.1 GCA_023954175.1 Rhizobacter sp.
CAGCCGCACATCTGGTCCTGACCAACGATGCCCAAACACGAAGGGCGCTACGCAGAATGACGCTGATTGATTTCCGCCAAGCGCTGGCTCAGCCGGCCCGCTCCGATGGGCATGGAGCCCTGCAGCTTGGGCGCCACGGGCGGCACCGATTTCGCCGCCGTTGCCTCGACAGGTGCCGACGATATGACGTCGTCCGCCAGGAGGCCCTCGCCGAGCAGCGCCCTACTCAGGTGGGCATAGAAGACGTTCGGGTGCCACATCTCGCGCATCCCAAAACGCGTAGGCTTCGGCAGCAGACCTTGGGCGATGTAGTTGTCGATGGTCTTGGCACAGACACGCAGGAGGGCGGCCGCGTCGGCCTTCAGCACTGGCACGAACGGGGTGCAGTTCTGGGGTTGGGATGGGTGGACGGCGTTCATCAGGGGTCTCGGGTTCTGGATACCTCCTGATAGGGAGCCGTGTTTATCCGGTTAGGCTGGGAGCCCTCGGTCTGCCTCGGCACATAGGCGCCGGCCGCGCGACTCGCTCTTACGTGAACCTGCCTCGTGGACCCCGCGGCGCTGGCATAAACTGCACTCAACTCAACAACATCGCCGAACGTGTCGGCAGCGCTCGGCTATACAACGTTCCCTTCAATCTTAGTCAGCAACTCGTTGCGGCAACTTTGCGGCAACTCAGGCTGCTTGCAATGGACGGAAACGCGGGCGAATCGCTGGTAAGCTCTTGATTCACATAGGAGCGGGCAGAACGACCCGCAGACCTGTGGTGCCGTTGCAGCCATTCGGGACGTAGAGGCCGGAGGTTCGAATCCTCTCACCCCGACCAGGGCTGCCGCTCGGCGCCACCATTGCAGACTTCCGCAGCGTTGCATCCGGTTGCACGATGGTGTGTCCGGGGGGTGTGAATTGTTGCCTTTTCGCCGTCTGTTCGCGGTTTACACGCTAGGGTGAATCAACGATGATTCCCGAGGATTTACCTCGTGAAACGGCGCAATCGACTGTGGATACCTTGGCGGACGCACCTCACTCAACGCTGACCGGCGTTGCGCGCGTCCTCGTCCACGCGGGCAAGCTCAATGCGAAGACGGCCGAAGGCCTGGTTCGCAGCGCCAAGGAGAAGCGCGCGAGCTTCATCTCGTCGGTGATCGGTGCCGGCGCGGTGTCGCCGTCGGACCTGGCGCACACGCTCGCAAGCGCGCTCGCGCTGCCGCTCCTGGATCTCGCGGCGGTCGATGCGCAGCGCCTGCCCAAGGGCGTGATCGACGGCAAGCTCGCCGCGCAGTACCAGATCCTGGTGCTCGGCCGGCGCGGCAACCGCCTCTTCATCGGCGGCGCCGACCCGACCGACCAGGAAGCCGTCGAGCGCATCAAGTTCGCGACGCAGCTCTCGCCCGAATGGGTGATCGTCGAGCACGACAAGCTCGCCAAGCTGCTCGAAGCAGCCGGCGTGAGCGCGGGCGAATCGCTCGAGGCGCTGGTCTCGAGCGACTTCGAATTCGACGTCACCGACGACGCGGCAGCGAGTGCCGAAGCCACCGACATCGCCTCCGAGGTCGAGGACGCGCCGGTCGTGCGCTTCCTGCAGAAGATGCTGATCGACGCGATCAATGCGCGCGCATCCGACCTGCACTTCGAGCCCTACGAATACCACTACCGGGTGCGCTTTCGCGTCGACGGCGAGCTGCGTGAAATCACGCAACCGCCGATCGCGATCAAGGACAAGCTCGCCTCGCGCATCAAGGTCATCTCGCGCCTGGACATCGCCGAAAAGCGCGTGCCGCAGGACGGCCGGATGAAGCTCAAGTTCGGCTCCAAGGCGATCGACTTCCGGATCTCGACGCTGCCGACGCTGTTCGGCGAGAAGATCGTGATCCGGATTCTCGACCCGTCCAGCGCCAAGCTCGGCATCGAGGCCCTCGGCTACGAGAAGATCGAGAAGGACCGGCTGCTCAAGACGATCGAGCGGCCCTACGGCATGGTCCTCGTCACCGGGCCGACCGGCAGCGGCAAGACGGTCTCGCTCTACACGTGCCTGAACATCCTGAACCAGCCGGGCGTCAACATCTCGACGGTCGAAGACCCGGCCGAAATCAACCTGCCGGGCATCAACCAGGTCAACGTCAACGACAAGGCCGGGCTGACGTTTTCGGCCGCGCTCAAGTCCTTCCTGCGCCAGGACCCGGACATCATCATGGTCGGCGAGATCCGCGACCTCGAGACCGCCGACATCGCGATCAAGGCGGCGCAGACCGGCCACATGGTGATGTCGACACTGCACACGAACGACGCGCCGACGACGCTCACGCGCCTGCTCAACATGGGCGTCGCGCCCTTCAACATCGCGTCGAGCGTGCTCCTGATCACCGCGCAGCGCCTGGTGCGCAAGCTGTGCGAGAACTGCAAGAAGCCGGCCGACTACCCGCGCGAGGCGATGATCAAGGCCGGCTTCACCGCCGAAGAGCTCGACGGCACCTGGAAGCCCTATCGATCGGTCGGCTGTTCGTCCTGCAACAACGGTTACAAGGGCCGGGTCGGCGTCTATCAGGTGATGCCGATAACCGAGGAGATCCAGCGCATCATCCTCGCCGAAGGCACATCGATGGACATCGCCACGCAGGCGCAGCGTGAGGGCGTGCGCGACCTGCGGCAATCCGGCCTCGTCAAGGTGCGCGCAGGCGTCACGACGCTGGAGGAGATCATCGCCGCCACCAACGAGTGAGCGGCGCCGAACTCGAACGATTCGACGATCAAATTCAACCCTGGGGCGGGAGGCACTAAAAGCTTCCCGGGCAAACGATGGCGACTGCAATGGCCGCGAAGAGCATCAAGGAACTGGTGTTCGAATGGGAAGGCAAGGACAAGAACGGCAAGGTCGTTCGGGGTGAGTTGCGCTCCGGTGGCGAGGCGATGGTGAGCGCCAGCCTGCGCCGCCAGGGCATCATGGTCACGCGCGTCAAGAAGCGCCGCACGAGCGGTGGGCGCGCGATCAAGCAAAAGGACATCGCGATCTTCACGCGCCAGCTGTCGACGATGATGCGCGCCGGCGTGCCGCTGCTGCAGTCGTTCGACATCGTCGCCCGCGGCAGCACGAACCCGAAGATGACCAAGCTGCTGACCGACATCCGCGAGGACGTCGAGACCGGCACCAGCCTGTCGTCGGCCTTCCGCAAGCACCCGCTGTACTTCGACGCGCTGTACTGCAACCTGGTCGAAGCCGGCGAGGCGGGCGGTATTCTGGAAGCGCTGCTCGATCGCCTGGCCACGTACCAGGAAAAGACGATGGCGATCAAGAACAAGATCAAGTCGGCGCTGATGTATCCGGTCGCCGTGCTCGTCGTCGCATTCATCGTGCTGACCGTCATCATGATCTTCGTGATCCCGGCCTTCGAGGACGTCTTCAAGTCCTTCGGCGCCGATCTGCCGGCACCGACGCTGCTCGTGATCGCGATGTCCAAGTTCTTCGTCAACTACTGGTGGGCGATCTTCGGCTTCCTGTTCGGCGGCGGCTACTTCTTCATGCAGTCGTGGAAGCGATCGGTGAAGATGCAGAAGATCATGGACCGGTTGATGCTGCGCATCCCGGTCTTCGGCGAGCTCGTCAACAAGTCCTCCGTCGCGCGCTGGACGCGCACGCTGTCGACGATGTTCGCCGCCGGCGTGCCCCTCGTCGAGGCGCTCGACTCGGTCGGCGGCGCCTCCGGCAACGCGGTGTTCGCCGATGCAACCGAGCAGATCCAGCGCGACGTGACGACCGGCTCGGGCCTGTCGACGTCGATGCAGGCGACCGGCGTGTTCCCGACGATGGTGCTGCAGATGTGCGCGATCGGCGAAGAGTCCGGCGCGCTCGACCAGATGCTGGGCAAGGCCGCCGAGTTCTACGAGGACGAGGTGGACGAAGCGGTCAAGGGGCTGTCGAGCCTGATGGAGCCCTTCATCATCGTCATCCTAGGCGTGCTGATTGGCGGCATCGTCGTCTCGATGTACCTGCCGATCTTCAAGCTGGGTCAGGTCGTCTGACGCGGCGCGGCGCTCGCTGACCGATGGATTCGACCCTGCAGCAGGCGCTGCTGTCGCCGGCGGTGCTGGCTGTGCTCGGGCTGTGCATCGGCAGCTTCCTCAACGTCGTGATCCATCGCCTGCCGAAGATCATGTCGCGCGAGTGGTGGCAGGACACGGTGGACTACACGCTCGGCGACCCGCGCGCCTGGCAGGCGCTGTTCGGTGCGAAGGCCAGCGCACCGGCCGCGTTCGCCGCGACCCGAAAGGCGATCGCCAACCAGCTCGATGCGCTGCCGCAGCTGAGCCTGTCGCGGCCGCACTCGCGCTGCCCGCATTGCGGCCACCGCATCCGCGCACACGAGAACATCCCGGTCCTCGGCTGGCTGATGCTGCGCGGCAAGTGCGCCGGCTGCGGCGCGGCGATCTCGGCGCGCTATCCGCTCGTCGAGATCGCCACCGGGCTGCTTTTCGCCGCCTGCGCCTGGCGCTTCGGGCCGCAGCCGGCGACGCTCGTCTGGTGCGCCGCGATCGCGCTGCTGATCGCTATGGCGTTGATCGATCTGGATACGACGCTGCTGCCCGACAGCCTGACGCTGCCCCTGATCGGCCTCGGCCTGCTCGCCGCGCTCGCCGGCTGGAGCGGGGTCGACATCCGCAGCTCGGTGATCGGCGCGCTGCTCGGCTACTTCAGCCTGTGGTTCATCACGTTCGCCTACCGGTTGCTGCGCGGCGTGCAGGGCATGGCGGAAGGCGACTTCAAGATGCTCGCGGGCATCTGCGCGCTGCTCGGCTGGAAGGTGCTGCCCGCGGTGCTGTTGCTCGCGTCGCTCGTCGGCGCGGCGGTCGGCCTAAGTTTGATCGCGTTCAAGGGCCACAAGCGGGAGGTGCCGATTCCGTTCGGCCCCTACCTCGCCGGCGGCGGTATCGCCGCCATCTTCTTCGGTGACGCGCTGATCTCGTTCTGGGGTCTGTAGCACGCCAATGCGCATCGGACTGACTGGCGGCATCGGCAGCGGCAAGAGCACGGTCGCCGCGATGTTCGTCGAGTTCGGCGCCACGCTCGTCGACACCGATGCGATCGCGCGTCAGATCACGCTGCCGGGCGGCGAGGCAATCGATCCGATCGTCGCCGCCTTCGGTCCGGCGGTGCTCGATGCCGACGGCGGCCTCGACCGCGCGGCAATGCGCGCGCACGTCTTCAACGACGCCGCGGCAAAGCAGCAGCTCGAAGCCATCCTGCACCCGATGATCGGCATCGTCGCCACGCGCCAGGCCGCGGCGGCGAAGGGTTCCGTGGTGTTCGACGTGCCCCTGCTCGCCGAGTCGCTGCACTGGCGCGACCGCGTCGATCGCGTCCTCGTCATCGATTGCACCGAGGCGACGCAGGTCGCGCGCGTCGTGCTGCGCCCCGGCTGGACCGAGGCCGCGGCACGCGCCGTCGTCGCCCAGCAGGCGACGCGCGCGGCGCGCCGCGCATGCGCGGATGCGGTGATCTACAACGAAGCATTGACGATCGACGCGCTGCGCGAAGAGGTCGCGCTGCTCTGCCGTCGCTGGGAGGTCACGCGCTGAAGCGGTCACGCGTTGAAGAGCTGCGGCGGCGAAAGGCGTGTGGAACAATTGCACTCCAGACCCCGCTTTAGGAAAGCCCGCATTGGTCCTGTACGAGTACCCTTTCAACGAAAGCATCCGCACGATGCTCAGGCTCGAGCATCTGTTCGACCGGCTCGGGCAGCTGATGGCACGTACGACTCCGGTCGATCATCACTACGCGCTGGCGACGATCTTCGAGATCATGGACGTCGCGTCGCGTGCCGACCTCAAGTCCGACCTGCTCAAGGATCTGGAGCGCCACAAGACGCAACTCGCCAGCTATCGCGGCAACCCGTCGATCTCGGAGGCCGCGCTCGACGCGGTGGTCGGCCGCATCGACCACGCCTTCGCCGGCCTCAACCAGGTGCAGGGCAAGGCCGGGCACGCGCTCACGGCCAATGAATGGCTGATGAGCATCAGGAGCCGGATCAGCATTCCGGGCGGCACCTGCGAGTTCGACCTGCCGGCCTACTACGCATGGCAGCAGCACGACGCCGAGAAGCGTCAGGCCGACCTGACGCAGTGGACGGCGACCCTCATGCCGCTGGCCGAAGCGCTGCAGGTGCTGCTCTCGCTGCTGCGGGATTCGGGTGTGCCGCACATGGTTGCGGCAAGCGGTGGGCAGTACCAGCAGAGCCTGGCGCCGGGGCGCAGCTACCAGTTGCTGCGCCTGCAGATCGACCCGGCCCTGCAGCTCGTCCCGGAGATCAGCGGCCACCGCCTGATGGTGCTGATCCGGCTGATGCGCCAGGACACGGACGGGCGGCTGAAGCCGACCAGCGCCGACGCGAGCTTCGAGCTCACGCTGTGCGCCTGAACGCCTGAACCCACATGACGACGACGCCACCCGTGCGCACGGTGCGCTGCCCGACCTGTGGCGGCGCGAGCGTCTACGCCAGCACCAACCCGTTCAGGCCGTTTTGCAGCGAGCGCTGCAAGAGCACCGACTTCGGCGCCTGGGCGAGCGAGGCCTATCGTGTGGCGGCAGCGCCGCCGATCGAGAGCGACGACGAGGACGTTCCGCCGCGCGCGTCCTGAGCGGCGTCGCACCGACGCCGGTGGGGTCGCCCCGCCTCAGGCAAGCCGCCCGTGGCACATCTTGTACTTCTTGCCGCTGCCGCAGGGGCAGGGGTCGTTGCGGCCGACCTTGGGCACCTTGGCGACGGCGGTCGCCGGGTCGGCGTCCTGCTCCACGCTGCCGTCCTCGTTCGGATGGGTATAGGTGACGTTGCTGATGCGCTCGGCCTGCGCCTCGATCGCCTCGGCGGCCTGCGCCACTTCTTCCTGTGACTGGATGCGCACCGTCATCAGCACGCGCGTCACGTCCATCTTCACGACGTCGAGCATCTTGCTGAAGAGCTCGAACGCCTCGCGCTTGTATTCCTGCTTCGGGTTCTTCTGCGCGTAGCCGCGCAGGTGAATGCCCTGGCGCAGGTAGTCGAGCGCGGCCAGGTGCTCGCGCCAGTGGGCGTCGATCGACTGCAGCAGGATCATGCGCATGAAGGGCGTGAACTGCTCGATGCCGACGAGCTCGAGCTTGCTTGCGAAGCTCGCGTCGGCCGCCTTCGTGACCTTGGCGGCGATGTCCTCGTCGGTGATCGCCTCGCTCGCCTCGACCTCGGCCTTGAGCGGCACTTCGAGCTGCCATTCGTCGCGCAACACGCTCTCCAGCGCGTCGAGGTCCCATTGCTCCTCGACGCTGCCTTCGGGGACGAAGGTGCGCACGACGTCCGTCATCGTCCCTTCGCGCAGGCTCGCGATCTGCGCGACGAGCGAATCGGCCACGAGAATGTCGTTGCGCTGCTGGTAGATGACCTTGCGCTGGTCGTTGGCGACATCGTCGTACTCGAGCAGTTGCTTGCGGATGTCGAAGTTGCGCGCCTCGACCTTGCGCTGCGCGCTCTCGATGCTGCGCGAGACGATGCCGGCCTCGATCGCCTCGCCGTCGGGCATCTTCAGCCGCTCCATGATCGAGCGCACGCGGTCGCCGGCGAAGATGCGCATCAGCGGATCATCGAGGCTCAGGTAGAAGCGCGACGAGCCCGGGTCGCCCTGGCGGCCCGAGCGGCCGCGCAGCTGATTGTCGATGCGGCGTGATTCGTGGCGCTCGGTCGCGATGATGCGAAGCCCGCCCTGCGCCTTCACCGCATCGTGCAGGCCCTGCCACTCGTCCTGCAACTGCTTCGCGCGGGCCGCCTTGTCCTCCGTGCTGATCGTCTCGTCGGCTTCGAGGAACTTGATCTGGTTCTCGACGTTGCCGCCGAGCACGATGTCGGTGCCGCGGCCGGCCATGTTGGTCGCGATCGTGACGACGCCCGGCCGCCCGGCCTGGGCGACGATCTGCGCCTCCTTCTCGTGCTGCTTGGCGTTGAGCACCGCGTGCGTCAGCTTGGCCTTGTCGAGCAGGCCCGAGACGAGCTCCGAGTTCTCGATCGATGTCGTGCCCACCAGCACCGGCTGGCCGCGCTCGTGGCAGTCGCGGATGTCGGCGATGACGGCGTCGTACTTCTCGCGTGCCGTCTTGTAGACGAGGTCGAGCTCGTCCTTGCGAATCGTCGGCTTGTTGGGCGGGATCACGACCGTCTCGAGGCCGTAGATCTCCTGGAACTCGTAGGCCTCGGTGTCGGCCGTGCCGGTCATGCCCGAGAGCTTGCCGTACATGCGGAAGTAGTTCTGGAACGTGATCGACGCGAGGGTCTGGTTCTCGCTCTGGATCTGCACGCCCTCCTTCGCCTCCACCGCCTGGTGCAGGCCGTCGCTCCAGCGCCGGCCCGTCATCAGGCGGCCGGTGAACTCGTCGACGATGATGACTTCGCCGTTTTGCACCACATAGTGCTGGTCGCGGTTGTAGAGGTGCCTCGCCCGCAGCGCCGCGTACACATGGTGCATCAGCGTGATGTTGGCCGGGTCGTACAGGCTCGCGCCTTCGGCCAGCAACCCCGCCTCACCAAGCAGGCGCTCGGCGTTCTCGTGCCCGTCCTCGGTCAGGAAGACCTGGTGGCTCTTCTCGTCGACCGTGAAGTCGCCCGGGTCGATCACGCCCTCGCCGGTTCGCAGGTCGAGCTCGCCGATCTGCTTCTTCAGGCCCGGGACGACGGCGTTGATGCGCACGTACATCTCGGTGTGATCCTCGGCCTGGCCGCTGATGATGAGCGGCGTGCGCGCCTCGTCGATCAGGATCGAGTCGACCTCGTCGACGATCGCGTAGGCGAGGCCGCGCGCGACGCGGTCGCCGGCGTCCTGCACCATGTTGTCGCGCAGGTAGTCGAAGCCGAACTCGTTGTTGGTGCCGTAGGTCACGTCGGCGGCGAACGCCGCCTGCTTCTCGGCGCGCGACATCTGCGGCTGGTTGACGCCGACGGTCAGGCCGAGGAAGTTGTAGAGCCGCCCCATCCACTCGGCGTCGCGCTTGGCGAGGTAGTCGTTGACCGTGACGACATGCACGCCCTTGCCGGTCAGCGCGTTGAGGTACACCGGCAGCGTCGCCATCAGCGTCTTGCCTTCGCCGGTGCGCATCTCGGCGATCTTGCCGTTGTGCAGGGTCATGCCGCCGAGCAACTGGACGTCGAAGTGGCGCATCTTCAGCACCCGCTTGCTGCCTTCGCGCACGACGGCGAAGGCCTCGGGCAGCAGCGCGTCGAGCGATTCGCCTGCGGCGACGCGCTCGCGGAACTCTATCGTCTTGGCCTGCAGCGCGGCGTCGTCGAGCGCTTCGAACTTCGTCTCCAGCGCATTGATCTGCTGGGCGACGCGCCGGTAGCCCTTGAGCAGGCGCTCGTTGCGGCTGCCGAAAATCTGGGTGAGGATCTTGGGGAACATTCGGCGGCGGGGTTGACTGTGGGGCAAAGGCGCGGACCGATCGCCCGCCATTCGGGCGTGCGCCGGGGTCAGGGCCGAGAGAGGGTCGGATGTGCCTCGCGAGCGGGGCAAGCCCCGGGGCGAGTGCGGCAACTGGGGCCGGTCGCCTCGAAACCAAGACGTGGCAGCCCTTGCAAAGCGGTCGATTTTAGCATTCGGCCTCCTTTTCCGAACCTGATGCCGGACTGGGCGCCGGCCCGGGGTCTGGACTCGCGGCGCATGCCGGGTCGCCGCGCCGGCGCACGTGCAACCGTCACATCGGCGACGGAATCGCTAGACTGCGCGGGTGAGCACCCGCCCCGTCGCGCCCGTTACGCCGGATGCGCTTCGATTGCGCGAAGCGCTCGCGCGCAGTTCTGCGCTGGCTGCGCTCCAACTGCGGATGCGCGCATCGAACGACCGCTTCGAGGCGATTCGCGCCTCGCTCCCGCCGACGCTGGCCGCCCATGTGCGCCCGGGCCCGCTCGACGCCGAAAGCTGGTCGCTGCTCGCGGCCAACCCGGCCGTGGCGGCCAAGCTGCGCCAGCTGCAGCCGCGCCTGGACGCGGTGCTCGCCGACGCTGGATGGCCCGTGCTGGCGCTGCGGATCAAGGTGCACGCGGCCTGAAGAGCGCACGCGCGCCGACCGAGCTTGCGCCCAGCAGGACGACATGAACCGGACACGATGAACGAGAGGCAATGAACCAGACGCGTGCCTTGCTGTTGACCGACATCGTCGACAGCACCGAACTCGCCAGCCGCCTCGGTGACGACGAGGCGGCGGCGCTGAACGCGGCTCACGACCGGCTCGCGCGCGACCTGCTTCGAGTCTGGCGCGGCCGCGAAATCGACAAGACCGACGGCATGCTGATGTTGTTCGACACCGCAGCGGACGCCGCCGGCTACGCACTCGACTATCACCGGGCGCTGGCCGGGCTGAGCGTGCCGATGAAGGCCCGCGCGGGCTTGCACGTGGGCGCGGTCGTTCTTCGCACCAACAATGCCGAAGACGTGGCGCGCGGCGCCAAGCCGCTCGAAGTCCACGGCATCGCCAAGCCCACCGCGGCGCGCGTCATGGCGCTCGCGCTCGGGGGCCAGACGTTGCTGACGGCGGAGGCGCGCGCGGGCCTCGCGGAGCCGGCATATCGCGTGCAGACCCATGGGCATTGGAAGTTGAAGGGCGTGCCCGAGCCCCTGGAGCTGTTCGAGCTCGGCGCCGAAGGCGCGAGCTTCGCGCCGATGCCCGACACCGCCAAGGCCTATCGCGTGATTCGAGAGGGCGATCTGTGGCTGCCGTTGCGCGACATCCGCCACAGCCTGCCGGCCGAGCGTGATGCCTTCGTCGGCCGCAACGAATCGCTGGCGGAACTCGCGCGCCACTTCGAAGGCGGTGCGCGGCTGGTGTCGATCCTGGGCATCGGGGGCGCCGGGAAGACACGCCTGGCGACCTACTTCGCGTGGGCACAGCTGGGCGAATATCCAGGTGGCGTCTGGTTCTGCGATCTCTCGCAAGCACGCGACGTCAACGGCATCGTCAGCGCTGTCGCGCTCGGGCTGGAGGTGCCGCTCGGCAAGGAAGATCCGGTCGAGCAACTCGCCTACGCCATCGCCGGGCGCGGCAGTTGCCTCGTGATCCTCGACAACTTCGAGCAGGTCGCCCGCCACGCGGACGAAACGCTCGGCCGCTGGCTCGATCGCGCCGCGCACGCGAAGTTCATGGTGACGACGCGCGAAGTGCTGGGCCTGCCGGGCGAAGAAACGCTCGCCCTCGCGCCGCTGCCGCTTGTCGACGCGGTCGATCTCTTCACCAAACGCGCCCTCGCCGCGAAATACGATTTCGCACCCAACGAAGAGGACCGGGCCGCGATTCCGCAGCTCGTGAAACTGCTCGACGGCTTGCCGCTCGCCGTCGAGCTGGCGGCGGCGCGGGTGCGCGTGATGCAGCCGCGCATGCTGCTGTCCCGCATGGACCAGCGCTTCAAGCTGCTCAGCGTGAGCGGCGGGCGGCACGATCGCCAGGCCACCCTGCGGACAACCTTCGACTGGTCGTGGGACTTGCTGTCACCGGCCGAGAAGGCCGCCCTGGCCCAGCTCTCGGTCTTTGATGGCGGCTTCACCATCGAGTCTGCGGAAGCCGTGCTGGACCTGTCCGGCACGGACGAGGTGCATTGGGCGGTCGATATCCTGCAGTCGCTCGTCGACAAATCCTTCGTTCGATCGGTATCGGCCGGACGCTTCGACCTGCTCGCCAGCGTGCAGGACTACGCGGCCGAGCACCTGCGTACGCCCGATCGATACGACGGCAGCGGGCCCGAGGCGCTGGCGTCTGCGCAGGTCAGGCACCTCGAGTACTTCGCCTCCCTCACCGACCAGGAGGCGACTGCGAACCGCTGCATCGAACTCGGCAACCTCGAGAGTGCGTGCCGCAGGGCCTGCGCGGGCGGCAAGGCCGGGCTCGCGGTGAGAACGCTGGAGCGCGCCTGGGAAGCGCTCGAACTGCGCGGCCCGTTCGGGGTCGGCGTGAGCCTCGCCGAACGGGTCAGGGACATGCCTGACCTCGCACCCGGCGCGCGCGCCCGCGTTGAGCGGGTACTCGGCGCCGCGCAGTACGCTGTCGGCAATTCAGCCGAGGCGAAACAGCACTTCGAGTGCGCGCTGCGCACGAGCGACGACACCCTCAAGGCGAAGCTGTACGTGGACCTGGCCAAGATCGAGGCCAGCGAAGGCAACTTCGAGGCGTCGCGCGCGGGCTTCTCGCGCGCGCTGACCGCGGCGCGAAGCGTCAAGGGAAGGCTGGTCGAGTGCGCTGCGCTCAACGGCCTGGGCAGCGCGTGTGTCGACCAGGGCAGATTCGACGAAGCGCGAACGCACTACAGCCATGCGCTCCTCATCGCACGCGAAGTCGGCGATCGCCACTGGGAGGGCGGCCTGCTCGGCAACCTCGGCAACGTCCACGCCGCACTCGGTCGGTTCGAGGACGCGCGGGCGGACTACGAGGACGGCCTGCGCACGGCACGCGAAATCGGGGATCGACGCTGGGAGGGCAATGCCTTGTCGAATCTCGGCCTGCTCAGTGACGAGCAGGGGCGCCCCGCCGAGGCGCTGCCTCAGTTCGAGACGGCGCTGCGGATTGCCCGCGAAATCGGCCATCGAAAACTCGAAGGCAAGGTACTGTGCAACCTCGGCCTTGCGCATCAGTCACTGGAACAGACGGCGCAGGCGCAGGCCAACTTCGAGGCCGCTGTCGCAGTGGCGCAGGCCGTGGGCGATCGGCAGACGCAAGGACAGGCGCTCGGTTATCTCGGACTCATGCTCGCCAAACAGGGTCGATTCGACGCCGCACGCGATCACCTGAGCAATGGCGCCGATATGCTGCGCGCCATTTCGTCCCGCTTCGATCTCGGCCTGCTGCTGTGCGCCCGTGCCGAGGCCGAAGTCCTGGGCGGGAACAGTGGCGCGGCGCTGGGCGCACTCGCGGAGTCGACTGCAATCGCCACCGAGATCGACGCCGAATCGACGACCGAATCGGAATTGGCGCTCGCGCTCAGGCGCGTGCGTCAACTCATGTCGCGAGCCTCGCCGGCCTGAGGAGCGTGCAAGCTCCGATCACTCGTTCTTGATGCGTGGGCGGTTCGGCGCGGGTCCCTCGCACCTCGGCAATCCAAAAAGGTTGTCGCCCACGATGTGCAGTTCATACTCATACTCGGGCGTCGTGGGTGGATTGCGATTGAATTTGAACTGCCGCGCGCTCGTCAAGGACGCGGCCGTGAAGTCGCCCGCATGACTACCCAGAATCTCGACGCCGCTTGTCTTCGAGCTGAACCTGTAGCCGGCTGGGGAGACGTCCCAGATGATCGATTTCAAATCACGAGGCAGCGATATCTCCGCAGGCACGACAATCCGGCAACCGAAGAGCCCCGACGGCTTGATTTCGACTTGAACACTGCATTCGGTGCCCGCGCCGCAAGACTGTGCCGGGGAGAGCTCGCCGGGCTGCGCCAAGAGCAGGTTCGCGCCAACCGCGAGAAAGGCCACGACGACGGCGCCGCCGACAACCCGGAAAAGGAGGGATCTGCTGTTCATGCGTGCGCCTCCGGTGATGCGGTCGGCGGGCATCCCTGCCTGCGTGCAGTCCGATCCGCCGGGTGCGCAAGTCTGCAGCGTCCTCGGCTGGCTTGATATCCTGAACTCTAGGGGGAGACCTCGCGGCGCCGGCCGCGGGGTATGGTGCCGGCTATCTGACTCGAACAGATGACCTTCCGCTTACAAGGCGGGTGCTCTACCAACTGAGCTAAGCCGGCGGGGTCGCATCGCATCGGGCGCGCCGGTGCAGCGACGGGCCCGAGTATAGATTCGGGCGCCGGACGGCCCGGCTATTTGACTCGCTTGAGCGAGGGGCGGCCGGGGGTCGGCGGCTCTGGCGGCTCCGGAGGCTCGGGCACCGATGTCGGCGCGCGCCCGCGTCTTGTCGATGTTGGCGCCGCGGCGTCATCGGCCAGCGCAAGACGCGGCGCCCCGCGGCGCGCATCGTTCGCCTCGCGCGCGTCGGCACTTGCGCTCGCCGCATCCGTCGTGCCCGCGGTATCCGCGCTCGGCGCCGGAAACGCCATGCCCTGCCCGTTCTCGCGGGCGTAGATCGCGATCACGTGCGTGACCGGCACGGCGATATCGCGTGCCGTGCCGCCGAAGCGGGCCTTGAACTCGATGTATTCATTGCCCAGGCGCAGCCCGTTCGTCGCGTCGAGGCCGACGTTGAGGACGATCTCGTTGTTCTTCACGTACTCGGGCGGCACGCGCACGCTGGCGTCGACGAAGACGGCGATGTAGGGCGTGAAGCCGTTCTCGGTGCACCACTCGTGCAGCGCACGGATGAGGTAGGGCCGGGTCGAGGTGCCGGCTTCCGCCGGCGCGGTGGGCAGCGTCATCGCGGTTCGCGGCTACTTGCGCATCACCTTCTCGGACGGCGTCAGCGCCTCGATGTAGGCCGGGCGCGAGAAGATGCGCTCGGCGTACTTCAGGAGCGGCACGGCGTTCTTGGACATGTCGATGCCGTAGTAGTCGAGCCGCCACAGCAGCGGCGCGATCGCGACGTCGAGCATCGAGAAGTCGTCGCCGAGCATGAACTTGTTCTTCAGGAAGATCGGCGCGAGCTGCGTCAGCCGGTCGCGGATCTGCGAACGCGCACGCTCGAGCTGGCGCTCGGATGCCTTGACGCCACGCGACTCGAGCAGGTTCACGTGGGCGAACAGTTCCTTCTCGAAGTTGAGCAGGAACAGGCGCACCCGCGCACGCGCCACCGGGTCGCCCGGCATCAGCTGCGGGTGCGGGAAGCGCTCGTCGATGTATTCGTTGATGATGTGCGACTCGTACAGGATCAGGTCGCGCTCGACCAGGATCGGCACCTCGTTGTACGGGTTCATCAACGCGATGTCTTCGGGCTTGGCGAAAAGGTCGACGTCGCGGATCTCGAAGTCCATGCCCTTTTCGAACAGCACAAAGCGGCAGCGGTGCGAATAGGGGCAGGTCGTTCCGGAATAAAGCACCATCATGCTCGTGGGCTCCTTGGGTATTGAGGTCGCCAGAAAACAATTGCGCGGCGCAGCGGCTGGACGCCCACTGCACCGCGAGTTCGGGGCCGCGGCCCCGGCGCCAGTGGCGCTGCGCTACTTCACGTCTTTCCAGTACGACGCGTTGAGCCGCCACACGATCACGGTGAAGATGGCCAGATACAGCAGCACCCAGACGCCGAGACGCACGCGCAGTGCCTGGTTCGGCTCTGCCATCCACTGCATGAAGCCGACCAGGTCGGCCACCGACTCGTCGAACTGCGCCGTCGTCATCGTGCCGGGGGTGAGTTGCTCGAAGCCTTCGAAGACGTGGCTCGTCAGCGCCGGGTCGTGTGCATCCTTGTGCTCTGCAAACTTCGCGCCGCGCTGGCCCTGCAGCTGCCACAGCACGTTGGGCATGCCGACATCGGGGAATACGAGGTTGTTCCAGCCGGTGGCCTTGGTGTCGTCGCGGTAGTAGCTGCGCAGGTAGGTGTAGAGGTAGTCGGCGCCCGAGCCCTTGCTGAAATCGGCGCGCGAGCGCGCGACGAGCGTCAGATCGGGCGGCACGCCGCCGAACCACTGCTTGGCGTCCTTCGGGCTCATCGCGATGGTCATCGTGTCGCCGACCTTGTCGGACGCGAACATCAGGTACTTCCTGATCTGAAGGTCGGTCAGCCCGATGTCGCGCATGCGGTTGTAGCGCATGAACGCTGCCGCATGGCAGTTCAGGCAGTGATTCACGAACAGCTTGGCCCCGTGCTGCAGCGAGGGCAGATCGGTCAGCTTTTCGGTCGGGAAGCGGTCCCACTGCGGGCCGCCGGTGTTTGCGGCGGCCGCGCCGATGAAGCCGATCGCGGCGACGAGGGAGAGAAGCAGTTTCTTCATGGTGTCGATTCCGTCGAGCGCGTTGCGTCAGTGCGGGTGAAACGTCACGCGATCAGGCACCGGCTTGAACGTGCCGAGGCGACTCCACCATGGCATCAGCACGAAGAAGCCGAAGTACACCATCGTGCCGATCTGCGAGATCAGGTTGGCGGTCGGTGATGGCGGCTGCGTGCCGAGGTAGCCGAGGATGAGGAAGAAGATGACGAACACGGCCAGCACGCCCTTGTGCCAGCCCGGTCGGTAGCGGATCGACTTGACCGGGCTGTAGTCCAGCCAGGGCAGGAAGAACATGATGACGACCGCGCCACCCATGATCAGCACGCCGATGAACTTGGCGTCCACGCTCTTCAAGACCAGCACCGCGACGAGGGCCCCGATCACGACCGCCGCCTTGCCGACCATCTGCAGCCGCAGCTTCAGCAGCGCAAAGACGGCCGCCAGCGCGACGACGCCGACGAACACGTTGACCATGTCGTCCGTCACGGCGCGCAGCATCGAGTAGTACGGCGTGAAGTACCACACCGGGGCGATGTGGGCCGGGGTCTTCAGCGGATCGGCGGGGATGAAATTGTTGTATTCGAGGAAGTAGCCGCCGAACTCGGGCATGAAGAAGAGCACGGCCGAGAAGATCGTGAGGAAGATGACGACGCCGAAGATGTCGTGCACCGAGTAGTAGGGGTGCGAGGGGATGCCGTCCAGCGGATGTCCGTCGGGGCCGCGCTTGGCCTTGATCTCGATGCCGTCCGGGTTGTTCGAGCCGACTTCGTGCAGCGCGATCAGGTGCGCCACGACGAGGCCGAGCAGCACCAGCGGTACGGCGATCACGTGGAAGGCGAAGAAGCGGTTCAGCGTCGCGTCGCCGACGACGTAGTCGCCGCGGATCAGCAGCGCCAGGTCCGGGCCGACGAACGGCACGGCGGCGAACAGGTTCACGATCACCTGCGCGCCCCAGTAGCTCATCTGGCCCCAGGGCAGCAGGTAGCCCATGAAGGCCTCGGCCATCAGCGCGAGGAAGATCATGCAGCCGAAGATCCAGACCAGCTCGCGCGGCTTCCGGTAGCTGCCGTACATCAGGCCGCGGAACATGTGCAGGTAGACGATGATGAAGAAGGCCGACGCCCCCGTCGAGTGCATGTAGCGGATCAGCCAGCCCCAGGGCACGTCGCGCATGATGTACTCGACCGAGCCGAAGGCGAGCGCCGCGTCGGGCTTGTAGTGCATCGTCAGGAAGATGCCGGTGACGATCTGCATCACGAGCACCAGCATCGCGAGCGAGCCGAAGATGTACCACCAGTTGAAGTTCTTCGGCGCGTAGTACTTGCCCCACTGATCGTTCCACAGCTTGGTCAGCGGAAAGCGGTTGTCGACCCAGGTCAGAGCCTTCTCCAACGCCGGGGCGTCGGCGCTCGCTTGTTTGAATTCAGCCATGTCGTGCTTTCGTCAAAGAGGTGCTGCTCGGTGCTGGGCCCGCGCCTGCCGTGCCGCCACCGGACCGTTCGTCCGGCGGCAACCGCAGGGCGTCATGCGCTCGCCTTGTCCTGGCCAACAATCAGGCGCGTGTCCGACAGGAACGCGTAAGGCGGCACCTCGAGGTTGTCCGGCGCCGGCTTGTTCTTGAACACACGGCCCGCCATGTCGAAGGTCGATCCGTGGCAGGGGCACAGAAAACCGCCCTCCCAGTCGTTCGGCAGCGAAGGCTGCGCGCCGGGCTGGAACTTGTCCACCGGCGAGCAGCCGAGGTGCGTGCAGATGCCGACGACGACCAGGTACTCCGGCTTGCGCGAGCGCCAGGTGTTGCGCGCCCACTCGGGCGTCAGCTCGTCGGGGTGGCGCTTCGAGTTCGGGTCGGCCAGTTCCGGATCGAGCTTGGGCAGCTCGGCGAGTTGCTCGGGCGTGCGGCGCACGATCCACACCGGCTTGCCGCGCCATTCGACGGTCAGCTTCTCGCCCGGCTTGAGGCCGCCGATGTCTGCTTCGACCGGAGCGCCGGCGGCACGCGCGCGCTCGGACGGCTGAAAGCTGCTGACGAAGGGCACGGCGGCGGTAACGCCGCCGACGGCACCGACGCCACAGGTGATGGCAACCAAGTTACGGCGGCTCTGATCAACTGGCTGGTCACTCATGGGGTTCCTCGATACTGACTTTTCTAGTCGAATTCGCTCAGGGGCAACCGGCGATTCTAGCGGAGTGCCCTGGCGGCCTGGCCGGCGCCGGGCCCGCATGCCGGGCGGCGCAAACGACATCGCGGGCGGCGCAGTTCGCCGCGCACGGTTGCAGTTGAGCAATACTTCAGCCGGCGCGGCCGGGCCGCGGCGATGCCACACCCCACCATTCGACCAGGAGAGCACAACATGAGCATGGCAAAGGAGTTCAGGGAATTCGCGATCAAGGGCAACGCGCTCGACCTGGCCGTCGGCGTGATCATCGGCGGCGCCTTCGGCAAGATTGTCAACTCGATCGTCGAGGACCTGATCATGCCGGTGATCAGCCGGCTTTTCGGCGGCCTCGACTTCTCCAACTACTTCATTCCGCTCGCCGGCCAGACCGCCGCCACACTGGCCGAGGCCAAGAAGGGCGGCGCGGTGTTCGCCTACGGCAGCTTTGCCACCGCTGCGCTGAGCTTCCTGATCCTCGCCTTCGTCATCTTCATCATGGTCAAGCAGATCAACCGCCTGAAGAAGGAAGCGCCGCCGCCGGCGCCGGCCGCGCCGCCGGAAGACGTGCTGCTGCTGCGCGAGATTCGCGACGCGCTGCGCAAATAGGCGCGCAAGACCGGGTTTCAGCTTCGATCGCGAACAGCCGATAACGCGACATACTTGGCTCTTCGACGGCGCCTCCTGGCGCCGCATCTCCGGGCCGTTCGGCCGTGTGCCGGGCGGGCTCAGCTGAAATGAACCCGACCGATACCCGCACGCAAACCGCGATCAACGCCGCGCTCGGACACGTGGCGTCGACGATCGCGACCTCGGCCGAGCGCGCGGCCGAGCTGCTCGGCGGGATGGCGTCGGCCGCGACCCGCATCTACCAGCGCGACGCCTACCTGACGGCGCAGTCCGACCTGCGTCACCAGATGCCGACGTTCTGCCGTGCGTTCGGCGAAGCGCTGCGTGAAAGGGTCGCGCGCGACCTCGATCCGCACAGCGAACGCAGCCGCCAGCTCGCCAACGCCAGCTGGGAGACGCTCACGCTGGTCGAGGACGACGAGGTCGAGGAGCGCATGTTCTCCGACCGCATCAGCCAGACGATCTCGCAGGAGTGCGAATGGGAGTTGCGCGATCTGGCCGCCTACATGGGCGGCTTGCTGCGCATCGGTCACGCCGATCTGGAGCGCAACCCGTTTCGCCCGGAATCTGTCGGCGCCGCGCTCTACCGCGCGATCGAGGCCGTCTCGCAGGAGCGCGAGACGCGCAAGCTGCTGGCGCGCGAGCTCGGGCCCGTGACGGCCAAGGGCATGCGGCTGTGCTACGCGGAAATCCTTTCCGACCTGAAGGCGCGCGGCGTGCAGCCGGTCAACCTGACCGTGCGCGGCGTCGAAGGCCCGGGCAACGACCGCGTCACCTCCGGTTACGCCAGCCTGCCACGCGACGACGGCTCGCCGTCGAGCGCGCATGGCAGCCATTTCGGCCATACGGGCGGCACCTCGGGCGGCACGACGGGCAGCCTCTCGGGCGGCACTACGGGTGGCGGAGCGGGCGGCCTGACCGGCGGCAACGCCGGAAGTATTGCCGGCGATCTGTCCGGCGCCGGCGCCGACAGCTATCGCGATCCGCTGTCCTCGCGCGGCGCGGGCCTGCCGGGCAGCGGCGCGGGTTCCTTGCGCAACAGCGATCTCGCCGCACTCAGCCGGTTCGCCGAGTCGGGGCGCAGCACTTCTGGCGCACGCACCGGAGCCGGCGGCCAGAGGACCGGCACGGGCATGAGCAGCCCCGCGCAAGGCCACGCGCAAGGCCACGCACAAGCGGTGGCGGACGCCGAACTGATGTCGCTCATCCGGCGCCTGACCTTCATGACAAGCCGCCCGGGCGGGCTCGACACCGGCGAACCCGGCACGCCGGGCTTTGCCCCGTCACAGGTCGCGGACAGCCAGCGCATGCCGCCCGGCGCGCGCTCGGCGTCGGGCGCGCTTGTCGCCAGCTCGGGGCTGGGGCAACTCGGCGGCGGCACCGGAGGCTTGCGCGGCGACGGGTTGACAGGCCTGATGGCCGTCAACCTGATCCGCGCCCACCGCGACGAACTGCGCCAGGCGTCGAGCGGCACGCTCGACCACATGGTGATCGACGTCGTCGGCAGCCTGTTCGATCAGATCCTGTCCGACACCCGCGTGCCGCCGCAGATGGCGCGCCAGATCGCACGCCTGCAACTGCCGGTGCTGCGCGTCGCGCTCGCCGACCCGAGCTTCTTCTCGTCGCGCAAGCACCCGGTGCGGCGCTTCGTCAACCGCATCGCGTCGCTCGCCTGCGCATTCGACGATTTCGACGACGGCCCCGGCCAGCAGTTCCTGGCCCGCGTGCGCGATCTGGTGCAGGAGATCATTGAAGGCGACTTCGACCAGGTCGACGTCTATGCCGCCAAGCTGACGCTGCTCGAGGCCTTCATCGAGCAGCAGAACGAGAGCGACGTGCAATCGCACGGCGAGGCGGTCTCGCTGCTCGACGGCAAGGAGTCCGAGCTGCGCGTGCAGCAACGCTACATGCACCAGCTGCAGACGACGCTCTCGCCGCTCGTGCCACAGGACTATCTGCGCGACTTCCTGGCCCAGGTCTGGAGCCAGGCGCTCGCGCTCGCGATCCGGCGCGACGGGCCGACCGCCGAGCGGACGCAGCGCATGCGCCGCGCGGCCGTCGATCTCGTGATGAGCGTGCAGCCCAAGGGCACGCCGCCGCTGCGCAAGGTCTTCCTGATGCAGCTGCCGGGCCTGATGAAGACGCTGCACGAAGGCATGGCGCTGATCGGCTGGCCCGAGGCGGCGCAGAAGGCGTTCTTCGGCAAGCTGCTGCCGGCGCATGCCGAATCACTCAACGGCCAGCCGCTGAGCGACCTCGACCGCAACCTGCTCGCCAAGCAGCTCGAAACCGCATTCAACGCGCCGTTGCCGCGCAGCGACCCGCTGCTGTCGAATGAAGTGAAGGCGCTGCCGTTGGCGGCGCAGGTCGAGCCGCATTTTTCGCCCGAGGAGATCGAGCAGATCGGCCTCGTGAAGGAAACCGCGGTCGACTGGGACGGCAAGGTCGACATCGACCTCGGAGAAGAGGCGTCCGACGACAAGACCGCGACCGGCGACGGCGCCAGCGCGCCGGCCGAACTCGATCTCGACCTCGGGCTCGGTCCCGACATCGACCCCAGCGCCGGCGCCGAACCCGCCGAGCCGACCCACGGCCCGCGGCTGATGGATCACCTGCAGGTCGGCTTCGCCTACCAGATGCACCTGAAGGACGAGTGGAAGAAGGTGCGCCTGTCCTACGTCAGCCAGGGCCGCAGCTTCTTCGCCTTCACGCACGGCCGGCGCCACCAGGAAACGCTGTCGCTCACTTCGCGCATGCTCGTTCGCATGTGCGAGACGGGCCGCATACGTGCCTTCGAGCGCAGCTACCTGCTCGAACGCGCGACCGCGCGCGCGCGCAAGCAACTCGCCGCGCTCAAGACGCCGCCTGCCGCTTCAACCACCCACTGACGCCAGTTGTCGCGCCATGCGGATGGCGGCCCGTATGCTCGACGGATCGGCGCTGCCGCGCCCGGCGATGTCGAACGCAGTGCCGTGGTCCGGGCTCGTGCGCACGAAGGGCAGCCCGAGCGTGACGTTCACGCCGTGCTCGACGCCGAGGTACTTCACCGGGATCAGCCCGTGGTCGTGCGTCATCGCAATGACGATGTCGAACTCGCCGGCATGATCGGGCGCGTTGCGCGCGCGCATGAACACCGTGTCGGGCGCGAACGGGCCGCTGGCGGCGATGCCTTCGGCGCGCGCCGCGGCGACGGCCGGGGCGATGATCGTGATCTCCTCGTCGCCGAAGAGGCCACCCTCGCCCGCGTGCGGGTTCAGCCCGGCGACCGCGATGCGTGGGCTGTGCTGCCCCCACGACGCAGCAGCGCGCTGCGCGATGCGCAGGGTTTCGAGCACGGCATCGAAGCTCACGCCCTCGATCGCGCGCCGCAGCGACGTGTGGATCGTGACGAGCACCACCTTGATCTCGTCGTTGGCGAGCATCATGCGCACCGCACCGGCGCCGGCCCACGCCTGCAGCATCTCGGTGTGCCCCGGGAAGTCCACGCCCGCGGCCGCAAGCGCCTCCTTGTGGATCGGCGCGGTGACGATGCCCGCCACCTCGCCGGCCAGCGCGCGCGCCACCGCCGCGCGGATGCAGGCCGCCGCCGTGGCGCCGGCCCGCGCGTCGACCACGCCGAGCGGCGCATCGATCAGGTCGCCCGGCAGGCCAGCCACCTGCAGCAGCGGCAGGCAGCCGCGCGGGCAGGCGAGCGCCTCGGCGGGGTGCTCGATCAGCGCCACCGGCAGCATGCCGCCGGTGAGCGCAGCAGCACGACGCATCACCGCGAGATCCCCGAGCACGAAGGCTCCGCGCACGGCCTCGCTCCCTGAACCACCGCGAAAGACCTGCGCCAGGATTTCGGGGCCGATGCCGCAGGCATCGCCCATCGTCAGCGCCAAGGGCTTCATCACGCCCCCGGGTGTCGAATTCATCCCTGCCGGCCCAGGTAGCGGCGCTCGAGGTGGGCGCGAAAATGCGCCGGGTTCAGCGCCTCGCCGCTCGCCGCGAGCGTCAGTTCGGTCGTCGTCGGCTTGCTCGCGTGCGTCCAGATGTTGTCGCGCAGCCAGTCGAACACCGGCGCCAGATCGCCCGCCGCGATGCGCGCATCCAGATCGGGCGTCTGGCGGCGCATCGTCGCGAACCACTGCGCGGCGTACATCGCGCCGAGCGAGTAGCTCGGGAAGTAGCCGAACATGCCGGCCGGCCAGTGCACGTCCTGCAACGGCCCGTCCTTGTAGTCGCCGCGCGTGCCCAGGCCGAGCAGCGCCATCATCTTCTCGTCCCACAGCGCGGGAATGTCCTTCGGCTCGATCTCGCCCTCGATCAGCGCGCGCTCGATCTCGTAACGCAGGATGATGTGCGCCGGATACGTCGCCTCGTCGGCGTCGACGCGGATCAAGCCGCGCACGACGCGGGTGGAAAGCCGGTACAGGTTCTCCGGTTCGAACGCGGGCTGCGGCCCGAAGGCCTCGACGAGCATCGGCGCGAGCAGGCCGATGAAGCCGCGGCTGCGGCCGAGCTGCATCTCGAACGACAGGCTCTGGCTCTCGTGGATCGCCGCCGAGCGCGCCTCTGACACCGGCTGGCCGAGCATGTCGCGCGGGCGGCCCTGCTCGTAGCGGCCGTGGCCGGTCTCGTGGATCGTGCCCATCAGCGCCTGCTGGAAGTCGTCTTCGCGATAGCGCGTGGTCAAGCGCACGTCCTCCGGCACACCGCCGCAGAACGGGTGCGTCGCGACGTCGAGCCGCCCGGCGTCGAAGTCGAAGCCGAGCATGCGCACCAGGCGCTCGCTCAGCGCGCGCTGCTTGTCGAGCGGGAACGGGCCGACCGGATCGATCGCAGGCGTTTCGGACTGGCGTTGCACCGCCTGCTCGATCAGCCCCGGCAGCCAGGTCTTGAGGTCGCCGAACACGCGGTCGACCTCGACGCTCGTCATCCCCGGCTCGAAACCGTCCATCAGCGCGTCGTAGCGCGAGACGCCCATCTGCTGCGACAGCAGTTCGGCCTCCGCTCGCGCGCAGCGCAGCACCTCGTGAAAGTTCTCGACGAAGCCGTTCCAGTCGTTCGCCGGACGCTGCTTGCGCCAGGCATGTTCGCAGCGCAGCGTGGCGAGCGAATGCGCCTGCACGAGCGCCTCCGGCAGCGCATTGGCCTGGCGCCAGCCGCGGTCGATCTCGCGCAGGTTGGCGCGCTGCATCGCATCCAGCGGCTCCTGCCCGGCGCGCTCGATGCGCTCGC
Source organism: Rhizobacter sp. (assembly GCA_023954175.1). Classification (GTDB taxonomy): domain Bacteria; phylum Pseudomonadota; class Gammaproteobacteria; order Burkholderiales; family Burkholderiaceae_C; genus CAIKUF01. The sequence goes on from JAMLIM010000046.1 coordinate 23,866, forward strand.
GCAGGTCCGGCTCGGTCCGCATCCGGTGCATCAGCGCGGCCAGCTCGGCCAACGCCGCGGCGCGCGCCTCGCTGCCCTTGGCCGGCATCTGCGTTTCCTGGTCCCAGTGCGTGATCGAGCCGAGGTGGCCGAAATGATGCAGCCGCAACTGGGTCGCGGCGAGTTGGTCGTAGACGGGAGTCGTGCTCATGGGCGCCTCGTGACGGGTGCGGGGACACCATTCTCGCCGCGCCGGCCGTGCGTGCCGGCATGGGGTCTTGAGCGGCACCGTATCCCCGGCACGCTAGCATCGGCACCCGACCTGCAGGAGCGGATGGCGATGAAGCACGTGGATTTGCCGGACGGAACACGCGTGCCGGCGCTCGGTCTCGGCACCTGGAAGCTCGGTGAATCGAAAGCGGCGCACAAGGCCGAAGTTGCCGCGTTGCGCACCGCGATCGAGCTCGGCTACCGCCTCTTCGACACCGCCGAGATGTATGGCGAAGGCGGCGCCGAGCGCGTGCTGGGCGAGGCCTTGCGCGGCGCGTTCGCCGCCGGTGAGGTGACGCGCGACGAGCTGTTCATCGTCAGCAAGGTCTATCCGCACAACGCGTCGCGCAAAGGCACGGCCGCCGCCTGCGAGCGCAGCCTGGCGCGCCTCGGGCTCGATCGGATCGACCTCTATCTGCTGCACTGGCCGGGCGCGCATCCGCTGGCCGAAACGGTCGCCGCGTTCGACGCGCTGCGCACGCAGGGTCGCATCGCGCACTGGGGCGTGAGCAACTTCGATCTGGCCGGCATGCAGGATTTGCAGCGGGTCGACGAGCAAGGGCACTGCGCAACAAACCAGGTCTGGTACAGCGCGTCGCAGCGCGGCGTCGAGTTCGACCTGCTGCCCTGGCAGCGCGAACACCAGATGCCGCTGATGGCGTACAGCCCGATCGACCAGGCCGCCCTCGCCCGCCACAGCGTGCTCGAAGGCATCGGGAAGCGACTCGGCGCGAGCGCGGCGCAGGTTGCGCTCGCGTGGGCGCTGCGCGACGGTCGCGTCATGGCCATCCCGAAGGCCGTCGGCGAGGATCACTTGCGCGACAACCTCGCCGCTGCCGATCTGGCGCTCAACGCATCCGCACTCGCGGCGATCGAACGCGCCTTCCCCCCGCCGACGCGCAAGAGCGCGTTGGCGATGCTCTGAAACACCGAAGGACCACCCGATGCGCTTTGCCCCCGCGCTGCTGCTTGTCGCTTGTCTGTCCGCGACGGCTGCAAGCACAACCCCGGCCGAGCCGGCGCCATCCAAGAGCGCCACGACCGCCGAGGCCACGCGCCTGCATGCCCTCTTCGATGCCGAATGGGAATGGGCGATGCGCACCTTCCCCGAATGGGCCACGTTCGCGGGCGACCATCGCTACGATGATCGCCTGAGCGACGTCTCGCGTCAGGCCGAGGACGCGATCGAGGCGCACCAGCGCGAACTGCTCGCAAAGTTGGAGCGCATCGACCGCAACGCGCTCTCCGCCACCGACCGCGTCTCCTACGACCTGATGCTGGCGAAGACCCGCGAGCGCATCGAAGGCCAGCCGTTTCGCGGCATGAACGCGCTCGTCGTCACGACGCAGAAGGGGCCGCACCTGGACTTCGCAGGCCTGATGCGCGCAAGCCCGGCGGCGACCGAAGCCGACGTACGCAACATCCTCGCCCGCATGGCGCAATTCCCGCGCCGGGTCGACCAGACGATCGCACGCCTGCGCGAGGGCATTGCGCTCGGCTGGGTCACGTTCAAGCCTGCTGTCGAGCAGGTGCCGGCGCAGATCGACGGCGTGCTCACCGCCGACGTGACGAAGAGCCCGCTCTTCGAACCCTTCACCCGCCTCGGCGACGGCATCGCCGCGCCGGTGCGCGAGCGGCTCGAACAGGACGGCCAGCGCGCGCTGCGCGACGAGGTCTATCCCGCGCTGCGCAAGCTGCGCGCCTTCGTCGTCGACGAGTTGCTGCCGATCGCGCCGCTGGACGGTGCGATGAGCCGCTATCCCGGCGGCGGCGATGCCTATGAGTACGAGCTGCGCAAGCACACCACCACCACGCTCACGGCAGCGGAGATCCACGCCATCGGGCTGCGCGAGGTCGAGCGCCTGCGCGGCGAGATGCAGGCGCAGATGAAGCTCGCCGGCTTCGAGGGCAGCTTCGACGCCTTCGTCGCCTTTCTCAACACCGACCCGAAGTTCTTCCACAAGGACGCCGGGTCGCTGCTCGCCGGCTACCGCGAAATCGGCAAGCGCATCGACCCGGAGCTGCCGAAGCTGTTCGCCGAGCTGCCGAGGGCGCCCTACGGCGTGCGCGCGATACCGGCGCACGAGGGCGCCGGCGTGTCGGACCGCTATCAGAAGCCCGGCGCCGACGGCATGACCCCGGGCTGGTTCGAGGCCAACGTCGTCGCGCTCGCGCAGCGACCGACCTGGCAGATGGAAACGCTGATGGCGCACGAGTCGGTGCCCGGCCACCACCTTCAGATGGCGCGCGCCCTCGAGTTGGGTGACTTGCCGCGCTTTCGCCGCAACGCCTGGTACACCGCCTACATCGAAGGCTGGGCGCTGTACGCCGAAACGCTCGGCGGCCGGCTCGGCCTCTACAAGGAACCCTACAACCGCTTCGGCCACCTGCAGTGGCAGGCATTTCGCGCCGCGCGGCTCGCTGTCGACACCGGCATCCACTCGCTCGGCTGGTCGCGCAAACAGGCCATCGACTGGATGACCGAGCGCACCGGCTTTGCGCGCGAGTATGTCGAAGCGCAGGTCGACCGCTACTACCTGTGGCCGGGGCAGGCCCTCTCCTACATGATCGGCGAGCTGAAGATCATCGAGTTGCGCGATCGCGCGCGCGCCGCGCTCGGAGAACGCTTCGACATCCGGCGCTTCCACATGGCCGTGCTCGATACCGGGCCGGTGCCGCTGTCGGTGCTGGACCAGCAGATCGACGACTGGATCGCGGCGGAAAGGCTGCGCGTGAAGTAGCGTATTTCGCTCAGCGTCGCTCAGCGGCGCCGCGCGAGGATCGCTTCGATCTCGTCCATGATGTGGTTCATGCGGGCAAAGAGCGCCTCGTAAGGCGCCGCCGTCGCGAGGTCGACACCGGCCGCCTTCACCAGTTCGTACGGGTAACCCGAGCCGCCCGCACTCAATAGCGCCAGATAGCGTTGCAGCGCGCCCTTGTCGCCCGCCTCGACCTGCTTGGCGAAGAGCGAACTCGCGGCGATCGAGGTCGCGTACTGGTAGACGTAAAACGGGTTGTAGAAGTGCGGGATGTAGGCCCACTCGACGCAGTACTCGGGCTTGATCGCAACCACGCCTTCGGCGCTGCCGTGATGGCGCTTGAGCAGTTCGCAGTACGCAGCCGTCATGTCCTCGCCGGTGAGCGGCTCGCCCTTGTCGACGCGGGCGTGGATCTGGCGCTCGAACTCGGCGAACATCGCCTGGCGAAAGAAGGTCGCGCGCAGGCCTTCGAGGGCGTTGCCGAGGTAGAACAGGCGCTCATCATCGGTCTTCGCCGTCTTGAGCATGCGCGCGAGCAGCAATTCCTCGTTGAAGGTCGATGCGATCTCGCTGACGAAGGTCGCATAGTCGGCGGTGACGAAAGGCTGGGCGCGGTTCGCAAGCACCGAGTGCATCGCGTGCCCCCACTCGTGCGCGAGCGTCGTCAGCGACTGGTAGTCGTCCGTGTAGTTCATCAGCACGTAGGGATGCACGTCATAGGCATACCCCGCCATGTGCGCGCCGGAGAGCTTGCGCGGGCGCGGGTAGGCGTCCATCCAGCGCGCGTCGAACGCCTTGCCAAGCGTGGCGACGTAGTCCGCACCGAGCGGCGCGACCGCTTCCAGCGTCAGCGTCTTGCCCTGCGCGAGCGGGAAATTGTAGTCACCACCGACGAGCGGCGGATAGACATCGAAGTAGCTCATCTGCTCGACGCCGAGCAGCTTCGCGCGCAGCTTGAAGTAGCGGTGCAGCGTCGGCAGGTTCGCGTTCGTCTGCGCGATCAGCGTGTCGATCACCGCGACCGGCATGTTGTCGCCGTCGAGCGCGCGGCTGATCGAGTCCGGGTACTTGCGCACTGCGGCGTAGGTCTTGTCCTGCTTGAGCTGCGAGAGCAGCAGTGCGCCCGCGGTGCGCTCGTAGGTCTTCCAGGTCCCGAAGAAGGCGTCCATCACGCGTTCGCGGTCGGCGCGGTCGGGCAGTTCGCGGTACTTCTCGTAGCCCGTCTGGTCGAGCGTGACCTCCCCGCCCGACGCAAGCTTGACCTTGGGCCAGGGCATGTCGGCATTCGCCAACAGCGCATAGGCTGTCTGGCCGCCGTCGTTCATCTGCCCGAACTGGGCGACGATCGCTTCACCCGCCGCGTCGAGCGTGTGCGGCGCCGCGCGCAGCGTCTGCTCGAGCGGGAAACGATGGATCTTCAAGCCCGGATCGGCGGCAACAAACTCGGCGATACGCGCGGGCCCGATCGCGAGAATCTCTGGCTCGAAGAACGACGCCGTCTCGCCGAAGCGGTTGTAGAGCACGTCGATCCGCTGCACGGTCGCTTCGTTGGCAGCGACGCCCATGTCCTGCGCCTGCTGTTCGCTCGCGAAGACGTAGAGGCGGCCGCTGCGCTTGGCCATGTCGGCGCGCAGGTCGAGGCACGCGCGCAGCCGCGCCGCGTTCTTCGCCAGTTCGCCCTTGCAGGCGGCAAGCAGGGGCAGTTGCGACTCGAGCTTCGCGGCGTCGGCGTCCCACGCCGCCTGCGACGCATACAGATCGGCCAGGTTCCAGCGATCGGCCGGCGTCTCCGCGGTGGCGGCGCCACCCACGAACGCGGCCGGCAACACGAGCGGCAACAGGCAGGCAAGGCGAATTCGCATGGTCAGGCTCGGCGGGATTTGGGCGGTCGGCCATTCTAGGATTCGGCACAGCCCTCTTGCATCACGCGCCTCAAGCATGCGTTGCCGACGCGGTCGGGGCCGCCGCCGATAATCGGGTTTCCCCTTCCGAGAACCACATGCGCAAGGCCTGGTTGATCTTTTCGCAGAGCGTGACCGTCGCCGTTGCGCTGCTGTTCGTCGTCGCGACGCTCAAGCCCGAGTGGCTGTACCGCACGGGCGCAGATCGCGCGCGCGTCGTCACGCTCACTGCCGCGCAGGCTCCCGCGTCGGCTTCCGCATCCGCGTCCACATCCGCTGCCGCGGCGGACGCACCGCACAGCTATCGCGGCGCCGCGAGCCGCGCGGCGCCGGCCGTCGTCAGCGTGTCGGCAAGCAAGGCGCCGACACGCGGGATGCAGGACCCCTGGTCGCGCTTCTTCTTCGGCGACGACGGCGAGGCGGCCGACCCGCGTCGGCGTCAGTTCGGCCTCGGCTCGGGCGTGATCGTGTCGCCCGAGGGCTATCTGCTGACGAACAACCACGTGATCGACGGCGCCGACGACATCGAGGTGCAGCTTGCCGACGGCCGCGAAGGCCGGGCGCGCGTGATCGGCACCGACCCCGACACCGATCTGGCGGTGCTCAAGATCGAGCTCGACCGGCTGCCGGTCGTGAGCTTCGGCGATGCGGACGCGCTGCAGGTGGGCGACGTCGTGCTCGCGATCGGCAACCCGTTCGGCGTCGGCCAGACGGTGACGTCGGGCATCGTCAGCGCGCTCGGGCGCAACCGCCTGGGCATCAACACCTACGAGAATTTCATCCAGACCGACGCCGCGATCAACCCCGGCAATTCGGGCGGCGCGCTGATCGACGCGAACGGCAACCTGCTCGGCATCAACACCGCCATCTTCTCGCGCAGCGGCGGCAACAACGGCATCGGCTTCGCGATTCCGGTCTCGATCGCGCGCCAGGTGATGGAGGGGCTGGTGCGCGACGGCAGCGTCACGCGCGGCTGGATCGGCGTCGAGTCGCGCGACCTGACGGCCGAGATCGCCGAGACCGTCGGCCTGCCGATCCAGCACGGCGCGCTGATCACCGGCGTGCTGCGCGACGGCCCGGCCGGCGCCGGCGGCGTGCGCCCCGGCGACGTCGTGGTCGCGGTGGCGGACCGGCCGGTCGCCAACACCTCGCAACTGCTGAACGCGGTGGCCGCCCTCAAGCCGCAGAGCGAGGCCTCGATCGGCGTGCAGCGCGGCGCGCAGCAGATGCAGCTCACGATCGTCGTCGCGCAGCGGCCCAAAGCGCCGGCACGGCGCGAAAGATAGGGGTATCGCCGGCACGGCACGAGCGATAGCAGCGTCGCCGGCACGGCGCGATCGGTAGCGGCGTCGCCGACACAGCGCGCGCGCTGATCGACCGCCGCCTCGCAGCCGGATCAGGCCGCGGGCGTTTCCTCCTCCTCGGGCACCTTCGTGTGCTTGATGAAGAGTTGCGCGGCCCAGATGCCCATCTCGTAGAGCAGGATCATCGGGATCGCGAGCGCGAGCTGCGAGACGACGTCGGGCGGCGTCAGGATCGCCGCGACGATGAACGCGAGCACGATGAAGTAGCTGCGGAAGGACTTGAGCTTCTCGATGCTGACGACGCCCAGCCGCGCCAGCACGACGACGACGATCGGCACTTCGAACGCAGCGCCAAAGGCGATGAACATCGACATCACGAAGCCGAGATAGGCCTCGATGTCCGGCGCCGCGGTGATGCTCTTCGGTGCGAAGCTCTGAATGAAGCGAAACACCTGCCCGAAGACGAAGAAATACGAGAACGCGACGCCGAGGAAGAACAGCAGCGTGCTCGAGATCACGAGCGGCAGCACGAGCCGCTTCTCGTGCGAGTACAGCCCCGGCGCGGCAAATGCCCAGACCTGGTAGAGCACGACCGGCAGCGCGATCAGGAAGGCGGCGAGCAGCGTGATCTTGATCGGCACCAGGAACGGCGAGATGACGTTGGTCGCGATCATCGTCGACCCCTGCGGCAGGTGCGCGACGAGCGGCGCGGCGAGCAGGTCATAGAGGCCGCTCGGCCCGGGATAGATCGAGAGCGCGACAAACGCGATGCCGATCGCGATCGCGGCCCGGATCAGCCGGTCGCGCAGTTCGACCAGATGTTCGACGAAAGGCTGCTCGGTGCCCTCGAGCTCGTCGGGGCCGTTCGGCTTGTCCGCCATCTCAGCGCCCGCCGGGCCGCCCCAAGGGCGCGGAGCGCCCCCTCGGGGGGCAGCGATGCGGCAAAGCCGCAAGCTTGGGGGTCAACATCTCAAGCCGAGGTGCGCGGCGGCCGAAAGCGCGCCACGCGCGCTGCGCCCGATTGCGCCTTGCCGCGCACGCCGTGGCGCTGCTTGTACCACTGCGGCATCGCGCCGCGCTTCAAGCGCC
>JAMLIM010000047.1 GCA_023954175.1 Rhizobacter sp.
CCCGCCGTCCTCGCCGAGCGGCGGGGCCACCGACGCCTGACGCACCGGCGGCTGCGCTCGGACGACCCACGTCGCCGATCGGGCGCGGGTGAGCGGATTTTACTGTCCATCGGCTCCCTGACCGCAGGAAGTGTCGGGCCGGGGGTTCCCCCCGTGGAGCCGGGCGGTTAGGGTCCGGCGGGTGGCCTCTCCGTGGCCACCTCACCTCGTGAGACGACATCAACCGAGGAGCACCTACATGTTGCGAAGGACGGTGGCTGCGCTCAGCGCCCTGCCGCTCGTCCTCGCGGGCGGAGCGTTGAACAGCGCGAGCGCCGCGGGGACTGAGAGTTCCACGACCACGCCGGAGTACTCCGACGGCATCTACGTCGTACAGATGCTGGAGCCCCCTGCAGCCGGCTACACCGGCGGCAAGGCCGGCCTCAAGGCCACCAAGCCCGCACCGGGTCGCAGCCTGAACCCAGGCCTGCCCCGGGTGCGCGACTACGTCGGCCACCTCGAGGACAAGCAGTCCGCCGCCCTGAAGGCGGTCGGCAACCCGCGCACCCTCTACACCTACCAGTACGCCTTCAACGGCTTCTCCGCGAAGCTGACCGCCGAGCAGGCGGCCGCGCTGGCCAAGCAGAAGGGCGTGCTCGCCGTCACCAAGCAGCGCACCTACACCGTCGACACCTCGACGACCCCTGACTTCCTGCACCTCTCGGGCCCCGGTGGACTGTGGAACAAGCTCGGCGGCCCCAAGCGCGCCGGCAACAACGTCGTGATCGGCATCATCGACTCCGGCGCCACGCCCGAGTCGCTGTCCTTCTCCGCGCGGGTCAACAAGAAGGGCATCCCGGCCAAGACCGGGCGGCTCGCCTACCAGCCGCTGGCCGGCTTCGGCGCCGACCAGTGCCAGACCGGTGAGGACTGGACGGCCGCCGACTGCAACAACAAGATCGTCGCCGCGCGCTACTACAACGCGGGCTACGGCGGCGACGCCGGCATCGACGCCGACCGTCCGTGGGAGTTCAACTCCGCACGCGACTACAACGGCCACGGCACCCACACCGGCAGCACCGCGGGCGGCAACTACCGCACGCCGACCACCGGAGAGGCCGTCGCGCTGGGCTCCAGCGTGAGCGGCATGGCTCCGCGCGCCCGGATCGCCGTCTACCAGGCACTCTGGTCGACCGAGGACGCCTCCACCGCGGGCGGCACCACGTCCGACCTGGTGGCCGCCATCGACGACGCGGTGGCCGACGGTGTCGACGTCATCAACTACTCCATCAGCGGCACCCAGACGAACTTCCTCGACCCGGCCGAGGTGGCGTTCCTCTTCGCCGCCGACGCGGGCGTGTTCGTCTCGGCCTCGGCCGGCAACAGCGGTCCGACCGCCTCCACGGTGGCGCACCCCTCGCCGTGGATCACCACCGTCGCCGCGGGCACCCACCCGCGCAACGGCTCCGGCTCGGTGACGCTGGGCGATGGGCAGACCTTCCAGGGCGCCTCGCTGGCGGCCGAGGAGGTCAGCGCCGACCTGGTCAACTCCAAGGACGTCGGCCTGAACGGCGCCACGGACGCGGCCCGGCTGTGCTACCCCGACGCCGACAACGAGCTCGACCCGGCCAAGGTGACCGGCAAGATCGTCGTGTGTGAGCGCGGCGTGATCGCCCGAACGGCCAAGAGCCTGGCGGTCAAGCAGGCCGGTGGCGTGGGGATGATCCTCATCAACACCTCGCCGAGCTCGGTCAACGCCGACCTGCACTTCGTGCCGTCGATCCACCTGCAGAACGACGCACTGGCTCCGGTCGAGGCGTACGCCGCCACGGCGGGCGCCACGGCGACGATTGCCAAGAGCACGCTCACCTTCGACGACCCGGCGCCCTACACCGCGTCGTTCTCGTCGCGTGGCCCGCTGCTCGCGGGCGACGGTGACCTGCTCAAGCCCGACCTGATCGCCCCCGGGCAGGACATCCTGGCTGCGGTCGCGCCTCCGGGCAACCACGGTCGCGAGTTCGACGTCTACAGCGGCACCTCGATGTCGGCCCCGCACGTCGCGGGTCTGGCGGCGCTGCTGCGCTTCAAGCACCCGGCCTGGTCGCCGATGGCGATCAAGTCGACGCTGATGACGTCGGCCTACGACGTGCTCGACGGCCCGGCCGACGACCCGTCGGTGATCTTCAGCGCGGGCGCCGGTCACGTCGACCCGCGGAAGGCCAACAACACCCACCTGGTCTACGACAGCGACTTCTACGACTGGTTGGCGTTCCTGTGTGGCACCACCACCGGGGTCGGCGCGAGCACCTGCGCCAGCCTCGAGGGCGCCGGCTACTCGCTCGACCCGAGCGACATGAACACGCCGTCGGTCTCGATCGGTGGGTTGGCGGGCAGCCAGACGGTGACCCGACGGATCACCAACGTCGGTCCCTACGCCGGCAAGTTCACGGCGAGCGTGCAGGGCATGGACGGGGTGGACGTGAAGGTGTCCCCGCGGTCGATGTTCATCCACAAGGGCGAGACGAAGTCGTTCACGATCACCTACACGCGCACCGACGCCGCGCTCAACGAGTACACCGGCGGCTACCTCACCTGGCGGGGCAAGCACCGCCAGAAGGTGCGCATCCCGATGGTCGTGAAGCCGGTGGCGCTCGCCGCTCCGGCCGAGGTCTCCGGTTCCGGTGACCCCGTGACCTACTCGGTCGGCTTCGGCTACACCGGGCCGTTCTCCGCGACGCCGGCCGGGCTGATCCCGGCCACGACGCAGGACGGCACGGTCGCCGACGACCCGGGTGACAACTTCGTCAAGGACGGTCCCGGCACCGACCTGAAGCTGGTGGACATCCCGGCCGGCACGACGTACGCCCGGATCTCGCTGTTCGACGACTACACCAGCGGCGACGACGATCTGGACCTCTACGTCTACGACTCGAGCGGCAATCTCGTCGGCGGCAGCGGCAGCGGCACGTAGCCGATCGACACCGACGTGCGGATCGCCCGATCGCCGACCACGATCGGCTCCCCGGCGACCGCGCGCAGGATCCGCGCCGCGATGTCGTCGAGCCGGTCGGGCGTGGTGCGCGCGACGACGAGGAACTCCTCGCCGCCCCAGCGCACGATCAGGTCGGGCTCGCGCAGCACGGCGCGCAGGCGGCGCGCGATCTCGACCAGCACGGCGTCGCCGCTCGCATGGCCCCAGCAGTCGTTGACGCGTTTGAAGTGGTCGATGTCGGCCAGAAAGACGGTGCCGCTGAACTTGCCGTCGGCGGCGAGCTGGCGCATCGCGGCCTGGAAGTGGCGCCGGTTCGAAAGGCCCGTCAGCGGGTCGATCTCGGCGTGCGCCTTGAGCTGCGCGTTGCTGTCGGCAAGGCGCCGGTTCGTGTCGCGCACACGGCGCAGCAGCAGCACGACGACCGCAAGCGACAGCAAGCCACCGGCCGCGAGCAGGCCCCACAGCCGCTGCTGCAGCTCGCGTGCGCGCAGCTGTTCGACGCTGATAGCGCTCTGGCGTTGCAGCAGTTCGAGCTCACGCGTGCGGCGGTCGTTGTCGAACTGCTCCTGGATCTCGAGGATGGCCTGTTGCTGGCCGCGCTGCAGCACCTGGTCGGACAGGCTGCGGTGCTCGTTCAAGGCGTGCATCGCGGCCCGCAGTTCGCCCACGCGTTCGAGCGCCTGGCCCATCTCCAGATAGGTCTGCGCCATGCTGGCGAGCGCCCCGCGGCGTTCGTCGATGTCGATCGCCGCGCGCAGGTTGCGCTGGCCGGCCTCGATGTCGCGCAGCGCGATCTGCGCCAGCCCGCTGTTGGCCAGTGCGACCAGCTCGCCGTTCAGGTTCTTCAGCTCGCGCGCCAGCGGCAGCGCCTGCTTCGCATAACGCAGGGCGGTCGCGTACTCGCCGTTCTTCAGATGGACGTCGCCCAGGTTGCCCAGATAGAGCGCCTCCTCGTACTTCGCGCCGACCCTGCGCGCGAGTTCGAGCGCCGACTGCATCCAGCGCTTCTCGCCGGGGATGTCACCCAGACCCTCGAGCACGATCCCCTGCGTCGTGCTCACGTGCGCCAGCGTCAGCGGATCGCCGTCCGCCTGCGCCAGTGCAACCGCTTCCTCGTTCAGGCTGAGCGCGCGCTGCACCTGCTTGGCCAGCAGGTAGGCGTAGGCGAGCTCGGCGCGAACCTCGGCCTGGCGCCACTTTTCCCCGCGCGCGTCGGCGAGCTTCAGGGCCTCGTGGCCGATGCGGATCGCATCCTCGAGCTTGCTCGCGCTGCCTCGGATGCGCGCTTGCACCATCAGCAGGCGCAGGCGTGCCAGCTCGGGCGCGCTTGCCGGCAGCTTGGCCACCGCCTCGTCGATCAATGCCTCGGCGCGCGCCGCGTTTCCGGAAGTGTCGGCCAGACGCGCGCGCACCAGCAGCGCTGCCGCCGCCGCCTGCGCATCACCGCCCTTCGCGCGTTCATCGAGCGTGCGTGCAACCGCCTCGGCCTCTTCTTCGGCCGGGACGCCAGCCAGCAGCCAGCCTTGCACCGTCAGCGCTTCGAGCTGGGTTGCCGCGCCACCCTGGTTCATCGCGACGAGGCTGGCGAGCCGGGACGCGGTCAGTCGCGGCTGGGCGCGGCCCGAGCGCTCAAGTTCGAGCACCTGGCGGGCCGTGTCGTCCGCCGTCGCGCCGGCCGCCGGCGCGGCGAAGAGCGTCAGGCCCAGCCCGAGTGCCAGCAGCACGCCACGCCATGGCCGCAACGCAGCCGCAGCGCAGGCGGAAAGCGGGCACGAGTTCGAAGCCATCGAACGGGTATCGGCCTGCGCGTGGCGGGACTTGAGACCGACTTGGGGCTCCGACGCCAAAAGGCGCAGCACCCGGCGCACCTATCATCGCGCGGTCATCAGATCAGGAGCCAGCACCCCATGAAAACGCGCCGACACGCCGCCCCACCCCGCCGCCCACCGACGATCTTCTGGGAGGATTTCCAGGCAGGCCAGGTGCGCGAGTTCGGCGCCGTGACGCTGACGCAAGAAGAGATCATCGATTTCGCGAGCCGCTTCGACCCGCAGCCGTTTCACCTCGACGACGCGGCCGGGCGCGCGACGCCCTACGGCGGGCTGATCGCGAGCGGCTGGCACACCTGCGCGATCGCGATGCGCATGATGTGCGACGAATACCTGCTCGACGCCGCAAGCCTCGGCTCGCCCGGCCTCGAGAACCTGCGCTGGACGGCGCCGGTGCGCCCCGGCGACACGCTGCGCATGCGCCTGACCGTGCTCGCCAGGCGCGTGATGCAAAGCCGGCCCGAGGCGGGTCTGGTCGACACCCGCTGGGAGCTGACCAACCAGCGCGGCGAAGTCGTCCTCGACATGCGCGGCTGGGGCATGTTCGGGCGCCGGCCCTCCACTGGGGCGGCGGCGGTCACGGGCTGAAGGCGACACCCCCTGCCGGGCGGCAACGCGCGGCGGCCGCCCGTCAACCCGCCGACGCGGCCGCGTAGCCGCGCGGCACGGCGCCGAGCAGCCGCTTCGTATAGGCCTCGCGCGGATGCTCGAGGATGTCTTTGACGCGCGCCTGCTCGACGACGTCGCCGTTCTGCATCACGAGCACCTCGTCGGCCATGAAGCGCACGACGGCGAGGTCATGGCTGATGAAGACGTAGGCGAGGCCGAGTTCGTCCTGCAGGTCCTTCAGCAGGTTGAGCACCTGCGCCTGCACCGAGACGTCGAGCGCGCTCACGGCCTCGTCGAGCACCAGCACCTCCGGGTCGAGCGTCAGGCAGCGCGCGATCGCGATGCGCTGGCGCTGGCCGCCGCTGAACTCGTGCGGGTACTTGGCGAACACCGCATCGGCGTCGAGCCCGACGCGCTGCAGGATCGCCCGCGCCCGCGCCTCGCGCTCCGCGGCGTCACGCCCGATGCCGTGGATCGTCATCGGCTCGACCAGCGTCTGGCCGATCGAGAAGCGCGGGTTGAGCGACGCGTAGGGGTTCTGGAACACGATCTGGATGCGCCGGCGCATCGGCCGCCACTGCGCCTTGTCGAGTTTCAACAGATCCTGGCCGTCGAACAGCACCTCGCCGCCGGACGGCCCGCCGTTCGGCTCGTGCAGTTGCAGCAGCGCCAGGCCCATCGTCGTCTTGCCGGAGCCGGATTCGCCGACCACGCCGAGCGTGTGGCCGCGCCGCAATTGAAAGCTCACGCCCGCGCCGTTGCGGCCGACGGCCTTGAACTCGGTGCGGCCGAAGATGCCCTTTCTCAACCAGAAGCTCTTCGTCAGCGCGCGCGCGGTGATGACGACAGGCGCCTGCGGGTCCTTGGCCTTGCCGGCAGCGACGCTCGCTGCACCCGCGATGTGATCGGCGATCACCGCGAGCCGCGCGCCGCGCTGCGCGAGCGTCGGCCGGCACGCGAGCAGCGCCTTCGTGTACGCGTCCTGCGGCGCGCTGAAGATGCGCGCCACCGGCCCCTGCTCGCGCACGGTGCCCCCGCGCATCACGACGACCTGGTCGGCGATCTCGCCGACGACGCCGAGGTCGTGGCTGATGAAGAGCATGCTCATGCGGTGCCTGGCCTTCAGGCTCGCGAGCAACTCGAGGATCTGGCGCTGGATCGTGACGTCGAGCGCGGTCGTCGGCTCGTCGGCGATCAACAGCTTCGGCTCGCACGCGAGCGCCATCGCGATCATCACGCGCTGCTGCTGGCCGCCCGAGAGCTGGTGCGGGTAGGCCGCAAGGCGCCGCTTCGGCTCGGGCATGCCGACCTCTTCGAGCAATGCCTCGGCGCGCGCAAGCGCCTGGCGCGGCGAGAGCCCGAGGTGGCGTCGCAGCGGCTCGCAGAGCTGGCGCCCGACCGTGAAGACCGGGTTGAGCGAACTCATCGGGTCCTGGAACACGCACGCGATGTCCTTGCCGCGCAGCGCCTGCAACTCGGCGCGCGAAGCGCTGAGCAGGTCGCGGCCGAGGAATTCGATGCGCCCGCGGCGCTCGGCGTTGTCCGGCAACAGCGCGAGGATTGCCATCGCCGTCACGCTCTTGCCCGAGCCCGACTCGCCGACCAGCGCGACGGTGGTGTTCTCGGCGATCTCGAAACTCACGCCGACACTCTCGCCCGCGACATCACGGCCGACTGCCTGCACGCGCCGCACCTCACCCTGGTGCTTGCCGAGGCGGAAGTCGACGCGCAGGTCGCGGATGCTCAGCAAAGTCATTCGAACCCCCAACGGCGCCGCGCACCGACCCCCGCGAAGGGGAACGAGCCCGTCTTCGGGTGGCCGGGAAACGAGCTCATTCCAACCCCCGCAATTTCGGGTCTAGCGCGTCGCGCAGCGCGTCGGTGAAGAGCGAGAACGCGGTGACGAAGACCGCCATGAAGACGGTCGCCACCGCGAGTTGCCACCAGTGGCCGAGGATCAGTTCGCCCTGCGCCTCGGCGAGCATCGTGCCCCACGAGACCTGATCGACGCCGACGCCGAGGCCGAGGTAGGACAGGATCACCTCGGCCTTGATGAAGCTGACGACGTGGATCGACAGCTGCACAAGCGATACGTGGCTGACGTTGGGCAGGATGTGGCGGAACATGCGCGACATCGTCCCCGCGCCGATCGCCTCGGCGGCGCGCACGTATTCGCGACCCGAGTGCTTGATGAACTCGGCGCGCACCAGGCGGTAGATGCCGGTCCAGCCGGTCAGGCCGAGGATCAGCACCACGCTTTGCACGCCGCGCCCGGCGACCGCCGCGAACGCGAAGATGAGCAGGATGCTCGGGATCGATGTGAACACGTTGTAGAGCCATTCGAGCGCGTCGCCGATCTTGCCGCCGAAGAAGCCGCCGAACGCGCCGAGCACGGTGCCGATGAAGGTCGCAAGCAGCGCCGCTAGCACGCCGACGAAGATCGAGATCTGCGAGCCCTTGACCGCCTTCGCGAACACGTCGCGCCCCAGGCGGTCGGCGCCGAACGGCAACGTCTCGAGCTTCACCGCCTCGGTCGTGCGGTACTTGGCGACGCCGGCGGCCCATTCGGCGTAGCGCGGTGCGAGCGGGTCGACCGCCGAAAGGTCGACGTCCGGGCCAGTGGGTTGCGCGATGTCGGTAGGCGCCGACTTCGCCCTTGGCCCGATGAACGTCGGCGGCGCGTCGGGCACCCCCACCTCCCGCTGCCAGTCGCCCGCGACGACGCCGAGCGAGGACAGCAGGATCAGCAACAAAAACGCGGCGACGATCGCGAGCGAGAACACGCCGACGTTGTCGCTGCGCAGTCGACGCCACGCGGCATGCCAGACACCATCGCCGGTGGCGGGCGTGGTTGCCGGGAGCGTGGCGGGGAGGACGGCGCTCATCGGGTCGTTCGCGATCCACCGACGTCGTCGAGTGGTTCGGCGTCGTGGCGGGCGGGGGCCGGTGGGGGTTCGAGCGCTTTGGTGTCGCGCCGGGCGGTGGCTGCCGGGGGTTGCAGCGCTTTGACTTCGGGCCGGGCAGTGCCCAGCTGGGACTTCAGCGCGTTTGCGTCGCGCCAGGCGGTACCCGCCGAGGGCTCATGGTTGCGCGGTCGGCGCACAGCGCCGACTGCACTGCGGTTCTCGGCCAGGGGTCGCGTCGCAGAACTCGCTTCACTCACTTCGTTCGCTGCGCTCAAACAGTTGCGACGAGTCAGTTCACGAAGCGCGCTGCGCGCGCCGACCCCTGTCCTGCGATCCTCGTCGCTCCACAAATCGCCCCCGGCGGGCACCGCCTGCCGCGACGGTTCTTCTCTTGCGGGGCGCACCACTGCGCTGCCTGCAAAGGCGTGCCCGGGCAGGCCACGGCGCGCCTGCGCAGCGCCGAGCAGGTGAGCAGGGACACAAGCGGTCCGGGGGACCGCTTGTGCCTTGCGAACGGCCGGGCGTCCTCGCCCGGCGCGGCCTGCAAGGCCAGGGCTCGTGGCCGCGCGCGCAGCGCGCTTCGTGATCTGACCCGTCGCGATTGTCTGAACGGAGCGAACGCAGTGAGCGCAGTGAGTTGAGCGACGTGGCCGCGAGACCGAGCATCGCAGGCAGTCGGCGCACCGCGCCGACCGCGGAGGTGAAGCGCCGTGGACTGCCCGGGCGCGTCTTTGCCGCGCCAATCGCCGAACGCGGCCCGCGAGGGTTCGCGAACCACCGCCGAGACCCCAAGCACCCTCACTTCAGCACCACCCGCGGATCGACGAAGGTGTAGAGCACGTCGGTCGTCAGATTGACCGCCATCGTGATGACCGCGAGGTAGATCGTCACCGCCTGGATCACCGGATAGTCGCTGCGGTTGACCGCGAGCAGCACCTCGCGGCCGAGGCCGGGGATGGAGAAGAAGACTTCGATCAGGAACGAGCCGACGAAGATGCCGGGCAGCGCGACCGCGAGGTTCGTGAGGATCGGGATCAACGCATTGCGCAGCACGTGGCGCAGCAGCACGACCGGCTCGGTCATGCCCTTGGCGCGTGCGGTGCGCACGTAGTCCTGCCCGATCTCGTCCAGGAAGAAGCTGCGGTACAGGCGCGTCTGCGGCGCCATGCCGACGAGCACGGCGAGCATCACCGGCAGCGGCGCGTAGACGGTCAGGTTGGTCCACAGGCTGTTGCTCCAGCCCTGCACCGGAAACCAGCCAAGCTGGAAGGCGAACACATACTGGCCGACGATGACGTAGACGAGGAAGGAGATCGACAGCGCGAGGGTCGAGATGATCATGATCGTGCGGTCGGTGAGCGAGCCGCGCACGTAGGCAACGGCGAGCGCGCCCGGGATCGCGAGCAGCACGTCGAGGATCAGGATCGGCGTCATCACCGTCAGCGTCGCCGGCAGGCGGGTTGCGAAGAGCGTCGCGACCGATTCGTTGGTCGCCCAGCTGCGCCCCCAGTCGAAGGTCGCGACCTGCTTCAGAAAGATGCCGAACTGCACCCACAGCGGCTCGTTCAGGCCGAGCTGCTCGCGGATCGCGTGGACCTGCTCGGGCGTGGCGTTCAGGCCGCCGAGGATCTCGGCCGGGTCGCCGCCGAAAGTCTTGAACAGGAAGAACACGAGCAGCATGACGCCGAACAGCGTCGGCACCATCTGCCACAGGCGTCGGATCAGGTAGGCGGCCATCGTTGCGGGTACGGACAGGTTCCGCTCGAGTCTAGGACCGCGCATGGGCTGCGCTTCCCCGCATTTCCCCTCGCATCCTGTCGGATCGGGCATGCAGGCATGGCGGCGCGGCCACCGTCGGCCTAGACTCGGGCCAAGTTCACCCGCGTGATGACGCACCCGATGCCGCAAACGAGGACGCGATGACGCAACGCCGCCGCTTCATCCAGGCTGCGATCGGCCTCGCCGGTGGCGCGCTCGCGGGCGTGCCGATCGCCTCGCGCGCTGCGGCGCCGCGTGTGCTGCGCACGTCGTTTCGCGTCGCCGAAACCGGGTTCGACCCGGCGCAGATCTCGGATCTGTATTCGCGCACCGTGGCCGCGGCGATCTTCGATTCGCCGCTGGAGTTCGAATTCCTTGCCCGCCCCTACCGGCTGCGGCCGGCGACGCTCGTCGCGATGCCCGAGGTCTCGGCCGACTACCGGAGCTTCACCTTCACGGTCAAGCCCGGCATCCATTTCGCGGATGACCCGGCCTTCAAGGGCCAGCGGCGCGAGCTCGTCGCGCAGGACTACGTCTACGCCCTCAAGCGCCACTACGACCCGCGCTGGAAGAGCAACAACGTCTACCGACTCGAAGCCGCAAAGCTGCTCGGCCTGAGCGAACTGCGGCGCGAGGCGATCGCGGGCAAGAAGGCGTTCGACTATGCGCGCGAGGTCGAAGGCGCGCGCGCGCTCGACCGCTACACCTACCGCATCCGGCTCGCCGAACCGTCGCCGCGCTTCCTGCTGCAGATGGCCGACGTGTCGTGGGCGGCGGTGGCGCGCGAGGTGGTCGAGTACTACGGCGACGCGATCTCCGAGCATCCGGTCGGCACCGGCCCGTTCCGGCTCGGCGAGTGGCGCCGCGCATCGCGCATCGTGCTCGAGCGCAACACCGACTACCGGCACGAGGTCTACGGCGAAGAGGCGCCCGAGGGCGACAAACTGGCGCGCGCGGCGAGCGACGCGCTCACCGGCCGCACGCTGCCGATGCTCGACCGCATCGAGATCGCGATCATCGAGGAGAACCAGCCGCGCTGGCTCGCCTTCCTCAACAACGAGCTCGACCTGCTCGACGAGGTGCCGGCCGACTATGCCGACCTCGCGATGCCGAACAACGAGCTCGCGCCGAACCTGAAGAAGCGCGGCATCCACATGCTGCGCTACCCGCGCGCCGACGTGTCGCTGTCCTACTTCAACATGGAGGACCCGGTGGTCGGCGGCTACACGCCCGAGAAGGTCGCGCTGCGCCGCGCGATCAGCCTCGCGATCGACGTCGACAAGGAGATCCGCCTCGTGCGGCGCAACCAGGCGATCCCCGGCCAATCGCACATCGCGCCCGGCGTCTGGGGCTACGACCCGGACTTCAAGAGCGAAATGAGCACCTTCGATCGCGCGCGGGCGAAGGCGCTGCTCGACCTCTACGGCTACGTCGACAAGGACGGCGACGGCTGGCGCGACCAGCCCGACGGCTCACCGCTCGTGCTGCGCTACGCGACGCAGCCGGACCAAGCATCGCGCGCCCTCGTCGAGCAGTGGAAGAAGAACATGGATGCGATCAGCATCCGCATCGAGTTCAAGCCCGCCAAGTGGCCGGAGAACCTGAAGGCCTCGACCGCCGGCAAGCTGATGATGTGGGGCGTCGGCTGGGTCGCCAGCACGCCCGATGCCGAGGACTTCATGGTGCTCGCCTACGGGCCGAACAAGGGCCAGTCGAACAAGTCGCGCTTCGACCTGCCGGCCTACAACGCGGCCTACGAAGCGCAGCGCGTGCTGCCCGACGGGCCCGAGCGCCAGGCGCTGATCACCACCGCGAAGAAGCTCGTCGTCGCCTACATGCCGTTCAAGATCCACGTCCACCGCATCTACACCGACCTCGCGCAGCCGTGGGTGATCGGCTACCACCGCAACACGTTCACCGGGCAGGGGCGGAGCTGGCGCTTCATGGACGTCGACCCGACGCTGCAGGCGCCGGCCTGAACGTCCGACCCGAGCGCTCGACCGGAGCGCCGGGCGGCGCGCAGCAAAACGGCCGGGCAATGCCGGCCGTCGTGCAAAGGAGCGAAACGCGATCAGGCGCGGCGGCGCACCCGCCAGGCGACGAGCGCGAGGCCGACGAACATCAACGCATACGTCTCCGGCTCGGGCACCGGAACGACGGTGGCGAGCATCGCGCCGGCGATCAGCGCATGACCGCCGGAGGTCGGGTGGATGCCGTCCCAGAACGCATAGGTCGACGGATCGCAGCCGACGATGCCGCCGCAGGCATCGGTGCCGTTCACGAGGCCGAAGGCGCCGGGATCGTTCGCGAGGGCCGTCGTCAGACCCCACAGGTCGAACAGCGTCACGCCCGCCTCGCCGTTCATGCGATCGATGAGCGCGAGCGTCATCGTCGCGCTGATGAAGCTGCCCAGGACGCTGGCGGTGGGGCCCTGCGCGTTCACTGCAGGCGTGATGCCGAGGTTGGGCACGTCCCAGACGACGATGTGCTGTGCGCCGGCGGCCTGCAGCGAATCGACGATCGCGCCGGTGTCGGCCGCGTAGGCGGCGGCTGCCGCCGCGATGATGCTGCCGGCGTTGCCCGGATCGGCCGCGACCGCCTCGAGCGCGTCACGCGCATCGTTGCCGCCGCCGGCAACCACATAGAGCCCATTGGCCGACGCGGTGCCGCCGGTGAAGCTCAGATAGGCCGACGCCTGCGACTTCAGGCTGTACGGAAAGCCGCCGATCGGGCCGTCGACACTGGTGCGTGCGCCACCGAACGCGAAGTTGCCGCCGCCGCCGAGCACCGGCGCCGCGTAAGGCCCGAGACCGATCGCGGAGGCGAACGAGTAGGCCCAGACGTTGCCGTTGGTGTATTGGTTCAAGCCTTGCGGCGACCCGTAAGGCTGCGACGGGATATAGCTGTTGTCGATCGGCTGCGACCCGTCGGTGCCGATCACGAGCGCGTTGTTGCCCGGGTCCGACAGGCTGTCGCCGAAGATGAACAGGCTGTCGAAGGGATAGGCCGAGGCGACGTTCGCCAGGCCGGCGAGCGCGGCGGCGACGAACAGTTTGCGTAGCGTTGTCATGCTTGCTCCTTGGGTGCCGGCGCGCGCCGGACGGGAATGGTCGCCGGCGCCTCGACGCCGGACAAGTGAACGTAGCAGACGCAGCACGGCTGTCAACACTCCCGGGCGCTTTTCCTGGTGGAAACCCTCCCCCCAATCAGGGGGCGGGCGTGTCACTGACGGCACAATCGGGCGATCGTCATCCGAAGTCCAGCCCATGAACGTGCCCACCCTGCAAACCCAAGCGACATCGAAGGTCCACCTGATCGGTGGCGAGAAGGGCGGCGTCGGCAAGTCGATGCTGTCGCGCCTGCTCGCGCAGTACTTCATCGACAACGAGTTGCCTTTCATCGGCTTCGACACCGACCGCTCGCACGGCGCGCTGATGCGTTTTTATGCCGACTACGCCTCGCCCGCGCTCGTCGACCGCTACGAGGCGCTCGACCAGATCGTCGAGAGCGCGCTCGACGAGCCCGGCCGGCGCGTGCTCGTCGACCTCGCGGCGCAGACGCACGAGCCGCTCGTGAAGTGGATGGACGAATCCGGCGTGCTCGACATGGCCGACCTCTCCGGCATCGCGCTGCACTACTGGCACGTCATGGATTCGGGGCGCGACTCGGTCGACCTGCTCGTGCGGTTGCTCGACCGCTTCGGCCAGCGCGTGCACTACGTGATCGTGAAGAACCAGCTGCGCGGCGACGACTTCGGGCAGCTCGAGCGCTCGGGTCAGCTCGAACGCGCGACCGGCCTCGGCGCCAGCGTCATCACGATCAAGCATCTGCACGACACCGTGGTGCAGAAGATCGATGCGCGCAACGCGAGCTTCTGGTCCGCGCGCCACGGCGGCGCGATCGACGGCCCCGGCCTCGGCCTGATGGAGCGCCAGCGCCTGAAGCTCTGGCTCAATCACGCCTACGGCGAGATCGCGCGCATCGGCGCCTGACGCCCCGGCCCCGCGCCGACCCCACCCCCGCCGCGCCCCCGATCAGGCGTTGTAGGCGACGCCGTCGCGCAGCGCGAGCGCCTGCGAGGCGACCAGTTCCGCCAGCAGCGTGTCGCACCACGCCTCGCGCGTGCCGCCCGGCGCACCGAGGCGCGACCATATCGCCTCCACCAGCGGTGTGCGCGCGAACCAGGCGCGCAGCGCGACGAGCGGCTGCTGCTGCTCCTCGAGCAGGTGGTACTTCAACAGCACCTTCGCCGCGTGGCGGTGGTGGCGCGCCGGATCGGCGCGAAACGACGCCAGCCGTGCGCGCGCCCGCGCGAGCGCCGGCTTCACGTCCTGGAACGCCGGGCCGTGGCCGGGCAGCACCCATTGCACCGGCAAGGCGTCGATCAGATCGAGCACCGCGCCGACATCGTCGAAAGCAGATTCGCCCTCGAGCTCGGGGAAGACGACGCCGAAGCCGTTGCCCCACAGCGCGTCGGCCGAGATCAGGACGCCGTGCGCGGCGTCGAACAGCAGCACCGAGTGCGGGTCGTGGCCCGGTGCGGCGAGCACGTCCCAACGCCGCCCGCCGACGGCCAGAGCGTCGCCGGGCGCGATGCGCGCATCGGGCGTGAAGCGCTCGCAGCGCTGCCCGGTCGGGCGGTAGGTGAGCGCATCCTCGTCCCATGCGCGCGCGGCCGCCCACTCGCCGGGCGGGATCAGCAGCGGCGCGCCGAATTCGCGCTGCAGGAGCGCGTTGCCGCCGCAATGATCCGAATGCAGATGCGTGTTGACGATGCGCGCAAGGCGCTCGTCGCCCAGGGCACGACGCACCAGGGCGAGCGTCTGCGCCGCATGCACGCAGTGGCCGCTGTCGACGAGCGTCGCGCCCTCGCCCGGCGCGCCGTGCAGCAGCACGTTGTTCGATGACAGCCAGCCGCGCTCGATGAAGGTCACGCCCTGGAGGGCCGCAGGCGCGGGTGGGGGCGCGGGGACGGGCTCAGCCACAGGCTTGTCGACCGCCATCGCTCAGAGCGGCAGCTCGGCGTAGTAGCGCCCGCCGTGGAAGATCAGCGGCGCGGCGCCGGCGCGGTGCTCGCAATGCTCGACCTCGCCGACGAAGATGACGTGGTCGCCTTCCTCGTAGCGGCTGCGGTTGAAGCACTCGAACACCGCCACCGCGCCCTCGATCACCGGCGCGCCGCACAGGCCGTCACGCAGCGCGACGCCCGCGAACTGATCCGCGCCGCGCACGGCGAAACGATCGGCCAGCGCACGCTGATCGGAGGCGAGGATGTTGATCGCGTAGTGCGAGCCGGCGCTGAACGCCGCCAGCGTGCCGGCCCGGCGCGCCAGGCTCCACAGCACGAGCGGCGGCGTGAGTGAAACCGAGTTGAACGAATTCGCCGTCAGCCCCACCCGCCGCCCCGCCGCGTCCCGCGCCGTCACGATCGTGACGCCGGTGGCAAACATGCCGAGCGCGGCGCGAAACGCGAGGGAGGAGAAGGTCGGCGCGCGGGCCTGGTGCGGCAGGGACATGGGAAACGATTGTGAAGGATCACGCAACGGCGCGTTGCGCACGTGATCGCGGGCGCGATTTCAGCCCCGCCAGTCGAGCGCCGAGATGAACCCAGGCCACGGCAAGCCTGCCGAGCAAATCGAGCAGGCCTTGTGCTTCGAGCAGCGGCTGCCTCAGGGGGCCGACCGGGACGACGCGTTGGGGCTCACCGCTTCAACGCTTGAAGGAACTCTTCGGGCGCGACCTCTGCCTGGCGCAGAACGCCTGCCAGCGTGCCCAGCTTGACCTCGTCGTGCAGGGGCACGACGCACCCTTTGGTGTCGCGCTTCATGATGACGTGGCTGCCGCTCTGACGCACCTTCACGAAGCCAAGCCGCTCGAGCGCACGCTGCACTTGCGCGCCGGACAGGTGCGGCAGTCTAGGCATCCACCGGCTCGGGAAGCGTGAACATCGTGATGACGGGGTGGCCCACGTTGAGCTGCGGAAACTCCGAGAGATAGAGTGCCGTTGCCTCCTTCAGGTTGGCAACGGCAAGCTCTACCGTCTCGCCCTGCGTCGTGGTCCCTGTCTCGGGATTCAGCGCCACGAACCCGCCCTCTTCGGCATGTGTCAGAACAGCGGTCAGTTCCATGCGAACTCCTGAATATCTCGAATGCTGATTGTGACCGAGCGCGTGATGGGCAGCACCTGTCGTTGAGGTTCAGCCGCCGCCCGCGGCCTGTCGCGCCGCTTTCGCACGCCGTTTGGGCTTCGCGGCCTCGGCCGGCAACAGTGACGTGATGCGCCGGTACTGCTCGAACAGGAAGGCGACGCGCTCGGCGTCGGTCTTGAAGCCCTTGCGGCCGTAGGCGGCGTCGACCGCGGCGTCGAGCTTTTGATGCGCCTTCAGCAGCGCGGGCGGCATCGTCAGCGGATCGTACAGATCGGCGAGCGTGGCGCCGGGGAACTGCGCGCGGGTGTCGAGCACGGCCTGCGCGGCGGACTCGATCGCGGCGCGCTGCGCGTCGGTCGGGGATTCGGGCCAGGGGAAGTTGTTGTAGACGATGTCCTTGGAGTAGCGATAGCGGCTCTCAAGTCGGCCACAGGTATAGCGGACCCAGGCGTTGTGCATGGACGATTGAATCGTGCCGAAGTGAAAGAGCGAAGCATCCGGAACCAAGCCGCAGGCGTTCGATGCAATCACGGATGAGGGCATATAGCCAACTGGAATGAATCGTCTACTCTCGCTCGTGTGCAGTGGCACAAGCAAGTATTCAGTATCTGGCTGCGCGACTTGGCAGAAGATTCCCGGAGTTTCGGCGAAGCGCCGAGTCGACTGCGCCTTGCTTGCCAAACGAAAGCGTCGCACTTCGTCCAATCTGTGCAGGACTCTGGGCGATCGAGCCAACAGTGCAGGGGGAACGGCGAGCAACCACAGGCAATAGCGCGGCGTGTGCTTGAGGAATTCTTCGGCGCCCAAGTAAGAACGAACGTAAGGCAGTAACCACGGCTCTGCGCCCAGCAACTCGTCCCGCTCAACCTGGGACAGCACTAGATTTCCTCCGTCTCGCGGCATGCTACCCCAGCGCATCGGCGGCACGGGGCAGATTGGGGCACTGCGGTTCTCAAGGAAGACGTCTGGGCCGTCAATCAAGTAAGCGTTAATGTTGGACGCCACCACTTCGTGCGCTTGACCATCAACATCCTCGTATTCGAACAGGCGGCGCGGCCCACCGGTCTTGTGCGAAAGACCGATGATCACGCAATGCACCGCAGCGACGCCACGCCCTTCGTTCGACCATCGAAAAGTGCGATGAGCAAAGCAAATGCGTAGCCCGAAGCGCTGCAGGAGTGGCGCCCACAACAGGCCGACCTGCTCGCCCTGGGTAATTGAACTCGTTGAAACAAACGCCGCAACGGTGCTGCCTCCTTGCATGTAATTGGCAGCCTTCCAGTACCAGCAACACACTAGATCAAGCACGCCGTAGCCCTTGAGGCCGGCGAACACCAGCGCCATGTCGGTGCGTTGCGCGGCGCTCATCACCATCGCGCCCACGAACGGCGGATTCCCCAGCACATAGCTGCAGCGGCTCGCCGGCAGCACGTCTTCCCAATCGAGCCGCAGCGCGTTACCGTGGACGATGTGCGGCGTGGCCTTGAGCGGGATGCGGGCGAAGTAGAGGCCGAACTCCTCGCCGGCCAGGATGTTCATCTGGTGGTCGATCAGCCAGAGCGCGACCTGCGCGATCTGGGCCGGGAACTCCTCGATCTCGATGCCGTGGAACTGGTCCACGTTGACCAACAACCGCTGATGGATGTCGAGCAGTTGCTGGCCGTCCTGATACGCCGCGCGCAGCACGTCGAGCTCCAGCAAGCGCAACTCGCGGTAGGTGATGACGAGGAAGTTGCCGCAACCGCACGCCGGGTCGAGGAAGTTCAGCGTGCGCAGCTTCTTGTGAAACTCGAACAGGCGGTTGCGGTTGCCCTTGATGCGCTCGAACTCGGCGCGCAGCTCGTCGAGGAACAAGGGCTTGACGAGCTTCTGGATGTTCTCTTCGCTCGTGTAATGCGCGCCCAGGTTGCGCCGCGCCTTGGCGTCCATGATGCTCTGGAACAGCGCGCCGAAGATGGCAGGGCTGATGCCGCTCCAGTCGATCGCGCAGGCGTCGAGCAGGCTCTCGCGCATCGCGCGCGTGAAAGCGGCGAGCGGCAGCGCTTCGGCGAACAACTGTCCGTTGACGTAGGGGAAGGCGCGCACCTGTTCATCGAGCGCGGCGCTGCGCCGGTCTTCGGGCGTGTTGAGCACCTGGAAGAGCTGGGCGAGCTGGGGACCGAGGTCGCTGCCGTCGTCGGCGGTGCGCTCTTCGACCCAGGCGCGAAAGGCCTGCGCCGGCTGGAAGATGCCGGTGTCGTCGGCGAACAGGCAGAACAGCAGGCGCACGAGCAGCACTTCGAGGGGATGGCCCGGCGCGCCGTTCGGGCCTTCGTACTGCCCGTAGCCGCTGGCCTTCAACGCGTCGTGCAGCCTGCCCATGCGCTCGGCGGCGCGGACGTTCACCGGGTCCTGCGGCTTGATCACCTGCGCCTGGTAGCCGGCGATGAAGCCGAAGCGCCTGACGTGCCGGTGCAGGTCGCGCAGGGCGAATTCGGTCTCGGCGCCGGTATCGAAGTCGTGCAGGCGCAGGCGCGCAAAGTCGCTCACCAGCACGTAGCGCGGCAGGTCGCGCTCGGGCAGGCCGTCGAAGTAGTCCACCGCCTGGGCGAAGGCGCGGTCCAGGCTGTGGCCGGCGCTCTTGTGCTCGATCAGCAGCGTGCCCTTCCAGAAGCCGTCGATGCGGCCGTGCTTGAGCCTGTGGCCGGCGCGGGCGATCTCGACCTGCTTCTCGAAGCTCGCCACGCGCCGGCGCTCGATGCCGAAGACGTGGAAGAAGGCGTTCCAGAAACTCTGCGCCTCGGCCCGTTCGGAGGTCTCGGCCGACCAGTCCTTGCTGAACGCGATGGCGCGCGACTTGATTTCGTTCCAGCTCAGCGGCATCGGGCGGTCTCGTGGCTCGGCGGTTTGCGTTCGGCGATTGCCGCGCGACGGTTCTTGCGGGCGGATTTTGCTCGGCGCATTCTAGGAGGCGGCCCGCGAGCGCTGCCTAGAATCGAGCGATGACCGACGCCCGCGCCGCGCTGCCCGCCTACAAACGCAAGATGTTCTGGGTCGCGCTGCTGTACTTCAGCGAGGGGCTGCCGCTCGGCGTCTTCTACGACATCTTCCCGGTCTACTTCCGCCAGCAGGGCGTGAACCTGGCGGACATCGGCCTGCTGAGCCTGCTCGGCCTGGCGTGGACGGTGAAGTTCCTGTGGGCGCCGATCATCGACTGGGCGCGCCGGCACCGGCGCTGGATCGCGGTGGCGAACCTCGGCATGGGCGGCGTGATGGCGTACTTCGCGCTGCATGCGGGGGGCGGCCCGGCCACGCCCGGCGCCTGGCTGTGGATCGCGATCGGTGCCTTCACCTTCCTGTCGGCGACGAACGACATCGCGACCGACGGCTACACGATCGAGCTGCTCGACAAGCGCGAATACGGTCTGGCCAACGGCATCCGGATCGGCTTTTATCGCGTCGGCATGCTGTTCGCGGGTGTCGTGCTGATGCTCTCGGGCTGGTACGGCTGGGCCTGGGCCTATGCGCTCGGCGCCGGCGTGTTCGCGTTCAACGCGACGATCGTGCTGATGGCGCCGCGCGAGCCGCTGCGCACCGGCTCGACCGGCACGGTGAAGCGCGAGCTCGCGCTGCTGCGCGACCAGCCGCTGTGGATCGGGGCGCTGGCCCTCGTCATCGCCGGCCTGCTGTGGCCGGTGCTCGGGCCGCTCGGGCGCGCGCAGGGGTGGCAGGCGGTGGTCGCCGCGAGCGGCACCTGGTGGTTCAAGGGCGCGCTGCCGGTCGGCCTGATGCTCGCCGGCGCGCTGCTGATGGTGCGCGCCGCACGCGGACCGCGCGCCGCGTTGATGCGCGAGGGGCCGGTGTTCGGCGCCTGGGTCGAGCTGCTCGCGCGGCCGGGGATGATCGCGATCCTGCTCTTCATCCTGCTCTTCAAGCTCGGCGACGCGGCGATGGGCTTCATGGTCAAGCCGTTCTGGGTCGACTCCGGTTTCACCAACCAGCAGATCGGCCTCGTCAGCGTGAACCTCGGGCTCGGGCTGTCGATCGCCGGGGGCCTGCTCGGCGGCTGGTACGTCGACAAGGTCGGCATCTTTCGCGGACTCTGGGTGCTCGGGCTGTGGCAGGCGCTGTCGAACCTCGGCTATGCGGGCGCGGCGCATGTCGTGCCGCTCGCCACGCAGGGCGGCGAGATCGCGCTGGCGCACCAGCTCACGGTGTACGCGGCGAGCGGGCTGGAGAGCTTCACCGGCGGGCTCGGCACCGGCGCGTTCCTCGCGTTCCTGATGGCGATCACGAGCCGCGAGCGGGCGACGACGGAGTACGCGATCCTGTCCAGCATCTTCGCCTTCAGCCGCGCCGTCGCCGGCTGGGCGGGCGGCATCGGCGCGCAGGAGATGGGCTACGCGGCGTACTTCTTCCTCACCTTCTGGCTCAGCTTTCCGGCCTACCTGCTGCTGCCGCAGGTGCGGCGCATGCTGGCGGCGTCGGATTCGAAGTGAGCGGGGCAGCGCCTTGAACTCGCCGGCCGCGCAAGACTCCATCTCACCGATGCCGAACGCCGTCCTTCCCGCCCCACGCCGACGGCACGAACGCCGGCCCGGAGCGCTGCGCGCCTTGCTGCTCGCGGCGCTGCTGGCCTGCGCGATGGTGCCGACGGTGCAGGCGCGCGAAGGGGTCGATGTCGGCAAGAAATCCTGGGTCGCCGGGCTGGTGCCGGCCGACCAGATCGAACAGGCCGCGCTGCAGCAGTACCGCCAGATGCAGCAGAAGGCGGCGCAACAGAAGGCACTCGCGCCGCGCGACAACGCGCAGCTGATCCGGTTGCGCGCGATCGCCGAACGCATCATCCCGTACAGCTACGAATGGAACGACCGTGCGCGGCAGTGGAAGTGGGAGGTGAACCTGTTCGGCAGCAAGCAGGTCAACGCGTTTTGCATGCCGGGCGGCAAGATCGCCTTCTTCTACGGCCTGCTCGAACAACTGCAGCTCAGCGACGACGAGGTCGCGATGGTGATGGGCCACGAGATCGCCCACGCGCTGCGCGAGCATGCGCGCGAGCGGCTCGGCAAGACGGCGGCAACGCGCGGCGCGATCGAGATCGGTGCCGCGCTGTTCGGCCTCGGCACGGGCGGGCGCTACCTGGCCGACATGGGCGGCCAGCTCGTGACGCTCAAGTTCGGCCGCGACGACGAAAGCGAGGCCGACCTCGTCGGCATGGAACTCGCCGCGCGCGCCGGCTACGACCCGCGCGCCGGCATCACGCTGTGGCAGAAGATGGCCGCCGCCGGCAAGGGCGCGCCGCCCGAGTGGCTCTCGACGCACCCGAGCGGCGGCTCGCGCATCAAGGACATCGAGGCCAACCTGCCGCTCGTGCTGCCGCTCTACGAGCGCGCCGCGAAGCCGCCACGCGTCTACGGGCCGCCGCCCAAGCGCAAGG
This sequence comes from Rhizobacter sp., assembly GCA_023954175.1. Taxonomy (GTDB): domain Bacteria; phylum Pseudomonadota; class Gammaproteobacteria; order Burkholderiales; family Burkholderiaceae_C; genus CAIKUF01. The sequence continues at coordinate 21,639 of JAMLIM010000047.1, forward strand.
CCTGATCGCCGTGCCGCGGGTCTTGTGGCTGCGGCTCACATGCCTGGGGCATATGACCTTCGCCGCAAGGCCTGACCGCCTTGCCGCGGGTCTTGTGGCTGCGGCTCACATGCCTGCGGCCTGTGACCCTTCGCCGCAAGGCCTGACCGGCGGCGCCGGTCAGGCCTTGTCTCTCAGCTCGCGGCGCAGGATCTTGCCGATGTTGGACTTCGGCAGCTCGGTGCGGAACTCCACCACCTTGGGCCGCTTGTAGCCGGTCAGGTTGGTCTCGCAGTAGGCCTTGACCTGGGCCTCGGTCAGGGCCGGGTCGCTGCGCACGATGACGAGCTTGACGGCCTCGCCGGCCTTGGCGTCGGGCACGCCGACGGCGGCGCATTCGAGCACGCCTTCGAGCTGCGAGACGACGTCCTCGACCTCGTTCGGGTAGACGTTGAAGCCGCTGACGAGGATCATGTCCTTCTTGCGGTCGACGATCTTGAAGTAGCCGCGCTCGTCCACCGTGCCGATGTCGCCGGTGCGGAAGAACCCGTCGTCCGTCATGACCTTGGCCGTCTCGTCCGGGCGCTGCCAGTAGCCGGCCATGACCTGCGGGCCGCGGATCGCGATCTCGCCCGGCGTGCCCATCGGCACCTCGTTGCCGTCGTCGTCGAGCAGCTTGAGCTCGGTGTTGGGCATCGGCAGCCCGATGTTGCCGCTGTAGGCGGTGCTGTCGACCGGGTTGCAGGTGGCCGAGGGCGACGTCTCCGACAGGCCGTAGCCCTCGACGATCGGGCAGCCGGTCTTCTCGAGCCAGAGCTTGGCGGTGCCGCTTTGCACCGCCATCCCGCCGCCGACCGAGATGACGAGGCCGCTCCAGTCGACGCTGCCGAAGTCGGGGTGGTGCGCCATCGCGTTGAAGAGCGTGTTGACGGCCGGGAAGCTGTGGAACTTCAGCGTCGACAGCTCCTTGAAGACGGCCGGCAGGTCGCGCGGGTTGGCGATCAGGATGTTGCAGCCGCCCATGCGCATGCTGAGCATCATGTTCGTGTTGAAGCCGAAGATGTGATAGATCGGCAGCGCGCAGATCGTCACGATCTGCTCCCCGGCCGGGATCTTCTTCAGCGCCGGCTGGTACCACGCCTCGGCCTGCAGGATGTTGGCGACAAGGTTCCGGTGCAGCAGCACCGCGCCCTTGCTGACGCCCGTCGTGCCGCCGGTGTACTGCAGCACGGCGATGTCGTCCGGGCCGACCGAGACCGCGCGCACCGCCTTGCCGCGGCCCTGGTTCAGCGCGTCGTTGAAGCGCACCGCGCCGGGCAGGTCGTATGCGGGCACCATCTTCTTCACGTTGCGCACGACGTAGTTGACGATCAGCGCCTTCGGGAAGCCGAGCATGTCGCCGAGCGCCGTCAGGATCACCGTCTTCGTCGGCACGCTGGCCGCCACCGCCTGGAAGGTGGTGGCGAAGTTCTCGATCAGCACGATCGCCTTCGCGCCCGAATCCTTCAGCTGGTGCTCGAGCTCGCGCGGCGTGTAGAGCGGGTTGACGTTGACGACGACGAGCCCGGCGCGCAGGATCGCCGCCACCGCGACCGGGTACTGCGGCACGTTGGGCATCATGATCGCGACGCGATCACCCTTCTCGAGCCCGAGCCCCTGCAGATACGCGGCGAATGCGCGCGACTGCTGATCCACCTGCCCGAAGCTGATCGCCTTGCCCATGAAGCGGTAGGCGGTGGCGCTGCCGTGCTTCCTGAAGCTCTCTTCGAGCAGTTCCACCAGCGAGCGGTACTGCGCGACGTCGATTTCGGCAGGAACCCCTGCCGGGTAGTGCTTGAGCCAGGTCTTCTCCATTGCTTCCTCCGTGTTGAGTCGATTCTGACGCATGGCTGACAAGGCCCGCATAGGGTGTTTCGATAGCGCAGGCGCGCGCCTCAAGTTGCCGGCGGCGGTGTCGAAGACACAGGGAATTCCCGCACTGCGTTTGCGCACCCCGTCTTGACCGTCGCCACCCTCCATCCGTTTCCGCCCGAAGCCGTCCAACTCGGCGTCGCGCTGCCCTTTGCGCTGCGTGATGCCGGCGGCGCGCTGATCGCCGCGCGCGGGGTCGTGATCCGCACCGAGGAGCAGTTGCAGTCGCTGACCGAACGCGAGCTGTATCTCGACGAGCAGGACAGCGAGACCTTCGCCCGCGCGCTCAACGGCAAGGTCGATTCGATGGTGCGCCAGGGCGCCCTGCTCGGAAAGATCGCCCAGGCGCGGCCCGACGGCGCGCCGGCCACGGGCGCCGCGCGCCGCATCGACAACCCGCTCAACGCCTGGGACAGCCTGCGGACGCGCGCCAGCGTGCTGCTGCACGAGGCGCCGGCGGAGGACTTCGCGCCGCGCCTGGCGGCGCTGCAGACCGAGCTGCTCGAACTGCTCGATCGCGACACCGACCTCGCGCTGCTGGTCCTGATCCAGGGCACGACGGCCGAATCGCGCAACTACAGCGTCGGCCACGCGCTGCTCGTCGCCGTCGTCTGCGAACTCGCGGCACGCCATCTCGTCGCCTGGCCCGCCGCGTGGCGCGAGCCGCTGCGCTGCGCGGCGCTGACGATGAACATCGCGATGACCTCGCTGCAGGACACGCTCGCGCTGCAGGAAACACCGCCAACGCCGCAGCAGCGCGCGCTGATCGACAGCCACGGCGCGCTCGGCGCGACCCGGCTGCGCGCGTGCGGCATCACCGACGCGCTCTGGCTGGACGCGGTGGCGCAGCACCATGCGACGCGCCCCGGCAAGCTCGCCGAGCTCGGCGAGGCGCAGCAGCTCGCGCGGCTCGTCCAGCGCGCCGACATCTTCGCTGCGCGCCTGAGCCGGCGCCGCACGCGCAACGCGCTCTCGGGCATGGCCGCGGCGAAGGCGACCTATCTGGACGAAAACCAGCAGGCCGACGAGGCCGGCATGGCGATCATCAAGGCGACCGGCATCTACCCGCCCGGCAGCTACGTGCGCCTTGCCAGCGGCGAGACCGCCGTCGTGCTGCGACGCGGCCGGCTGGCCAACGAGCCGACCGTCGCGAGCGTGATCAGCGCGTCCGGGATGCCGCTCGTAGAGCCCGCACGGCGCGACACGCGCGTCGCCCGCTTCGCGGTGACGGCAGGCGTCGCACCGCAGGACGTGCGGCTGCGGCTGAATCTCGAGAAGCTGCTGAGCCTGGTTTGATCGGGTGCGCGCAATCGCGCGCCATCAGGCGTCGACCAACGCTGTCAGCATTCCCTGCGCGTGCCGGCAGCGCGGCGCATAGGCGCCGACGCGCTGCGCGATCTGCGCGATGTGCTCGGGCGTCGTGCCGCAGCAGCCGCCGGCGATGTTGAGAAACCCGGCGCGCGCGAAATCCTCCATCAGCCGGGCCGTGATTTCGGGCGTTTCGTCGAAGCCCGTCTCGCTCATCGGATTGGGCAGGCCGGCGTTCGGGTAGCAGCTGATGAAGGTGTCGCCGGCAACGGTGGCGAGCTCCTCGATATAGGGCCGCATCAGCGCCGCGCCGAGCGCGCAGTTGAGCCCGACCGCGAGCGGCCGCGCGTGGCGCACCGAATGCCAGAACGCACCCACCGTCTGGCCCGACAGGATGCGCCCGGAGGCGTCCGTCACGGTGCCCGAGATGATCACCGGCAGGCGCTCGCCGCTCGCCTCCATCAGCTCGTCGAGCGCGAAGATCGCGGCCTTGGCGTTGAGCGTGTCGAAGATCGTCTCGACCAGAAATAGATCGCAGCCGCCCTCGAGCAGCGCCTCGGCCTGCTCGCGGTAGGCATCGCGCAACTGGTCGAAGGTGACGTTGCGCGCGGCCGGGTCGTTCACGTCCGGGCTGATGCTGGCGGTGCGCGGCGTCGGCCCCAGCGCGCCGGCGACGAAGCGCGGCTTGTCGGGTGTGCCGAAGGCGTCGCAGGCCTGGCGCGCGAGGCGCGCCGCGGCGACGTTCATCTCGCGCGCGACGGCGCCGAGGCCGTAGTCGTCCTGCGCCACCGAGGTCGCGCCGAAGGTGTTGGTCTCGACGATGTCGGCGCCGGCACGCAGGTAGTCCTCGTGGATCGCGAGGATCACCTCCGGCCGCGTGATCTGCAGCAGCTCGTTGTTGCCCTTCAGGTCCTTCGGGTGATCGGCAAAGCGCGCACCGCGGTAGTCGGCCTCGGACAGCTTCGCGCGCTGGATCATGGTGCCCATCGCACCATCGAGGATGACGATGCGCTTGCGCAGGATGTCGGCCAGCGCGGCGCCCCGGGTATAGGCTCGCTCGTTCATCGCTGCATTGTAGGAAGCGCTGCGCGGCCTGCCCGCCACAGGGGCTTGGGCGCGGGGTCAGATCAGCTCGACGGCGCGCGTCTCGCCGAACAGCGACGCCCGGAAGTCGATCGCGCGCGGGCCTTCCTGTTTCATCGCCCACTGCGCCAGCGCGCGCGCCGACATCGGCTTGGCGAACAGATAGCCCTGCAGTTCGTGGCAGCCGAGATCGCGCAGCAGGCGCTGCTGCGTCTCGGTCTCGACGCCTTCGGCGACGACCTTCAGGCCGAGCGCATGGGCGAGCTTGACGACGGCGTCGACGATCGCATGCGCGTCGCTGCTCGTCGCCAGATCGAGCACCAGGCCGCGGTCGATCTTGAGTTCCTCGGCCGGCAGTGCGCGCAGCCGGCCGAGGTTCGAGTAGCCGGTGCCGAAATCGTCGATCGAGAGGTGCACGCCGAGCGCGGCGAGCTCGTCGATCACGCCGTGCGCGTCGTGGCTGTCGTCGGTCGCAAGCGTCTCGGTGATTTCGCAGGTCAGCACCTGCGCGTCGAGCCGGTTGCGCTGCAGCGCGGCGCCGATGCGCGCCGCGAGGTCGGGCTGGTGCAGCTGGTGCACCGACAGGTTGATCGCGACCCGCATGCGCAGGCCCTGGTTGCGCCAGGCGCGGATCTGGCGGCAGGCATCGTCGACCAGCCAGTTGCCGATCGCATGGATCAGCCCGTAGCGTTCGGCGATCGGAATGAAGACCTCGGGGCTGACCGTGCCGCGCTGCGCGTGATGCCAGCGCATCAGCGCTTCGACGCCGGTGATCTCGCCGCTCGGCGCGTGGATCTTCGGCTGGTAGAAGAGCTCGAGCTCGCCGCGCTCGATCGCCAGGCGCAGGTCGCGCAGCATGTCCATCTCGTCGCGCTTGCCGCTGAGCATGCCGGCCTCGTAGAAGCAGTGCGTCGCGCCGCCCTGGTGCTTGGCCACGCTCAGCGCGGCGGCCGCGTGCGGGATCAGGCGCGACACGGCGCCGTGCTCGGGGTACATCGCGATGCCGATCGACGCCGAAACCACGTGCTCGCGCTGCTCTATCTGGCACGGCCGGGCGAGTTCGGCGAGCAGCGCACAGGCGCGTTGCGCCGCCGCCTCGGTATCCGGGTTGTCGTCGATCAGCAGCAGGAACTCGTCGCCGCCGGCGCGCGCGAGCATTTCGCGCCCGCTGCACAGCGCGCCCAGGCGCTGGCCGACGTGGCGCAGCAGCGCGTCGCCGACATGCTGGCCGTAGTGCTCGTTGACCCCCTTGAGGCCATCGAGATTGATGAACAGCAGCGCAAGGCGCTGATCGCTGCGGTCCGCCCGCTGCGCGCTGCGCTTGAGCCGGTCCTCGAACATCAGGCGGTTCGGCAGCCGGGTCAGCGGGTCGGTGTAGGTCGCGCGCTGCAGCTCCTCGCGGGCGCGCGCCAGCAGGCCGCTGAAGCGGTCTTCGAGCAGCGCGACGAGCAGCAGCAGCGCGAGCACGACCGGGCCGCCGAGCAGGGCAAGCATCGTCAGCGCTTCGCCGCCGAGGGTGCCGCCCTGACCCGCAGCGATCAGGCTGCCGGCCGGCAGGATCGTGGCGTCGATCACGGCGACGTCGAGCGCCGCGAGCGTCAGGCCCAGCAGCAGCGCCGCGGGCGTCGCGCGGTGCAGCCGGGCGCCGAAGCGCGGGCCGGACCACAACCAGAACGCCGCACCGATGCCGGCGACACCGACCGCAAGCGCCACCGCCAGCGCAGCTGGACGCCAGCCGATGTGCGGCTCGACGGCCAGCGCGTGCAGCGCAAGCACCGACGCGCCGCACAGCGCGGCGGCGAGCACGCCGGCGGCGCCCAGCCATCGCATGGGCGACGCCCGCGTGGTCAGGAGGGTCTGGCAGAGCAGCGCACCGAACGCCGCCAGCGCGAACGCGGCGATCAGCGCCAGGCCGTCATACGCCGGCGATCCCGGCAGCGGCTGCCCGGACATCAGGATGAAGTGGGTCGACATCGCGCCGATGGCGAGCGCCACGCCGGCACTGATCCGGCGCCTGAGGGCGGCGCCGCGCTCGGCCGCGGCGACGCCGCTCCAGAGCGTGAGCGTCGCGAACGCGGCCAGCACGGCAACCGCCGTCGCCGCGGCCAGCAGGTCCACGCGCAGCGCCCAGTCAAGCGTCTGCGTCATCGATCGGTGCGCGCGGGGGTCGGCATCAGGGGCTCTTCGGCGCAGCGCCGGTCGACTTGAGGTGCTGGCGCTCGCGTTCGCGGCAGATTCACGCCACGTGCGCGGCACTTGGCCGGTGCCATCCCGGCGCTTGCCCGGCGCTTGCCCGACCCTTCTCCCCGCACCCGCGCACGCCCGAAGACAGCTTCGTTTAGGCTTGCCCCCTCTGTCTCATTTCACGCAAGGCACCTTCATGCAATACCGTCGTCTGGGCCGAAGCGGCCTGAAGGTCAGCGAGCTGTCGCTCGGCTCGTGGGTCACGTACCACAACCAGGTCGACGCCAAGGCCGCCACCGAGATGCTTGCCGCCGCGATGGACGGCGGCATCAACTTCTTCGACAACGCCGAGATCTACGCCGGCGGCCAGAGCGAGATCGTGATGGGCGAGGCCTTGCGCGCGCTCAAATGGCCGCGCCTGAACTATGTCGTCTCGACCAAGTTCTTCTGGGGGCTCGACCGCGAGGGCGACGCCATCAACCGCAAGGACACGCTCAACCGCAAGTACCTGACGCAGGCGATCGACGGCTCCCTGAAGCGCATGGGGCTCGACTTCATCGACCTCGTCTACTGCCACCGCCCGGACCCGCAGACGCCGATCGAAGAGACGGTGTGGGCGATGAGCGACATGATCAGCCGCGGCAAGGCGCTCTACTGGGGAACGAGCGAATGGAGCGCGGCCGACATCCGCGCCGCGTGGGACATCGCCGAGCGCCACCACCTGCACAAGCCGGTGATGGAGCAGCCGCAGTACAACCTGTTCCACCGCAAGCGCGTCGAGCAGGAATACGCGCGGCTCTACGAGGACATCGACCTCGGCCTGACGACCTGGAGCCCGCTCGCGAGCGGCCTGCTGACCGGCAAGTACCGCAGCGGCGTGCCGGCTGGCAGCCGCGGCGCGCTCGAGGCCATGAGCTTTCTCGTGAAGGGACTGACCGATGCAGAGAAGAACGCGGCCGTCGCCAGGCTCGAGCCGATCGCCAGGGAACTCGGCGGCAACGTCGCGCAACTCGCAATCGCCTGGGTGAACCGCAACCCGCACGTCAGCACGGTGATCCTCGGCGCCTCCAAGCTCGCGCAACTGCAGGACAACCTCGGCGCCCTCGCGCTGACGCCGAAGCTGACGCCGGACGTGCTGGAGCGGATCGACGCGGCGACGCTCGAACTGGCGGCCTGAGCAGGCTGAGCCGACCGAGCCCAACGCGCTCAACGCGCGGGACGCGCGTGCCGAGTCGGCGTTGACCCACGCCGCCATTCGGGCGCGGCGGCGCTGCCCCGCGCCTCAATCGATCGCGGCCAGATCCTGCGGCGTGCCGACGTTGTGCCACTCGCCTGCGAGCAGCTCACCCGAGACGCGGCCGCCATCGGCAGCGCGAAACAGCAGCGGGCCGAGCGCGGCGCGCGTGCCCGGCTTCACGCTGTCCACCAGCGCAGCGCGGCAGAGCGCGATGTTGGCATAGGTCCACGGTCGCGCGGCGGCGTCGTGCGTGACGCGGCCGGCGGCGTCGAGCGCGAAGTCGCCCGCCGCGTGATACGGCGGATTGGGCACCAGCCACAGGCACGCCAGATCGCCGCGCGCCGCGAAGGCCGCCGCGTGGCGGGCATCGAAGTCGAACCCTGGCGCATGAATGTCGGCCGAGACGAGCCAGAACGGCTCGTCGTCGCCATCGACGAGCAGCGGCAGCGCCTTCGCGATGCCGCCCGCCGTCTCGAGCGCGCCACCATGGTCGCGCCCCTCCATCGAGAAGCGCAGCGACACGCCGAAGCGCGCGCCGTCGCCGAGCGCGGCGACGATCTGGTCCTCGAGCCAGGCGGTGTTGACGACGATCTCACGCACGCCGGCGCGCGCGAGCGCGATCAGATGCCACTCGATCAGCGGCCGGCCGCGCACGACGAGCAGCGGCTTGGGCGTGGCGTCGCTCAGCGGCCGCATGCGCTCGCCGCGCCCGGCGGCAAGGATCAGTGCACGCGGCGTCATCGTTCAGCGGCGGCGGCCAACAACGCCGGCCCGATGGCCGCCTCGGGCGGCATCAAGGCGATGGCCCAAGGTGGCATCAAAGCGCCGACCCGAGGCCGCATCAAAGCGCCAGCCCGAGGCTGCATCAAAGCGCCGGCCCAAGGCTGCATCAAAGCGCCGGCCCAAGGCTGCATCAAAGCGCCGGCCCAAGGCTGCATCAAAGTGCCGGCCCAAGGCCGAAGGGCGCGGGCACTTGGCGGACGATCCGGCTGAAGAGCTCGCGGTAGTCGTCCTCCGGCGCGTGGCCGGTGAGCGGATCGCGGTTCTCGCGAAACGCGGCGTCGAGGGCGGCCCAGTCCTCCGGCTCGAGCAGCTTCTCGGCCACCGGCAGGATTTCGGTTTCTTCGACGCGCATGTGCTCGAGGCGGGAGGCGACGAACTCGTCGAGCGCCTGCTCGAACCCGATGCGCCGCGCCTCGCCCATCAGCTCGAAGCCGAGCAGCGCATGCGCGAGATCACGCACCGCCGCGCTGCC
>JAMLIM010000048.1 GCA_023954175.1 Rhizobacter sp.
AGGCGCCGGGCCCGATCTCGTCAAGCGCAACCGCGCCTGGCTCGCCGGTTTGATGCTGGTGGCGGTGCTGGCGTTCGCGGCAATGCAATGGCGCGACGCGCCCAACGGCCTGCTCGCCGCGCCGGCGTCGAGCGCTGCGCATTCCTCGCATCACCACGACGACGACGATTGATCGCAAACGTGGGTCGATCGGGGTCGGCTTTGTCGGCGCTGTCTCGGTGCCGATTCGGTGAGGATGTTGGTGGCGGCGCCGACGTGGCGGATTTGCCCTACATTGGCAGCGACCGCATACAGCGCCAACCCGCCAATCAATGACACCCGCACAGCGCTCATACCCGTTCGAACGTTCGTCAGCTTTCGTTCGTTGCATCGGCGCCTGCGTGGCGACCGCGTTGCTCGGCGCGTGCGCCTCGCCGAGCCGGCTGCCGGCCGTGCCGCCTGGCCTGCAGAACCAGGCCGTCGTGCCGAACCTGGCCGACATTCGCTACCGCGCGCCGGACTTCGGCCGCATGCAGGATGACTTGGTGCTCACCGTGCAGCGCGAACGCGCCGCACTCGACGCGCGCGGCGAACGCGGGCCGCTGCCGCCGATCAGCTTCCTCGCCATTTCCGGGGGTGGCGCCAACGGCGCTTTCGGCGCCGGCCTGCTGGTCGGCTGGACGCAGCACGGTGACCGCCCGGAATTCAACCTCGTCACCGGCGTCAGCACCGGCGCGCTGATCGCTCCGTTTGCATTCCTCGGCCCGAAGTACGACACGCAGTTGAAGCGGCTCTACACCGAAGTCACCGACAAGGACATCCTGAACCTGCGCGGCATCAGCGCCGCGCTGTTCGACGATGCACTGGCCGACAACCTGCCCCTGCAGAAGCTGGTCGAGGCCAACATCACGCCGCAGTTGCTCGAGGCGATTGCCGAGGAGTCCGCCAAGGGCCGCACCTTGCTCGTCGCCACCACCGACCTCGACGCAGACCGCAGCGTGCTGTGGAACATCACGTTGATGGCGGAGTCGCGTCATCCGCAGGCGCTGGCGCTGATTCGCAAGATCCTGGTGGCATCGGCGGCCATTCCCGGTGAACTGCCGCCGCTGATGCTCGACGTCGAAGCCGCCGGCCACGCCTACCAGGAGATGCATGTCGATGGCGGTGCCACGCAGCAGGTCTTCGTGCTGCCGGCGAAGTTCCTGCTCGGCAAGGTGGCGCAGCGTGACCGCACCTTGTATGTGATCCGCAATTCGCGTCTGTCGGTCGCCTCGGTGCAGGTCGAACGCAACACGCTGTCGATCGCCCGGCGGGCGATCTCGTCGTTGATCCACACCCAGGGCGTCGGCGACCTGTATCAGATTGCCGCGATTGCCAAGCGCGACCGCGGGCACTTTCGCCTGGCCTACATCCCGGACAGCTTCGTTCAGCCGGCGCCCGACGACTTCGATCGCGACTACATGAACGCGCTGTTCCTGGTCGCCTACCAGCTCGGCCGCGACGGCTATCCGTGGGCCAAGGAGCCGCCGGGGTTCGTCGACGAATGAACTGCGCCGTTGGCGCATCACGTTGTGCGGGTCGCCCACCGGCAAGGTCAACAGACCGTATTGGCCGCGACCGACGCTGAGCTCCGGATCGCCGACATGCGGATACGCCGCCAGTCGCTGAATGACGATCCTCGTGACGCTTGAATCCGTCATACATGGCGCGGTAGTCAGCGTTGCGAGCGCGCCCCGAGCGCGCCGCTCGCGGCGAGGCTCAGCAGTATCAGCGGCAGGCACAGACCGAACGACCAGCGGATGCCCCACCACTCGGCGGCGAAGCCGAGCAGCGGTGGGCCGAGCAGGAAGCTGACGAACGCGAACTGCGCCAGCGAGGCGACGTTGGCGGCGGCGGAGCGGTCGCTGCGCTGCGCCGCGGCCGACATCGCGAGCGGAAACAGCACGCTCGTGCCCATGCCCATCAACGCGAAGCCGGCGAGCGCGATCGCCGGCGAGACGGCGAAGCTCACGAGCAGGGTTCCGATGCCGAGCAGCGCGAGCAGCGTGCGTGCCACCACCAACGGGCCGTGGCGCTCGACGAAAGGGTCGGCGAAGTAGCGCGTCAGCGCCTGGGTGAGCGCGCTGAGGGTGACGGCAAAGCCGCCGACGAAGGCCGGCGCGGCGAAGATGTCGCGCATGAAGATCGCCGACCAGTCGTAGGCCGCGCCTTCGAGCACGAGCGCCGAGAGCGACAGCGCCACCAGCAGCGCAATGGCGCGCGTCGGCCGCGCGAACTTCGGCGCCGGCGCGGTGCTGGCGCCGCCGCGCGGCGGTGCGGCGTCGAAGTCGCCGAGCAGCAGCAGCGTGAGCAGCAGCGTCAGCGGCACCATCAGCGCGAGCTGCAGATGCGGGCCGATGCCGACGCGCGCCGCCAGCGCGCCGAGTGCGCCGGCGCCGAAGAAGCCGAAGCTCCAGAACGCATGGGCGCGGTTCATGATGCGCCGGCCGCCCTGGTGCTCGACGCGGTCGGCCTCGAGATTGACGACCAGTTCGATCGCGCCGATGCACAGGCCCGCCGGCAACAGGCAGGCAAAGAGCGCGGCCGGCCCGGTGGCATGCGCGGCGATGGCGTAGAAGAGCGGCAGCGTCGGCACGAGGGCCAGCAGCGTGCGCCGATGGCCGGCGCGCTCGACCCAGCGGCCGGCGAAGCTCAGCGACAACAGCGTGCCGCAGGCGACGCCGATCAGGCCGAGGCCGAGCTGCCCCTCCGTCAGCCGCATCGATTGCTGAAGCTCGCCAAGGCGCGGGAAGATGCCGCCGATGCCAAACGCGTAGAGCATGAACGCGGCGAACACGCGACGCGACGGCGACAGGGCAAGGCCGATCGCGCGCGTGAACCTGAGAGCCATGCGGGCGAAGCGTCGCGCTGCGTCGTGGCGCGCGCCGCGCTCAGCGCGCGTCGGTCATCGCAGCGGCGGCTTCGACCGGCGCGCGCGCGGCCTCGCCGGACGCGGCGAAGGCGCGCAGCCAGCCGAGCACGGCGGCGGCCGCTGCCTGCGGCTTTTCGAACGGGAACAGGTGCGAGCCCTCGATCATCGACACGCGCCCGTGTGTCAATCGTTGGGTCGTGCGCAGGCCGACCTGGCGGTTCTCGACCGACCGCGTGCCGCCGATGAACGCCATCGGGCTGCCGAGCGGATGGCGCCGCAGCAGCGGCGCGATGTGGTGCGGCAAGGTGTTGTAGATCTGCGTCTCGACCTCGCGCCGGAACGCCAGACCGTGCCCGGCGTCCTGCGGCTCGGTGCCGCAGGCGATGTAGTCGCGCAATACACCCGGTGCCCAACCGGCGAACGCGGGTTTGGCGGCGAAGTGCGCGTGCGCGGCCTCGGCATCGGGCCAGTGGTGGCGGCGCTTCTGCGAGACCTTGCCGGGCGAGAAGCGCTTCACCGCGCCGCTGAACTTGCCGATGCGCATCGCCTGGCCGACGACGCCACCGAGCAGCGGCGAATCGAGCAGCACGACGCCGCAAACCAGATCGGGCCGGCGCGACGCGGCGAGCACGCACAGATAGCCGCCCATCGAATGGCCGACGAGGTAGACCGGCGCCTCGGCCTCGCGTTCGACGAAGTGGATCAGCTGGTCGCGCAGGTGCGGCCAGTTGCTCGTGACGGGGTAGCGCTCGTCGTGGCCGAACTTCTCGATCGTATGAACGGCGTGGCCGGACCTGCGCCACACGTCGAACAGCGTGCGGTAGGTGCCGGCCGGAAAGCCGTTGGCATGCGCGAAGACGATCGCGGGATGGGTCGGGGCCAAGGTCAGACGATTTTCTCGCTCGGGTGCCCGATCTTGCGCATCGCCTCGTAGCGCGCGGAGCCGACGCACAGCGGGTGCGTCGCGTCGCCGCCGTTCCACTGCGGGTCGTCGATGCCTTCGAACACCTGGCGCAGGCGTTCGCCCCAGGTGTCGTGGATCATCGCGAAGTACGGATTGCGGTCGTCGATGCAGACGATCTGCTCGCACTGCAGCGCGCCGGCCTTGTAGACGACGAGATCGAGCGGCAGGCCGACCGAGAGGTTGGACTTCAGCGTCGAATCCATCGACACCAGCGCGCACTTGGCCGCTTCGGCAAGCGGCGTCGCGGGCGTGATGACGCGGTCGAGGATCGGCTTGCCGTACTTGCTCTCGCCGACCTGGAAGTAGGGCGTCTCGCGCGTGGCCTCGATGAAGTTGCCCGCCGCGTAGACGAGGAACATGCGCATCGCCTCGCCGCCGATCTGGCCGCCGAAGATCATCGAGGCGTTGAAGTCGATGCCCGCGGCCTTGAGCGACGGGCCGTCCTCGTCGTAGACGCGGCGCACCGCGCTGCCGAGCACGCGCACGGCATCGAACATGCTGGTCGCATTCCAGATCGTGATCGGCGGCTCGTGGCCGTTGTCGATCTTCTCCACCTGCAGGATCTCGCGCACCGATTGCGAAATCGACAGGTTGCCGGCCGACAGCAGCACCATGAAGCGGTCACCCGGCCGCTCGTAGATGATCATCTTGCGGAAGGTGCCGATCTGGTCGAGCCCGGCGTTGGTGCGCGAGTCGGAGAGGAAGACGAGGCCGGCATCGAGCCGGATGCCTACGCAATAGGTCATGACTTGCTTTCCTGCAATGCCTTGAGTCGGTAGAGCGCGGCGAGTGCATCGCGCGGCGCGAGCGTATCAGGGTCGAGCGCGGCGAGTGCCGCTTCGAGCGCGGAAGCGGTGGGTGCGTCGCGTGGCGCCTCGGGCGCCGCCGCGAACAGATCGATCTGCGCATCGCCTGCGAGCTGCTGTGCCTCGAGCGCCTCGAGCGTTGCGCGCGCCTGCCGCACGAGGCCCGCCGGCATGCCCGCGAGCCGCGCCACCTGCACGCCATAGCTGCGGCTCGCCGGCCCGGGCTGGATCTCGTGCAGGAAGACGATGTCGTCGCCCTGGCGGCCATGCGTCTCGGTGGCCGACACATGCACGTTGAGCGCGCGTTCGTGTTTCAGCGGGAAGGCGGTGAGCTCGAAATAGTGCGTCGCGAACAGCGTGAAGGACCGGTTGCGGTCGTGCAGGTGGCTCGCAATCGCCCCGGCGAGTGCAAGGCCGTCGAAGGTCGAGGTGCCGCGCCCGATCTCGTCCATCAGCACGAGCGATTGATCGGTGGCGGCGTGAATGATCGCCGCCGCCTCGGTCATCTCGACCATGAAGGTCGACTGCGCGTTGGCAAGATCGTCGGCGGCGCCGATGCGGGTGTGGATCGCGTCGAGCGGCCCGAGCCGGCAGGCGCTCGCCGGCACGTACGAGCCGACGGCCGCGAGCAACGCGATCAACGCCACCTGGCGCATGAAGGTCGACTTGCCGCCCATGTTCGGGCCGGTCACGATCAGCATGCGGCGCGTCGCGTCGAGCCGGCAGTCGTTCGCGATGAAGGCGCCGGCGCCCGTCTCGCGCAGGCGCGCCTCGACGACCGGGTGGCGGCCGGCGTCGATCTCGATGCAGGGCATGGCAACGAACTCGGGGCGACACCAGCCGAGCGTCGCCGCGCGCTCGGCGAGCGCCGCGAGCGCATCGAGTGCGGCGAGCGAGCGCGCGAGCGCCGAGAGCGGTTCGATGTGTTCCTGCAGCGCGTCGATCAGCTGCTCGAACAGCAGCTTCTCGCGCGCCAGCGCACGATCCTGCGCCGAGAGCGCCTTGTCCTCGAAGGCCTTCAGCTCGGGCGTGATGTAGCGCTCGGCGTTCTTCAGCGTCTGGCGCCGCTGATAGTCGGCGGGCACCTTGTCGGCCTGGCTCTGCGTGACTTCGATGTAGAAGCCGTGCACCTTGTTGAACTGAACGCGCAGGTTGGCGATGCCGGTGCGTTCGCGCTCGCGCGCCTCGAGCTCGAGCAGAAAGGCGTCGCAGTTCTCGCTGATCGCGCGCAGCTCGTCGAGCTCGGCATCGAAGCCGGGCGCGATCACGCCGCCGTCGCGCAACTGCACCGCAGGCTCTTCGGCGATCGCGCGTGCGAGCAGCGCGGCGATCGCGGGCGGCGGCGTCAGCGCGCGGTCGAGTTCGCGCAGCAGCGCCGAGGCCGCGGACGCGTCGGCCGGCAGGCCGGCACGCAACGCGGGCAGCAGATGCAGCGTCGCGCGCAGGCCGGCCAGCTCGCGCGGGCGCACCTGGCGCAGCGCGATGCGCGTGGTGATGCGTTCGACGTCGCTCACGCCGCGCAGCGCGGTGCGCAACGCCTCGAAGCCGCCTTCGATGAGGGCGGCGATCGCCTCGTGACGGCGGATCGCGGTCGCACGCGCGCGCTGCGGGCGCGTCAGCCAGAGGCGCAGCGCACGGCTGCCCATGCCGCTCGCGCAGGTGTCGAGCAGCGACAGCAGCGTCGGTGCGGCCTCGCCGCGCAGCGTCTGCGTCAGCTCCAGGTTGCGCTGCGTCGCCGGTGGCAGGTCGATCAGCTCGCTCGCGCGCTCGACCTGCAGGTGGCGCACGTGGCCGAGCGCCTGGCCTTGCGTGTGTTCGGCATAGCTCAGCAGCGCGGCGGCGGCGGCGTGGGCCGCGACCAACGTGTCTGCGTTGAAGCCGGCGAGGCTGGCGACGCGCAACTGCTCACACAGCTTGCGTGCGCCGAGCGCGGGGTCGAACTGCCACGCCGGCCGGTGCGTCACGCTCGTGTCGATGCGCTGCAGATCGGCCGGCGCCAGGTCGCGATCGACGAGCGTTTCGGCCGGCGCGAGGCGCGCGAGCCAGGCGCCGAGTTCGCCTTCCCTGCATTCGCTCAAGCCGAGCTGCCCGCTCGCGAGCGCGAGCCAGGCGAGGCCCCAGGTCGTGCCGTGCGCGGTCTTGTGCGGTGCCAGCGCGAGGAGCAGGGCATCGCTCTTGTCGGCGAGCAGCGCGGTGTCGGTCAGGGTGCCGGGCGTGACGACGCGCACCACCTTGCGCTCGACGGGCCCCTTCGCCGTGGCAACGTCGCCCACCTGCTCGCAGATCGCGACCGCGATGCCTTGCTTGACGAGTTTCGCGAGATAGGCCTCGAGCGCATGCACCGGCACGCCCGCCATCGCGATCGGCTGCCCGGCCGACTGGCCGCGACTCGTGAGCGTGATGTCGAGCAGCTGGCTGGCGCGCCGCGCGTCGTCGAAGAAGAGCTCGTAGAAGTCGCCCATGCGATAGAGCACGAGCGTGTCGGGGAAGTCGGCCTTGATGCGCAGGTACTGCTGCATCATCGGCGTGTGGGCGGAGAGGTCGGCGCCGCTCATCGCAGTTCGCCCCCAACGTCACTCAGCGGCCTGCGTCGCACCACGCATCGCGCCGCGGCCCGGTCGCTGCCGGACATGCTCAGCTCCGGTCGAGCTTGCGTACCCGTACCGGGGCACCGGCAGCGGGGCTCGGTGCGCGTGCATCGGCGAGTGCATCGGCGAGCGCTGTCTCGGGCGTGAGCGACGCTGCGGGTTCGGCTGCCGGCACCACATCCGGCGCGGATGCCGTGCGCGCGTCTCGCACGCCGGTGTAGGGCGCGAGGATCGCGACGAGCTGCGCGTACACCTTCGGGTTGCCGGTGACGACTTCGTGCTGAAAGAGGTAGTCGGCCTCGCCGGTGAAGTTGCCGACCAGGCCGCCGGCCTCGGTGATCATCAGCGAACCCGCTGCGATGTCCCACGGGTGGAGCCCGGTTTCGAAGAAGCCGTCGTAATAGCCGGCGGCGACGTAGCACAGGTCGAGTGCGGCGGCGCCCGGCCGGCGCAGGCCGGCGCATTGCTGCATCACGCTCTCGAACATCTGCACGTAGCGCTTGAAGTTGTCGCCCTTGCGGAACGGAAAGCCGGTGCCGATCAGCGATTCCGCGAGCCGCAGGCGCTTCGAGACACGCAGCCGCTTGTCGTTGAGGAAGGCGCCGCGCCCCTTGGATGCGTAGAACAGATCGTTGCGCGTCGGGTCGTAGACGACGGCCTGCTGCACCTGCCCGCGGTGGGCGAGCGCGATCGACACTGCGTAGACCGGCAGGCCGTGGATGAAGTTGGTCGTGCCGTCGAGCGGGTCGATGATCCAGACGTACTCGCTGTCCTTCGCGCCGCGCGTGCTGCCCGACTCCTCGGCGAGGATGCCGTGGCCCGGGTAGGCGGTGAGCAGCGTGTCGATGATGATGTGCTCGGCCGCCTGATCGACCTCGGTGACGAAGTCGTTCGGCGCCTTGGTGTTGACCTTGAGCAGATCCAGATCCATCGAGGCCCGGTTGATCAGGGCGCCTGCGGCGCGCGCCGCCTTGACGGCCGTGTTGAGCATCGGGTGCAGTGCTTGCGCCATGGGGGATTCTGTCCGGGTCGAGTAAGGAGGGGCCGACGGGTTGAAAGAGCGGGGCGGCCGGGCGGGTGGCAGGCGCTCGACCCGGCGGGAAGCGGCGCGCAGGCGCCGCTGCCGATAATCATGATTTTACGCAGGCCCATGCACCAGCCACCCGAGCCACCCGGGATGTCCGCGCCGGCCGACCCGACCCGCTTCATCCTGCTCGGCACGAGCCACCCCGGCAACGTCGGCGCGGCCGCGCGCGCGATGAAGGTGATGGGTTTTGCCGACCTGGTGCTCGTCGCGCCGCGCGAGGCCGGCATCGCCTCGCATCCGCAGGCGTTGGCGATGGCCAGCGGCGCAACCGACATCCTCGAGCAGGCGCGCGTCGTTGCCACGTTCGCCGAGGCGCTCGATGGGGTCAGCTGGGTCGGTGCGACGGCGATGACGCCGCGCGACTTCGGCCCGCCGACGCATGCGCCGCGCGCGCTCTTTCCCGCGCTGGCGCGCAGCGGCGATCGTGTCGCCTTCGCGTTCGGCTCCGAACGCTACGGCATGCGCAACGACGAGGTGTACCGCTGCCACGCCTGCCTGAGCATCCCGACCCACCCGGCCTATGGTTCGCTCAACCTCGCGCAGGCGGTGCAACTCATCGCCTACGACTGGCGCCAGGCGATCGGGGGTTTCGGCGCGCCCATGCGGAGTGTCGAACACGGCCTCGCGAGTGCGGCACAGGTCCAGGGCGTGCTCGAGCACTGGCAGCAGGCGCTCGTCTCGGCCGGCTTCCTCAACCCGGACGCGCCGCGCAAGTTGATGCCGCGCCTGAACCAGCTCGCGAACCGCGCGCGGCTGACAACCGAAGAGGTCAACATCCTGCGCGGCATCGCCCGCACATTGCAGGCGCGCGACTGAATCCGCGCCGAAGCGGTAACAGTTCACGCTCGACACACCCGCATTTCCGGGGGGTTCCCCCGAGACGCGGGATCCCGCAAGAGGGCGATCGCATGGAGCATGCATCCATCGCACGACGGCTGGTTCGCAGGCGTCGGCGAAGGCAAGCAAGAAGGAACTCCATGAATGCATTGAAGCTCACCCTGATCGCATCGGCCGCGCTTTGCGTGATGCAGGCCCAGGCCCTGACCGTGTCCGTCACGGCCTACGACGGCACCGCGCTCACCGCGCACACGCAAGTTGTCGGCGCGGTCGAGAACACGTTCGATCCGGTGACGTCGATCGGCACCTATTCCGACCTGAGCCAGCTCGTCACCGGCACGCCCGGATGGGCCGCGCAGCCGGCCGGCTCCACCGGAAACTACCTCTCGGTCGGCCCGTCGGGCTCGCAGCCGACGATGGAGACGCTGACGTTTGGCGCCGGCGCAAGTTACTTCGGCTTCCTGTGGGGATCGCCGGATGACTACAACACGCTGACGGTCACGACCAATCTCGCCGAGTACGGCTACAGCGGCGCGTTGATCACCAATCCAGCCAACGGCAACCGGCTCGTGTCGGGGTTCGCCAACTTCACGGCAGGCGCGGGCGAAGTCATCACCAGTGTCAGGTGGCAGTCAGGCTCGAACGCGTTCGAGACCGACAACCACGCCGTCGTTGCCGTGCCCGAGCCCGAGACGTATGCGCTGATGCTCGGCGGTCTGGCGGCGGTCGGCTTCATCGCCCGGCGTCGCCGTCCAGTCTGATCGGTTTCCCGCGAAGCAAGGCAGATGGCCCCCGCGGGGGCCATCGCTCATTGTGGGCTACGCGTGCCACGCCCCGAGCCGAACAGGGCGCGGGGCTACACTCGTTGCACACTGATTCGCCACTCCGTATGCCATGTTCGAGCGCCTGCGAGAAGACATCGATTGCATCCTCGAGCGCGACCCCGCGGCGCGCAGCCGCTGGGAGGCGCTGACCTGCTATCCGGGCCTGCATGCGCTCGTCCTGCACCGCCTGGCGCACTGGTGCTGGACGCGTGAATGGCACTGGGTCGGGCGCTTCATTTCACACATCGCGCGCTTTCTGACGGGCATCGAGATCCACCCCGGCGCGACGATCGGGCGGCGCGTGTTCATCGATCACGGCATGGGCGTCGTGGTCGGCGAGACGGCCGAGATCGGCGACGAGTGCACGATCTACCAGGGCGTGACGCTCGGCGGCACGGCGCTCACCAAAGGCGCCAAGCGGCACCCGACGCTCGGGCGCGGCGTGATCGTCGGCGCCAACTCGCAGGTACTCGGTGGCTTCACGGTCGGTGAAGGCGCACGCATCGGCTCGAGTGCCGTCGTCGTCAAGCCGGTGCCGGCGGGGGCGACGGCGGTCGGCAACCCGGCGCGCATCCTGCATGCCGAGACCGACGCGCAGCGTGAAGCGGCGGCGGCGAGCATGGGGTTCTCGGCCTACGGTGTCACGCAGGGCGACGACCCCGTCTCGCAGGCGATGAAGGGCCTGATCGACAACGCCTCCGGGCACGAACACCAGATCGCGCTGCTGTGGCAGGCGGTCGCGCAGTTGTCGCGCGCGCAGACGCAGCCTGACTGCGTGCCGCGCGATGCGCAGCAGCAGGAACATTTCGACGCCGAGCGACTGAGCCAGTTGTTGAAGTGATGGTGCCCGACGCCGAAAGATCGTTCGGGCGACGATCGCACGGGTGACGACTCAGGGTCGCGCTGCGCGACCTTCAGGCGCCCGCACGCGGCGGGCGGATCGCCGACTTGGGCCGAAACGCCTTGCACACCGTGTCGTCGGTCTCGATGTACGGCCCGCCGATCAGATCGACGCAGTAGGGTACGGCAGCGAAGATGCCGCGCACGGGCGGCTCGGCGCCCGGCAGGCCTTCGAGCGTTTCGGCGATCGCCTTCGGCTGCCCCGGCAGGTTGATCACGAGCGCCTTGCCGCGGATCACGGCGACCTGGCGCGACAGGATCGCGGTCGGCACGAACGCGAGGCTGATCGCGCGCATCTGCTCGCCAAAGCCCGGCATCACCTTGTCCGCCACCGCCAGCGTCGCCTCCGGCGTCACGTCGCGCGGCGCGGGGCCGGTGCCACCGGTCGTCAGCACGAGGTCGCAGCGCGCATCGTCCACGAGTTCGCGCAGCGTCTTGCTGATGCCGGCCTCGTCGTCCGGAATCAGGCGCGGCTCCCACTCGATCGGATTGCGCAGCGCGCGCGCGAGCCAGGCCTGCAGCGCGGGCAGCCCCTGATCGACGTAGACGCCGCTCGAGGCGCGGTCGCTGATCGAGACGACGCCGATGCGCACGCTGTCCAGGGTGTCCGTCATCTCAGCTTTCTTCCTGTGCTTGCGCCTGCTTGATGAACTGGAACAGTTCACGGTAGGCGCGGCCGCTGCGTTGTTCGGGCGCACTCGCGGCGTCCTTGCGCGCGGCGCGTACCAGGCTGCGCAGTTGCTGCAGATCGCTCCCCGCGTGCGCCGTCGCCCAGTCGGACAGCGCGTCGTCGCTCGTGATCAGCTCGGCCCGCCAGCGCTCGGCCTGGTGCAGCGCGAGGGCGTCCTTCGCGCTGCCCAGTTGCATCGCGGCGACGGCCTCCCGGATCGGCTCGGGGTCGGTGCCGCGCATCAGCTTGCCGATGAACTGCATCTGCCGGCGCCGGCCTTCGTGCGAGCGCGTGCGCCGCCACTCGGCGATGGCCGAATGCAGTGTCTCGGACAGCGGCAACACGGCGATTCGATCCGGCGGCAGCTCGACGAGCGCTTCGCCCAGGTCTTGCAGTTCATGCATCGCCTTCTTCAGTTGCGTCTTGCTCGGGCGTGCGTGCGCCGGCTCTTCGAGCTGTGGATCGCCGGGGGCGTGTGAAGGGGGCATGGGGATTCGAAAAAGGGTGCCCGCAAGGGCGTGGCTATCATAGCGGCGCCCCTCGTAGGGCTGCCACACACGCCCTCACATGCCCAACACCTCGCGCGCTGCAACACCTGCCACGCCACACGTGTTCTCGTTTTCGCGCGAGACGTTTCAGCAACTCGTCGAAGACACGCTCGCACTCGCGCGCAAGCTCGGTGCGAGCGATGCCGGCGTCGAGGTCTCGGAAGGCGCAGGGCTCTCGGTGTCGGTGCGCAAGGGCGCGATCGAGAACGTCGAGCGCAATCGCGACAAGTCGATCGGCGTCACCGTCTATTGCGGGCAGCGCCGCGGCAACGCGAGCACGTCGGACTTCTCGCGCGCCGCGCTCGAGCAGGCGGTGCACGCGGCGTATGACATCGCGCGCTTCACGGCCGAGGATCCGGCCGCGGGGCTCCCCGACGCGGCCGATCTGGCGACTGGCGCCGCAGCGACACGCGACCTCGACCTCTTTCACCCCTGGTTGATCGATGCCGAACAGGCGGCCGCGATCGCGCAGCGTTGCGAGGACGCCGCCTTCGCGACCGATCCGCGCATCACCAATTCCGAGGGCGCCGGCGTGTCGGCGCAGCAGTCGCACTTCTTCGCCGGCAACACGCGCGGGTTCCGCGGCGGCTACGCAAGCTCGCGCCATTCGCTGTCGGTCGCGCCGATCGCCTCGCTCCCGGGCAAGGGGGGCGACGACATGCAGCGCGACGCCTGGTACAGCTCGATGCGCGCGCCGGCGGATCTCGCGGCGCCGGTAGCGATCGGGCGCTACGCGGCGGAGCGCGCGCTGTCGCGCCTGCGCTCGCGCAAGATCGCGACCTGCGAGGTGCCGGTGCTGTTCGAGTCCTCGCTCGCGTCCGGGCTGCTCGGCGCCTACGTGCAGGCGACGAGCGGGGGCGCGCTCTACCGCAAGTCGAGCTTCCTGCTCGACAGCCTCGGCCGCCAGGTGCTGCCCGCGCACGTCGACATCGCCGAGGACCCGCACCTGCCACGCGCCAAGGCGAGCGTGCCGTTCGACGACGAAGGCGTGGCGACGCGGGCGCGCGATGTCGTCAGCGCGGGTGTCGTGAAGGGCTACTTCCTGTCGACCTATTCGGCGCGCAAGCTCGGGCTGCGCACCACCGGCAACGCGGGCGGCTCGCAGAACCTGAAGCTCACGAGCCGGCTGACGCGACCGAACGACGATCTCGATGCGATGCTGCGCAAGCTCGGGCGCGGCCTGTTCGTGATCGAGCTGATGGGGCAGGGCATCAACTACGTCACCGGCGACTATTCGCGCGGCGCGGCGGGCTTCTGGGTCGAGGGTGGGCGCATTGCCTACCCGGTGCACGAGATCACGATCGCCGGCAATCTGCGCGACATGTTCCGGTCGATCGCCGCGGTCGGTGCCGACGCCTACACGGCGGGTGCGAGGACCATCGGCTCGGTGCTGATCGAGCGCATGAAGGTCGCCGGCTCCTGAGCCGAAAGCACCCGCGCGCGGCGCGTGCCGTTCAGCGGTACAGCAACCGCGGCAGCCAGGTCGACAGCGCCGGGAACGCCAGCAGCAGCGCGATCGCGACGACCTGCAGCCCGACGAAGGGCAGGACTCCGCGGTAGATCTGCCCGGTCGACACTTCGGGCGGCGCGACGCCGCGCAGGTAGAACAGCGAGAAGCCGAACGGCGGGGTCAGGAAGCTCGTCTGCAGGTTGACGCCGACGAGCACCCCGAGCCAGAGCGGATCGACGCCCAGGTTGAGCAGCACCGGGGCGGTGATCGGTATCACGATGAAGATGATCTCGAAGGTGTCGAGGATGAACCCGAGCAGGAACATCACGAACATGACGACGACGAGGGCCGTCATCGCGCCGCCCGGCAGATCAGACAGCACCTCGTGCACCAGGTTGTCGCCACCCATCATGCGAAACACGATCGAGAACACGGCCGCGCCGAGCAGGATGACGAACACCATCGACGTTACGGTGGCGGTATTGACCGTCGACTCGGTCAACATCTTCAGGCTGAAGCGACGCTTCGCGATCGCCAGGATCACGGCGCCGATCGCACCCACCGAGGCCGACTCGGTCGGTGTCGCGATGCCGCCGAGGATCGAACCGAGCACGGTGATGATCAGCAGCAGCGGCGGCAGCAGCGAGGTCAGCACGTCGCGACCGAGTGAAGCGCGCTCGGCATCGGTGACGACCATCGCCGGGCACGACTTCGGGTCGAAGATCGCCTTCCAGAGCGTGTACAGGAAGTACAGGCCGACGAGCAACAGGCCTGGCAGCATGGCGCCGGCGAAGAGGTCGCCGACCGACACCGGAACCGGCGAGAAGTTGCCCTTCGCCATCTGCACCTGGGCATTGATGCCGGCGAGCATGTCGCCCATGAAGATCAGCACCGTCGACGGCGGGATGATCTGGCCGAGCGTGCCCGACGCGCAGATCACACCACTGGCGAGCTTCGGGTCGTAGCCGGCGCGCAGCATGGCCGGCAGGCTGATCAGCCCCATCGTGACGACGGTCGCGCCGACGACGCCGGTCGATGCCGCAAGCAGCGCGCCGACTGCGATGACGGAGAACGCGAGCCCGCCGCGCAGGCTGCCAAACACGCGGCCCATCGTCGTCAGCAGTTCCTCGGCGAGGTTCGAGCGCTCGAGCACGGTGCCCATGAAGATGAACAACGGCACCGCGACCAGGACCTCGTTCGTCATGAAGCCGACATAGCGCGACGCCAGCGCGCCGAAGTTCGACGGGTCGAAGACGCCGAGCACCATGCCGACGACGCCAAAGACGAGCGAGGTGCCGGCGAGCGAGAACGCAACCGGGAACCCGAGCAGCAGCGTGCCGATCACGCCGACGAACATCAAGACGGCGAGGATCTCGCCGATCAGAACCATGTCCATGTCACTGCACCTGGTAGCGGTAGGCTGCGGGCAACAGGCTTTCGCGCCCGGCCAGCACGAGTACGCTGCGCAGCGCCATCGCGATGCCCTGCAGGGCGACGAGCACGACGAAGACGAGGATGAAGCCCTTCAGGATGTACAGGCCCGGCATGCCGCCGGGATTGGCCGAACCTTCATGCAGGTTCCAGGCGCGCTGCACGTACTCGAAGCCCCAGAGCCAGACCACGGCGCAGTAGGGCAGAAGAAAGAGCAGCACGCCGATGAGGTCCATGATCGCCTTGCGGCGCGCAGGTGCCGGGCGGTAGAGGATGTCGACGCGCACGTGACTGTCGATCAGCAGCGTGTAGCCCGCGACCGCCATGAACATGGCGCCGTTCAGCCAGACGTAAAGATCCTGCAGCCACAGTTGCGTGGTCGAGAAAACGTAGCGCTGCACGACGACGGCAAAGCAGATCAGGACCGCCGCCGGCACGAGCCATGCGAACGTCCGGCCGACGAATGTGTTGAGGCGCCCGACGGCGCTCACGAAAAGTGCGATGGCGCGCATGGTCATGCTGGTCCGGCTGGGTACGCGGTGCCTGCGGTGCTCGTCGCACCGAAGGCGTTTGCCGATCTCACGCGGGCCCGCGGTGCGTCATGTGGGACGCCGCAGGGCCCGACACGATCACTTCAGCTTGAAGAACTTCTCGCGCGCGCGCAGGTAGGGCAGGTCGGTCAGTTCGGCCCGCTGGCGCAGCAGATTGAAGGCAGAGACGAAGCTTTCGGCTGTCTTCTTGGCGAGGGCGTTATCACTGTCGCGCACCGCGGTGAGCACTTCGAGCGAAGCCTTGGCACCGGCGGCGAGAATCTCGTCCGAGAACATGTGCACCTTCACGCCGTGCTGGTTCACGAGCGTGTTGAGCGCGCGCGGATCGTTGGCGAAAATGTCGCACGCGACCTGGTCGTACTCCGCCTGGCAGGCGCTGCGGATGATTTCCTGCAGGTCGGCCGGCAGCGCCTTGTACTTCGACTTGTTGACGACCGCCTCGGTCGCCAGGCCCGGCTCGATGAAGCTCGGGAAGTAGTAGTTCTTGGCGATCTGATAGAAGCCCAGCGCGAGGTCGTTGTACGGGCCGACGAACTCGGCCGCGTCCAGCGTGCCAGCCTGCAGGGCCTGGAAGATCTGGCCGGCCGCGAGGTTCGTCACCGACGCGCCCATCTTGGCCCAGACCTGGCCGCCGAGGCCCGGCGTGCGAAAACGCAGGCCCTTGATGTCGGCAACCGTGTTGATCTCCTTGCGGAACCAGCCGCCCGCCTGCGTGCCGGTGTCGCCCGACAGGAAGCCCTGGACGCCGAACTGGTCGTAGATCTCGTCCCAGATCTGCTGGCCGCCGAGGATGCGCACCCAGGCCGCGTGCTCGCGCGACGTCATGCCGTAGGGCACACCGGTGAAGAACGACAGGCCGACGTTCTTGTTCTGCCAGTAGTAGGCGGCGCCGTGGCTCATCTCGGCCGTGCCGTTGATGACGGCATCCAGCGCCTGCAGCGGCGGCACGAGTTCGCCCGCTGAATAGACCTTGATCGTGAGGCGGCCCCCAGACATCGTGTTGATGCGTTTGGCGAGGTTTTCCGCACCGACGCCGAGGCCCGGAAAATTCTTCGGCCAGGTCGTGACCATGCGCCACTCGATCTTGTTTTGCGAGATGGCGGGAGCGGCGAATGTTGCGGCAGCCCCTGCGGCCACGGTCTTCTTCAGTGCGGAACGGCGATCCATCTGGGTGTCTCCTGAGGCGGAAGGATTGAACAACCGCCTTGTGCCGGCGGCCAGTCGCGGGACGCGCATTGCGCATCGAGCGGGGGTGAATTGTAGACCGGCCCCTTTTCGTCTCCGGGCGCGCCGCGCCCGGGCTGTTCGTTCAAATTGCGCGGTTTTGCCTCACCGAATCCCTGCAACGCGAGACAGCTCACTCTGGCGTCGTATCGCCTCGGGTCGTCGCTGCCTTGAACGGGCCGTGCTCGTCGAGCTCGTCGAGATAGCCCGCCACCGCCTCGCCTTCGCGCTGAAGGAAGTCGGCGACCGCCTGCGCGAACTGCGGGTGCGCGAGCCAGTGTGCCGAGGCGGTGGCGACCGGCAGCAGGCCGCGCGCCATCTTGTGCGCGCCCTGCGCGCCGCCTTCGAAGCGCCGATAGCCGTTCGCGATGCACCAGGCGAGCGGCTGGTAGTAGCAGGCCTCGAAGTGCAGGCAGTCCACCGCGGCCGTCGCACCCCAGTAGCGGCCGTAGGCGTGGCCGCGCTCGGCGTCGATCGCGATCAGCGAGGTGGCGATGCGCTCGCCCGCGCGCGACGCGATGAAGAGCAGCCAGTGCTCGGGCTGCGTCGCTGCGATGCGCGCGAAGAAGTCGCGCGTCAGGTAGGGCGTCGAGTGGTGCGCGCGGTAGGTGAGGGTGTAGCAGCGGTGGAAGAAGTCCCAGTCTTCGGTCTCGATCTCGCGACCGATGCGGGTCTCGAACCGCACGCCGGCGTCGGCGACCTTGCGCCGCTCCTGGTTGATCTTCTTGCGCTTGTCGCGCTGCAGACTGGCGAGATACGCCGCGAAGTCCGCGTACGGTTCGGGTCTGCGGTTCGTCCAGTGGAACTGCACCGTGCTGCGCAGCATCCAGCCGGCGTCGCGCGCGGCGCGTTGCTCGGCGTCATCCAGAAACAGCAGGTGCGCCGATGACGAACCGGATTCGCGCGCGAACCGCTCGATCGCCTCGAGCAGCACACGGCGCAGCCCATCCTCGCGCACGAGCAGCCGCGCGCCTGGCACCGGTGTGAAGGGCACGGCGCAGACGAGTTTCGGGTAGTAGGCGAGGCCGTGGCGCTGGTAGGCCTCGGCCCAGGCCCAGTCGAACACGTATTCGCCGTACGAATGGTCCTTGAAGTAGAGCGGGCAGGCGGCGACGAGCGGAGCATCGTGCGCCTGCGACTCGAAGACGCCGATGAAGCACGCCGCCCAGCCGGTCTCGCGCGTCGCGCTGCCCGAGGCATGCAGGGCGCACAGATACTCGTGGCGCATGAACGGCGTCGGCGCCGCGGCGCGCGCGAGCAGGGCGTTCCACTGCGCGGCGTCGATCGCCGACGGGTCGTCGAAGAGCCGGATAACATATTCGCTCGAGGCCGGTCCGCTCGTGTCCGATTCGTTCCCGGCCCGTTCACTCGAGCCCCTTCCGTTCGAGCCTGCAGGGTTCGAGTTCTCGGCGTCACGCATATGTCAAACCAAGTTCCGGTGAAAGTGGCGCTGGCCCAGATCAACGCGACCGTCGGCGATCTCGCCGGCAACGCGCGCCTGATTGTCGAGGCGGCGCGCAGTGCATATGCACGCGGCGCCCGGCTCGTCATGACGCCCGAACTCGCCCTGTGCGGCTATCCGCCGGAAGACCTGCTGCTTCGCGATGGCTTCATGCACGCCTGTGCGGCGAAGTTGCAGGAGGTGGCGCGCGAGCTGGCGGGTTGCGAGGGGCTGCATGTGGTGGTCGGGCATCCGCACCAGTTCGGCGCGCGGGGCGATCTTAGGTCGCGCTCGCACGCGGTGCCGCAACGCTTCAATGCGGCCTCGCTGCTGGCAGGGGGGCGGGTCGTGGCGACCTACTGCAAGCGCGAGCTGCCGAACTACCAGGTGTTCGACGAGCGGCGCTACTTCGCCTCGGGGCGCGACGCCGGCCAGGGGCCGGTCGTGTTCGAGGTCGGCGGCTTGCGCTTCGGCCTCGCGATCTGCGAGGACGCCTGGTTCGACGAGCCGGCGGCGAGCGCCAAGGTGGCCGGCGCGCAGGTGCTGTGCGTGCTCAATGCCTCGCCGTTTCATCTGGGCAAGCTCGCCGAGCGTGAGCAGCGCATGGCCGAGCGTGCGCGCACGGCCGGCATGCCGCTGCTCTACAGCCACCTCGTCGGCGGCCAGGACGAGGTCGTGTTCGACGGTGCGTCGTTCGCGGTCGACGCCGAGGGCCGCATCGCAATGCGTGCGCCGATGTTCGAGCAAGCGCTGCCCATCGTCGAACTTGCGCCCGATCGCAGCCTTCACGGCGAGGTCCACCCCGTCCCCGAGATCGAGCGACAGGCGTGGGATGCGCTCGTCACCGGGGTGCGCGACTACATCGGCAAGAACGGCTTTCCGGGCGTCATCATCGGCCTGTCGGGCGGCGTCGATTCGGCACTCGTGCTCGCGATCGCGGTCGACGCGCTTGGTGCCGACAAGGTGCGCTGCGTGATGATGCCGTCGCCTTACACCGCCGACATCTCCTGGCTCGATGCGCGCGAGATGGCCGCGGGCCTGGGCGTGCGCTACGACGAGATTTCGATCGTGCCGATGTTCGATGCGTTTCGCGCGAGCCTGGCGACCGAGTTCGCGGGCTTGGAAGAGGATGCGACCGAAGAGAACATCCAGGCCCGCATCCGCGGCACGCTGCTGATGGCGCTGTCCAACAAGTTCGGCCCGATCGTGCTGACGACCGGCAACAAGAGCGAGATGGCGACGGGGTACTGCACGCTCTACGGTGACATGGCGGGCGGCTTCGCCGTCATCAAGGATGTGTCGAAGACGCTCGTCTACGCGCTGGCGCGCTGGAAGAACGCGCAAGGGCGCGAGGTGATCCCCGAGCGCATCATCACGCGTCCACCGTCGGCCGAGCTGCGGCCGGACCAGACCGACCAGGACAGCCTGCCGCCCTACGAGGTGCTCGACACCATCCTGCAGCGCTACATGGAGGAGGACCAGGGCATCGCCGAGATCGTCGCCGCCGGGTTCGCGCCGGCCGACGTCGAGCGCGTGACGCATCTGATCAAGATCAACGAGTACAAGCGGCGCCAGTCGCCGGTGGGGATACGCATCACGCACCGCTCCTTCGGCAAGGACTGGCGCTATCCGATCACCTCGAAATTCCGTGCCTGAGCCGTACCGCTCGTTGCCGGCAGGCTGAGCGTTGTCGACGCATGCACTAGGATTGGGCATTGCCAATTGTTGGAGCGTGACATGAAACAAATCACTGCCATTCTGAAACCGTTCAAGCTCGAAGAAGTGCGCGAAGCGCTCGCCACGGTCGGGGTGACAGGCCTGACGGTGACCGAGGTGAAGGGCTTCGGCCGCCAGAAGGGGCACACCGAGTTGTACCGCGGCGCCGAGTACGTGGTGGACTTCCTGCCCAAGGTGAAGATCGAGGTGGTCGTGAAGGACGACGACGTCGAGCGCTGCATCGACGCCATCGTGAAGGCCGCCAAGACCGGCAAGATCGGCGACGGCAAGATCTTCGTCTTCGCCGTCGAGCAGGTGGTTCGCATCCGCACCGGCGAGACCGACGAGGACGCGGTCTGAGCGGCCTGCGCCGGCCGACGCGCTAGATCTCCCGGTAGTCCTCGTCGTGCTGCGGGCCCCGCGCCAGGCGCGCGATCCGGTCGAGCAGCGCGTCCGCCGCGTGCTCGACCCTCAGCAGGTCGCGCTGTGCCTTCGGGATGAAGCCGCGCTGGGCGCTGTGATCGAGAAAGTCGATCAGCTTGTCGTAGTAGCCGCCGGCGTTGAGCAGGCCGACCGGCTTCGCGTGATAGCCGAGTTGCAGCCAGGTCCAGACTTCGAACAGCTCCTCGAGGGTGCCAATGCCGCCGGGCAGCGCGACGAAGGCATCGCTGTGCTCCGCCATCAGGCGCTTGCGCTCGTGCATCGTCTCGACCACGTGGAGGGCGTCGAGCCCGGTGTGGCCCTGCTCGCGCGCCATCAGCGCCTGCGGGATGATGCCGATCACGCGGGCGCCTGCGGCGAGCGCGGCGTTTGCCACGTCGCCCATCAGCCCGGCGCGGCCGCCGCCGTAGACGAGTTGCCAGCCGCGTTCGCCGATGGCGCGCCCGACGGCGCGGGCGGCTTGCGCAAACGCGGCGTCGTCGCCGGCGCGCGACCCGCAGTAGACACAGACCGACAGGCCCGCGCCGGTGCCCCCGTGCGCTGCGGCCGCGCGTGGCTCAGCCATGGGTCGGACCCGACGCCGCGGGACGCGTGTCGACAAGCCGCGTGCCGCATACGATGTCGTGCCAGAACTGCCGCTCGGGATTGAACCGGGTCAGCGCAGCGTAGACCAGCACGCCGGTGAAGAGCGTCGCGACGCTCGGCGCGAGGCTGGCGCTGCCTTCGAGCCAGAGCCAGACCAGCGCCGGCGCGAACCACAGCCAGGCGAGCAGATAGCGCAGCCAGGCGCGCGCCATCGATGGCACGGCGCCGTCGGTGCGCAGCAGGCGGATTCGCCAGGTCTTCATCGCAAGCGTCTGCCCGCCGTGCGTCCAGAACCAGCTGAAGTACGCGCCGAGCACCAGAAACAGGAACGCCTGCAGGCCGTGACGGCCGACCATGGCATTGCGCTGTCCGGTGACGGTTGCAAACAGCAGGCCGGCCGCCATCAGCACGCCGAACAGCAGCACGCCTTCGTAGACGAAGCAGCTCATGCGTCGGCTGAGGCTGGCCATGCGCGGCGGCGCGCTGGTGGCCGGCCGGTCCGGCGCTGCCGGCGTATCGGTCACCGTGGCGCGGCGGGCGCGGAAGCCGCTGTCGGCTGTGCCCGGGCTGCTGGCGGGGCGCCTGTCTTCTGCGCGCCCGGCGCGGCGCCGGCCTTCTGCGCACCGGCGCGCGGCAACAGCGTGGTCTTGTCGATGACGTCGGCGGAGGCGGCGATCTTCGGGCTGGCGGTCGCCCCGTGCGCCGGCGCTGGCGGGCGCTTGGTGATCAGGCTCGTCGTGGCCCCGGGCTTGCCTTGAACCGTCGGCGCGATTGGCACGACGGGCTTGGCCGAAGGGGCAGGCATCGGGGCCGGCGTGGGGACAGGGGCCGGGGCCCGCTTGGCGGCAGCGGGCTTCGCCGGTGGCGCGTCGCGCATCGCCGCGCGCGGGGCGGGTTGCCCTGGCTTGGCGGTGCTGCGCGGCGCCGCGGCCGCGCGCGCGGCAAGGGCCTTGCGCTCCTCGGGGCTGAGGGCCTGGTAGGCCTCCCACCCGGCCTGGCGGTCGGTCCCGGGGATGCTCTTGGCCTCGAGATAGCGCGTCCTGACCCTGGCCCGGTCCTGAGGCGACATCTCCGCCCACTCGGCCATGCGCGCATGCAGGCGGGCCCGATCCGCCGCGCTCATGGTCGGATAGTGCTCGGAGATCTTGAGCCATTTGCGCTTGCGCGCCTCGTCGATCGAAGCCCACTCGCCCTGCAGCGGCCCGAGCGCGGCCTGCTCGGAAGGCTTGAGTTCCGACCAGGCCGGACCGCCGGTCGACTTGGCTGCCGTTGCGGGCTTGGCGACGGCCGCTGACGCGGCAGCGGCCGGTTTGATCTGCGCATGCGACGCAAGCGGCGCCAGCGTCACCGCCAGAACGCCGAGGCAGGCGAACAGGCCCCTGCCCCGGTCACGCGACGGGGCTGGCCGGTTCGGTCGCGGGCCCTCGGTCACTCTGGCGGGTGCTTCAAGAATTCGACGAAGCCAGGATCGCTGTATGCGGATGGCGGAAGATCGTCGAGCAGCAGATCGGCGTCGACCTCGGCCACGGCGGCAACCTGGCGCCGGACATGTTCGGACTGGATCAGCACCAGACCGGCAATCAGCGCGAGCAACGGCAGCAGCGAGAGCAGGCCGACCCACCACGGCGAGGGCCGCGGCGCGCCGGCGAGCGCGAGCCCACCAACCCCGACCGCCGAAGTCACCGCGCGCGGTTGCGCGGCGCGGCGCATCGCGCGTGCGTGCTCGAGGGCGCGCGTGCGCGCGAAGCGCAGGCGCTCGTTCACGTCCGGCGAGAGCGCGTCCGCCCGCTCCGACAGGCGCGCCGTGATGCGCAGCGCGTAGCGTGTCTGCAGGTTCTCGAATTCGGTGGTGCGGTGTGGCATGGCGGGTCGTTGGCGGTTCGCGGGGCTCAAGGCGCAATCCCCCTGGCCTTGAGCGCGGTGGCCAGAGCGTGCAAGGCCCGGAAGCAATGCGTCTTCACGCTGCCTTCCGAGCATCCCATGGCGAGCGCTGTCTCCGCGACATCGAACTCCTCCCAGTAACGCAGCAGGAAGGCTTCGCGTTGACGCGCCGGAAGCTTGATCACTTCATCCTCGATCGCTTGCATGGTCTGGGCTCGCGTCAGGCGATCATCCGCTCCCTCGGCCGCCGGGACGTGATCGGCCGACTCCAGCATCTCCAGCAGATCGAAGTCCGCGCCGTCGTCCGCGGACTCGAAGGCGGAGAAGTTCTGGATCATCCCCGAGCGCACCTTCTGGCGCCGGAAATAGTCCATCGTCGCGTTCGACAGTATGCGCGGGAAAACCAGCGGCAACTCCCCGGCGGGGCGATCGCAATAGCTTTCTGCAAGCCGGATCATGGCATCTTGCACGATGTCGAGCGCGGCATCGTCGTCCCTCACTGCGTAGGCAGTGCGCTTGAAGGCGCGCTTCTCGACGCTGCGCAGAAAGTCGGACAGTTCTTTGTCGGTGGCCAAGAGGGGGCGCCGCGGGGCGGCGCAAGCAAAACGGCGCGATTATGGCATTGCGCCAACACTCGCTGCGGTGCTGACGCGCGGACCGCGAAAGCGCCGGTGCGCAGTGTCATAATGCTGCTCTGCACAACAGTTCGGTCTCATGTGCGGCGCCCGATCGCGAGGTTGGCCGCAGCAGACTGCGCAGGTTCCGCTGCCGCCTCACGAGGGCGCGCTTAGGGGCACCGATGGTTTTTCGTCAGAGAAATTCACAAAGGTTTGAAATGGACATGTCTGCCGCTGAAGTCAAGCGCGCCGCAACGGCGCAAGCCTCCCCCCCCACCGATCCGAACGGCTCCGAGATACTGGTGCGCTGCCTTCAGGCAGAAGGCGTCAAGTACCTCTGGGGCTACCCCGGCGGCGCGGTGCTCTACATCTACGACGCGCTCTACAAGCAGGACACGATTCAGCATGTCCTGGTACGCCACGAGCAAGCGGCGGTGCACGCCGCCGACGGCTTCGCGCGTGCGACGGGCGAGGTCGGCGTCGCCCTCGTCACCTCCGGGCCGGGCGTGACGAACGCCGTCACCGGCATCGCGACCGCCTACATGGACTCGATCCCGATGGTGATCGTGACCGGCCAGGTGCCGACGCACGCGATCGGGCTCGACGCCTTCCAGGAGTGCGACACGGTGGGCATCACGCGCCCGGTCGTGAAGCACAACTTCCTCGTCAAGGACGTGCGCGACCTGGCGATGACGATGAAGAAGGCGTTTCACATCGCCCGCACCGGCCGGCCGGGGCCGGTGGTGGTCGACATTCCGAAGGATGTCTCGCTCAGCCGCACGCCGTTCAGCTACCCGGCAAGCGTGGCCATGCGCTCGTACAACCCGGTCAAGAAGGGCCACGGCGGCCAGATTCGCAAGGCGGTGCAACTGCTGCTCAGCGCGAAGCGCCCCTACGTCTACACCGGCGGCGGCGTCGTGCTCGGCAATGCGTCGGCCGAACTGCGCGAGCTCGCCGATCTCCTTGGCTACCCCTGCACCAACACGCTGATGGGGCTTGGTGCAATTGCGGCCAGTGACTCGAAGTTCCTCGGCATGCTCGGCATGCACGGCACCTACGAGGCCAACATGACGATGCAGCATTGCGACGTGCTGCTGGCGATCGGCGCCCGCTTCGACGACCGCGTGATCGGCAACCCGAAGCACTTCGCCTCGGTCGAGCGCAAGATCATTCATGTCGACATCGATCCGTCGTCGATTTCCAAGCGGGTGCGGGTCGACATCCCGATCGTCGGCGACGTGCGCGACGTGCTGCAGGAACTGATCGCGCAGGTGCGGGAGGCGCAGGCGCGCCCGAACACCGAGGCGCTCGCGTCCTGGTGGGGCCAGATCAGCGAATGGCGCAAGGGCGAATGCCTGAAGTACCGCAACAGCACCGAGGTCATCAAGCCGCAGTTCGTCGTCGAGACGCTGGGCCGGCTGACGAAGGACCTGGACGCCTACATCACGTCGGACGTCGGCCAGCACCAGATGTGGGCGGCGCAGTACTTTCACTTCGAGTCGCCGCGGCGCTGGATCAATTCCGGCGGCCTCGGCACGATGGGCGTGGGACTGCCGTATGCGATGGGCATCAAGCTGGCGAAGCCCGAGTCCGACGTCTTCTGCATCACGGGCGAGGGCTCGATCCAGATGTGCATCCAGGAGCTGTCGACCTGCCTGCAGTACAAGACGCCGGTGAAGATCGTGTCGCTGAACAACCGCTACCTCGGCATGGTGCGTCAGTGGCAGCAGCTCGACTACGAAGGGCGCTACTCGCACAGCTACATGGATGCGCTGCCTGACTTCGTCAAGCTGGCCGAGGCCTATGGCCACGTCGGGCTGCTCGTCGAGAAGCCG
The DNA here is from genome assembly GCA_023954175.1 of Rhizobacter sp. Taxonomy (GTDB): domain Bacteria; phylum Pseudomonadota; class Gammaproteobacteria; order Burkholderiales; family Burkholderiaceae_C; genus CAIKUF01. The sequence continues at coordinate 25,287 of JAMLIM010000048.1, forward strand.
GGCGATGTGGAAGCCGCGTTGCGCGAGGCGATCCGCCTGAAGGACCGCACCGTGTTCCTCGACATCCGCACCGATCCGACCGAGAACGTCTGGCCGATGGTCAAGCCGGGGCAGGGCATCAGCGAGATGCTGCTGGGGTCGGAAGACCTGTGAGGCGCCGCACGCAGGCGTTGGCCCGGGGGTTACCGCCACCGGGCAGGCGTCGGCGGAACGCGCTTCGCAACAGCAGTTGACATTCCTTCCAACATCACTTCACTGAAGCGTGGCCAAGTGCCGTCGGTTACCGCCGGCGGCGTGAAGAGCGCGCCGGACAAGACACCATGAAACACATCATCGCCCTGCTGCTCGAAAACGAGCCTGGCGCGCTGTCGCGCGTCGTCGCTCTCTTTTCTGCGCGCGGCTACAACATCGAAAGCCTGACCGTCGCACCGACCGAGGACGCGTCGCTGTCGCGCATGACGATCGTCACGACCGGCTCCGACGAGGTGATCGAGCAGATCACCAAGCACCTCAATCGCCTGATCGAGGTGGTGAAGGTGGTCGACCTGACGGAGGGCAGCTTCACCGAACGCGAACTCATGCTGATCAAGGTGCGTGCGGTCGGCAAGGAGCGCGAGGAGATGAGCCGCATGGCCGACATCTTCCGTGGCCGCATCATCGACGTCACCGAAAAGAGCTACACGATCGAACTCACCGGCGACACGTCCAAGCTCGACGCCTTCCTGCAGGCGATCGATCGCGCGGCCATCCTCGAGACGGTGCGCACCGGCGCCAGCGGCATCGGACGCGGCGAGCGCATTCTGCGTGTGTAAGGGGCAACAGCGGGTCCGCGCGTCGGGCCCTTCGAGTTTTCATATGGAGAAGGCAACATGAAGGTTTATTACGACAAGGACGCGGATCTGAGCCTCATCAAGGGCAAGAGCGTGACGATCATCGGCTACGGCTCGCAGGGCCACGCGCACGCGCAAAACCTCAACGACAGCGGCGTCAAGGTGACCGTCGGTCTGCGCAAGGGCGGCGCGAGCTGGGCCAAGGCGGAGAAGGCGGGCCTGAAGGTGGCCGAGGTTGCAGACGCGGTCAAGGCGGCGGATGTCGTGATGATGCTGCTGCCCGACGAGCAGATCGCCGCCGTCTACAACACCGACGTCGGCCCGAACATGAAACAGGGCGCATCGCTCGCGTTCGCGCATGGCTTCAACGTGCACTACGGTCAGGTCGTGCCGCGCGCCGACCTCGACGTCTGGATGGTTGCGCCGAAGGCACCCGGCCACACGGTGCGCTCGACCTACACCCAAGGCGGCGGCGTGCCGCACCTGATCGCGGTGCACGCCGACAAGTCCGGCAAGGCACGCGACCTGGCGCTGAGCTACGCCACCGCCAACGGCGGCGGCAAGGCGGGCGTGATCGAGACCAACTTCCGCGAGGAGACCGAGACCGATCTGTTCGGCGAGCAGGCCGTGCTGTGCGGCGGCACGGTCGAGTTGATCAAGGCCGGCTACGAGACGCTGGTCGAGGCCGGCTATGCGCCGGAGATGGCGTACTTCGAGTGCCTGCACGAGCTCAAGCTGATCGTCGACCTGATCTACGAGGGCGGCATCGCGAACATGAACTACTCGATCTCGAACAATGCCGAGTACGGCGAGTACGTGACGGGCCCGAAGATCGTCAACGACGAGACGCGAAACGCGATGCGCCAGGCCCTGAAGGACATCCAGACCGGCGAATACGCGAAGAGCTTCATCCTCGAGAACCGCGCCGGTGCGCCGACGCTGCTGTCGCGCCGGCGCCTCACGTCCGAGCACTCGATCGAGGTCGTCGGCGAGCAGTTGCGCGCGATGATGCCGTGGATCAAGAAGAACCGGCTCGTCGACCAGAGTCGCAACTGATCCGCACCTCTGATCCGCACCTCTGATCCGCACCTCTGATCCGCAGCCGATCCCGCAGGGCGCGGCGCCTCGCATCGAGCGGGGCGCCACCGGGGGTCGCTGCGGTATCCTCGGTCGAGCCATGCACCGGACAACGCCGCACACGCCATGACAGACGACGAGGACGCGCTCGACGCCGCCGACCCCGGGTCGGATCGCGACGAATTCGCGCGTTCGCGCCCGCGGCGAAAGGGCATCTACATCCTGCCCAATCTGTTCACGCTCGCCGCCCTGTTCGGCGGCTTCTATGCGATCGTGATGGCGATGAACGGGCGCTTCGAGCAGGCCGCGATCGGCGTCTTCTGCGCCATGGTGCTCGACAGCCTCGACGGTCGCGTCGCGCGCATGACGAACACGCAGAGCACCTTCGGCGAGCAGATGGACAGCCTGTCGGACATGGTGTCCTTCGGCGCCGCACCGGGGCTGGTGATGTACGAGTGGGCGCTCAAGGATCTGGGCAAGCTCGGCTGGCTGGCCGCGTTCGTCTACTGCGCGTCGGCGGCGCTGCGGCTGGCGCGCTTCAACACCAACATCACGGTCGTCGACAAGCGCTTCTTTCAGGGCCTGCCCAGCCCGGCGGCGGCCGCGATCGTGATGGGCTTCATCTGGGTCCTCGACGACGCCGGCTTCAAGGGATACCACGAAGGCCGCTGGCTCGACTGGACCGCTTTCGCGATCACGCTGTATGCCGGGCTGACGATGGTCACCAACGTGCCGTTCTACAGCTTCAAGGTGGTCAGCTTCAAGCGCAGCGTGCCCTTCATCGTCATCGTCGCGATCGCGCTGGGCATCGCGATCGTCAGCTTTCACCCGCCGTTCGTGCTGTTCGCGATGTTCGTCATCTACGGCTTGTCGGGCTACGCGGTGTATGTGTGGCGGCGCATGAAGGGCCGGCCGGTCAGCCTGATCTCGACCTCGACCGACGAGCCGGAAGAAACAGGGCTGCACCGATGATGCGCCCCGCGGGACGCCCGGCGCCCACTCGTGCTACATTCGCGTCATGAGCCCTCGTCGGTCCGCCCTGCTACGACTTCTTGGAGTGATCCGGGCACGCTGACGTTCGTCTTGTTTTGATTTCGTCTTCACGGCCCGCATGCAACCCGCAGCGGGCCGTTTTGATTTGTGGCGCGGGTTGCAGCCCTCGACAACCCACTACGCCTTTGTCCGACCCAGGAGCAAGACCATGACCGACAAGATCATCATCTTCGATACCACGCTGCGCGACGGCGAGCAGTCCCCCGGCGCCTCGATGACGCGCGAAGAGAAGCTGCACATCGCGCGCCAGCTCGAGCGGCTGAAGGTGGACGTGATCGAGGCCGGTTTCGCGGCATCGAGCAACGGCGACTTCGAGGCCGTGAAGGCGATCGCCGCGGCGATCAAGGACAGCACGGTGTGCTCGCTCGCACGCGCCAACGACCGCGACATCGCGCGCGCCGCCGAGGCGCTCAAGGGCGCCGCGTCGTCGCGCGTGCACACCTTCATCGCGACGAGCGCGCTGCACATGGACAAGAAGCTGCGCATGACGCCCGATCAGGTCTTCGAGCAGGCGCGCCTCTCGGTGCGCTTCGCGCGCAATCTGACGGCCGACGTCGAGTTCTCGCCCGAGGACGGCTACCGCTCGGACCCCGACTTCCTGTGCCGCGTGCTCGAAGCCGTGATCGACGAGGGCGCGACGACGATCAACATCCCCGACACCGTCGGCTATGCGATTCCCGAGCTCTACGGGCAGTTCATCCGCAATCTGCGCGAGCGCATCCCGAACGCCGACAAGGCGATCTGGTCGGTGCATTGCCACAACGATCTCGGCATGGCGGTCGCCAACTCGCTCGCCGGCGTGATGCTGGGCGGCGCGCGCCAGATCGAATGCACGATCAACGGCCTGGGTGAGCGCGCGGGGAACTGCTCGCTCGAGGAGGTCGTGATGGCGCTCAAGACGCGCAAGGACTACTTCGGCTTCGACATCGGCATCGATGCGACGCACATCGTGCCGGCATCGCGGCTCGTTGCGCAGACGACCGGCTTCGTCGTCCAGCCGAACAAGGCAGTGGTCGGCGCTAACGCCTTTGCGCATGCGTCGGGCATCCATCAGGACGGTGTGCTCAAGGCGCGCGACACCTACGAGATCATGCGCGCCGAGGACGTCGGCTGGTCGGCCAACAAGATCGTGCTCGGCAAGCTGTCGGGGCGCAACGCGTTCAAGCAGCGCCTGGTCGAACTCGGCATCACGCTCGAGTCCGAGGCCGAGGTGAACGCCGCGTTCACCCGCTTCAAGGAACTCGCCGACCGCAAGAGCGACATCTTCGACGAGGACATCATTGCGCTCGTGATGGACGAGTCCGTCACCGTCGAGCAGGAGCACTACCGGCTGCTCGCGCTGTCGCAACGCTCCGAGACCGGTGAGCGGCCGCACGCGAGCGTCGCGTTCGCCGCCGGCGAGACCGAACTCCACGGCGAGAGCGACGGCAACGGGCCGGTCGACGCGAGCCTGAAGGCGATCGAGTCGAAGTTGCAGACTGGCGCCGAAATGCTGCTCTATTCGGTCAATGCGATCACTTCGGGCAGCACAGAATCGCAAGGCGAAGTGACGGTGCGACTGCAACACGGCGGGCGCGTCGTCAACGGAGTAGGTGCCGATCCGGACATCGTCGTGGCGTCGGCCAAGGCCTATCTGTCGGCGCTGAACAAGCTGCAAAGCAAGATGGAACGCGTCGCCGCG
>JAMLIM010000049.1 GCA_023954175.1 Rhizobacter sp.
CAACGACCAGCTGATCGGCGGCGGGCTTGACGCGGGCGCCAATCTGCGCGAGTTCGGCGAAGCGCGCGTCGGCCTGTACTTCGGCAAGCGCCGGTTCACGCTGACCGCCGGCCCGGCGATCTTCCCGCCGGCGGAGAACATCGATGTCGGCATCGCGCGCGTCTCGTTGCGCGTCGATCAGCTCGACAGCGTGAGCTTTCCGCGCGGCGGCTGCTTCCTGTCGTTCGACGGCGTGAGCTCGCGTACCGCGCTCGGCGCGTCGGACAGCTACAGCCGCTACGCGGTGCAGGCGCGCACCGCCTTCTCGAGCGGCCGGCACACCTTGCGCCTGACCGCGCGCGGCGGTGGCTCACCCGACATCGAGGCGCTGCCCGACTACGCGCAGTTTCAGCTCGGCGGGTTCCTCAACATGTCGGGCTACCGCACGCAGCAGCTGCTGGGGCCGCGCTTTCTCTACGGCCGCGTCCTCTACCAGTACAAGATCGGCAAGATACCGCTGTTCGACGGCGTCTACACGGGCGTCGCCTACGAAGGCGCGCAGATGCCGCAGCTCGTCGAATTGAACGACAAGCCGATGTTCCATTCCGGCACCCTCTACTTCGCCGCCGACACGCCGCTCGGCGTCGGCTATCTCGGCTTCGGCTTTGCCTCGGGCGGCAACCAGGCGTTCTACCTGTACCTCGGCAATCCGTACTGAGCGAATGTGAGGCTGCGTGGCGCATTCGGCGCAGCGACAATTGCGCCCATGGCAACCACCTTGCTGCCTTCGCGCCCGCCGCTGACCGGCGTCGTGATCATCGGCAACCTCGGCGGGGCGCTGCTCACGTTCGCCTATTTCCGCTTCGTCGACCCGACCGTCAACGAGGGTGTCTCACCGCTCGGGACGGTCGAGATCGCGTATTTCGTGCTCGGCTTCGGGCTGCTGCTGGCGATCGGGCGGGCGCTGGCCGCGCGCTGGATGCAACCCGTGACGCGCCGGGCGGCATCGGACCCGGTGCCCCCTGAACGCGACCCGCGCGCACGTCGGCGTGCGCTGCTGGCGCCGGCCGCCGTAGCCGCATTGACCTTCGGCGGCTGGGTCGCCGCCGGCTTCGTCTGGGGCGTGCTGTGGCCGCTGCTTGCGGGGAGCTTCGAGCCGTGGCGCGCGTTGCGCCAGATCTTTGCGATCACCTTCGTCGCCGGCAGCTTCGTGACCGCGATCGTCTACTTCGGCGCCGAGCACGTGTGGCGTGCCGAACTGCCCCGCTTCTTCCCGCAAGGCGATCTGAGCGCCGCGCGGGTGCCGCGGCTGCGGGTGCGCACACGCATGATCGTCGTGTTCCTGCTGTTGAGCCTGATGCCGCTGGGGGTGCTCTCGGTCGCGGCGTTGACGCGCGCGGACGCCCTGCTCGGCGCGGACGCGGCGGCAGCGGCGGGCATCGTGCGCAACCTGATCGTCGTCGTGCTCGTGCTGGCCGCGGGCGGTCTGATCGCCTCCGTCGGGCTCGCCGCGCTCGTCGCCGACAGCGTCGCCGCGCCCTTGCGCGACGTGCAGCTCGCGATGGCGCAGGTGCGTGACGGTGCGCTCGACGTGCGCTGCCGGGTCGTGTCGAACGACGAGATCGGCGCCGTCGCGGAGGGCTTCAACGGCATGGTCGAGGGCCTGCGCGAACGCGAACGCATCCGCGAGACCTTCGGCAAGTACGTCAGCCCCGAGGTGCGTGACGAGATCCTCGCCGGGCGCGCGTCGACCGAAGGCGCGCAGTGCGAGGTGACGATCCTGTTTGCCGATCTGCGCGACTTCACGCCCTGGGTCGAGTCGCACCCGGCGGCCGAGGTGGTGGCCGACCTGAACGCCTACTTCGCCGAGATGGACGCCGCGATCCGCGCGCAGGGCGGCCTCGTGCTGCAGTTCATCGGCGACGAGATCGAGGCCGTGTTCGGTGCGCCGCTCGCCATCGCGCGGCACGCCGACGCGGCACTGGCGGCTGCGCGGGCGATGGGCGAACGCCTGAACGCATTCAACGCTGCGCGCCACGCGGCGGGCAAACCGGCGCTGCGTCACGGCATCGGCATCCACAGCGGCACGGTGATCGCCGGCAACATCGGCAGCAGCGAGCGACTGTCGTACACGCTCGTCGGCGACGCGGTGAACGTCGCGTCGCGGATCCAGGCGCTGAACAAGGAGTTCGGCACCACGGTGCTCGTCAGTGGCGCGACGCAGGCGCTGCTGTTGTCGTCGGCAGACCTTGCGCCCCTGCCGGCGGTGAAGGTCAAGGGACGTCGCAGCGAGGTGGCGATCTATGCGCTCGCGGGCCCCTGGGCCGAAACGCCTGCGCCCAGCATGCGCTCGACATAGCGCGCGATGAGGTCGATCTCGAGGTTGACGCGGTTGCCCGCGACGAGGCGGCCGAGCGTCGTCTGCTCGAGCGTGTGCGGGATCAGGTTGATGCCGAACTCGCAACCGCCTTCGACATCGCGCACGTCGTTGACCGTCAGGCTCACGCCGTTGACGGTGATCGACCCCTTCACCGCCAGGAAGCGCGCGAGCGCCGCGGGCGCGAGGATGCGCAGCGTCCACGACTCGCCGACCGGCGCGAAGTGCGTGACCTGGCCGACGCCATCGACATGGCCGCTGACGAGATGGCCGCCGAGGCGGTCGTTCGCGCGCAGTGCCTTCTCGAGGTTGACCGCGCCCGGCTCGGCCAGGCCGGCGGTCTTGTCGAGGCTTTCGGCGGAGATGTCGATCGTGAAGCAGTCGGTGGCGGCATCGAGCGAGGTCAGCGTCATGCAGGCGCCGTTGAGCGCGATGCTGTCGCCGAGTTGCGCATCGTCGAGGTAGCCGCGCGGCGCCTGCAGCGTGAGGCGCTTGCCATGCTCAGTGCCGGCGCCGAGCGCCTCGACCGAGACGATGCGGCCGATGCCGCTGATGATGCCGGTGAACATGGGCGGATTCTCGCAGACCGTGCGCGGCACTTCAGAACGGCGACGGGTCCGCGCTGCGCAGCAGAAGCCGAAGATCGTCGCCGACACGGTCCACCGCGTGGAAACGCAGCGGCACCGCGTCCGACAGCGCGGCCAACGGGCCGAAGCTGGCCAGGTCCCGCCCCGGCCCGAGCAGGCGCGGCGCCATGTAGACGAGCCATTCGTCGACCAGGCCCTCGCGCACGAAGGAGCCGTTCAGCTTGCTGCCGGCCTCGACGTGCAGTTCGTTGACGCCGCGTTCGCCGAGGTCGAGCAGCATCGCGCGCAGGTCCACCTTCGCGTTCGCGCCCGGCATCAGCACGACCTGGGCGCCACGCGACGCCAGCGCGGCGCTGCGGTCTTCGGCCGGCTGGGCGCCGTAGACCCACACCGCGCCCGGTGCGTCGAGGATGCGCGCGCCGACCGGCGTTTCGAGCCTGGAGTCGACGATCACGCGCTGCGGCTGGCGCAGCGTCTCGACGAGGCGCACATCGAGCCGCGGGTTGTCGTCGCGCACCGTGCCGACGCCCGTCAATACCGCGCCGGCACGCTTGCGCCAGGCGTGGCCGTCGGTGCGCGCCGCTTCGCCGGTGATCCACTGGCTGACGCCGTTCGTGAGCGCGGTGCGCCCGTCGAGCGAGATTGCGACCTTCATGCGCAGCCACGGCCGACCGCGCAGCATGCGCGAGAAGAAGCCGATGTTGAGCGCGCGCGACGCGCCGGCGAGCAGCCCGACCTCGACCGCGATGCCCGCCGCGCGCAGGCGCGCCAGGCCGGTGCCGGCGACGAGCGGGTTCGGGTCCTGCGTGGCGACGACGACGCGCGCGACGCCGGCGCGGATCAGCGCATCGCAGCACGGCGGCGTGCGCCCGTGGTGCGAGCAGGGTTCGAGGCTGACGTAGACCGTCGCGCCGCGCACGTCCTCGCCGTGCAGCGCGGCGTCCTGCATCGCCATCGGCTCGGCGTGCGCCGCGCCCGCGGCCTGGGTGTGGCCGCGGCCGATCACGCGGCCGTCGGCGCGTGTGATGACGCAGCCGACGCGCGGGTTGGGCTCGCACAGGCCGACCGCCTGCCCGGCGAGCATCAGGGCTTCGCGCATCGCGTCGGTGTCGGCGTCGCTGAAGGTTCGATCCCGCGCCGGTGTCGTCGGTGAGGTCATGGGCGTTGCTCGCGCGCGTGGGAGGGTGGGGCCTGGCGCCATTCTGCGTCAGCCGGAAGTGTCGACCGCGCGGATCGAGGCCTCGATGCCTCACCGCTCACGGCCGCGCGAAAGCGATCCGCGGCAGCGTCATCGTGCCGGCGAGCGCCGGATCATGGCCGACGATCTGGGTTTCGAGGCTGAACTGCTGCGGCTGCCCGCGCCGGTCGTTCCAACTCAGCCGGACCTGAACCGTTTTCAGCATCAGCCTGTCGTCGGTCTGGACGACGCGCGTCAACAGATAGGTCGTCGGGCTGGCGCTGGGCGTGGCGTCGAGCACCTCATCCGTGATGTCGCCCCAGGAGAGCCTGCCGGGCGCCGCATCGACGGCGGCGAAGCTGCGCAGCCGCTCGATCTCCGCCTGCGCGATGCGCGCCGCCTCGGTGCGCTGGCGCGCGATGTCGGCGTTGTAGCGCAACGCGCCCTGCAGCCAGATCAGCGCGAGCACGCTGGCCGCGACGACGAGGGCGGCGATCAGGGTTTCGAGCAGCGCAAAGCCGCGCTCAGTCTGGCGGCAGCGAAGGGGTCGGGAATGGGTGCGCATGGTGCCTCCTCGGTGGGGTCGAACGCGCGTTCAGACGTTTAGAAATCGCGCCAGCTGCCGGGCACGCGCACGAAGACACCCACCTCGCGATGCAGGCGCGCCAGCACGGCGCGGTCGTACTCGATCGTCGGCGTGCCGTCGCCGACGACGTCGCCGGCCGCGAACAGGGCGCCGTCGATGCGCGCATCGTGCGTGCCGCTGGTGTCCCACTGCGGGCTCAGCTGGACAACGGCGCCGTGAATCCGAACGCCGTCCGCAAGCCGCAGGCTGCCTTCTACGACGAGCAGCACGGGCCGATCCGGCGCGCCGACGATCGTGGGACCGGCAAGGTTCAGATCGCCGGCGACACGGATGCGCCGGTGCCCGGCGGCGAGCGCGTCGGCGATCAGCGCGCTGCAGTCCGCCGGGCAGGCGACGGTGTGCAGGCCGGGCAGTTGCCGGAAGCGTGCCGCATCGACCCCGAACAGCCGGCTCGGAATACGCTGCGGCTCGATCCCGGCGAGTGCGCTGTCGTGCTCGGCAAGCGAGAGTTCGGCCGGCTCGCCCGGCCGCGTCTGCAGCGCAGCATGGGCGAGCGCGATGCGGCCGCCGGCGTGCGCGGTCAAGCCGCTCGCGAGCGGGTCGGTGTTGGACAGCGCGATCGCGCCGCCGGCGTCGATCTCGCCCTGCGCGGTCAGCGCAGCCGCGGGGACGGCCGCGAGGGCCGGCAGCAGTGCGAGCGTCACCTGCACGCGCGCCACGGCGACGCCCGGGGCTTCGCCCACCCAGCCCGGCAGGCAGTCGGCAGCGGCACGGTCGCAGCCGGTGGCAATCAGCTGCACCATGCCCTCGCGCGCGGCGGCGACGAAGCGGATCGAGAACACCGGATGGCTGCCGGTGGCGGACGGCAGGTCGAGCGCCGGATGGCCGTCGCGCGGGCAGCTGCAGGCCCAGCCCGTGCCTGAACTCTCATCGCGCACGCAGGCGGCCTGCAGCGCCACCTCGTGGCCCGCGTCGCTCCAGCTGCGGGGCAGGAAGCGCCCGCTGTCGGCGTCGTAGGCGAGCAGGCGCTCGCGCAAGGACACGTTGCCCGGTGCGGCCTCGGGGGCGCAATCCGTGCCGATCGAGGCGTCGCTCGCGAGCATCGCCTGGGCCCATTCGAGGCCGGCCTCGGCCGCCTCGAACGCCTTTGTCGTGCGCGCCTGGTTCGCCGACGCCCGTTGTTCGAAGATCAGGTTGCGGTTGGCGATGCCCGCGACGACCATCATCGCAAACAGCAGCAGGAGCGTGATCGCGAGCGTCGCGGCGCCGCGTTGGGTTCGAGCGGGTGTCATGTCGGAGGCCCTCGTCGTCATGCCGGGCAGGCGCCCGAAACTGCATCGGCGCGCACATGGACCCGCGCCTGCACCGTGCGCACGACGGCAGCGTCCGCCACCGCGCGCGCGCCGATTTCCAGCGCCAGGCCGCGGACGACCTGCTGCGGCGCGCAGGCGCCATCGCCGGGTGGGCAGGGCGTCGGGCAGGCGGCTTCGAGCTCGATCGCTTCCTGCGTCGCGGTGATCAGGAACTGCGTCACGGTGAGCACGGTGGCGTCGGTCAACGCCTGCCAGTTGCCGTTGCCGAGCTGGATGTCGATCGCGCCGTTGCGCAGCCGAAAGCCGAACTGCTCGTTGCCGTCGACGACATGGTTCTCGATCGCGTCGCGCGAGTAGCGCAGGCTTGCGGCGTCGGAGGCCGCGCCGTCGGGCGCGAGCGCGAGGTAGGGATTGGCGCGTGCCGGCTGCGCTTCGGTCCAGAGCCCGGCGCCGGCATCGCCCCAGTGGCCGGCGCGGCGCAGGTCGCGCACGATCAGGTCGGCCGCGGTGCGCAGGTCCTGCGTCAGCCGGGCTTCGAGGACGAGCGAGCGGTGTTCGCGGATCTGGCTCGCGAGCAGCGCCGCGCCGCCGGCGACGACGAGCAGCGCGAGCGCGAGGCCGACCAGCACCTCGACGAGCGTGAAGCCGCGGGCAGCGCGCTGACGGGCGGCGTCCATCACAGGTTCCAGCACTTGCGGTTGACCGGCGCCGGGTTGTCGGCGGCGTCGGTCGCACCCGAGCGGTAGGCGACGTCGCCGCCATCGAGGACGAGCACCATGTAGCGGCAGGCGGCGTCGCGTGCCTGCGCACCCGTCGCGACCGCCGTCGCTTCGTAGCCATGGGCGGACGCCGCGCCGACGCTGAGGCGATAGCTGCCGCCGGCGATGACGCCGGCTACGCCGACCTCCTCGAGCGAGCCATAGCGCCCGTTGTTCGCGCGCCAGCGCTCCTCGGCCTGCTGGAGCTGGATCATCGAGACGAGCGCTTCGGTGCGGCGGAGCTTGTGCATCGCGCCGCTGTAGCTCGGGTAGGCGATCGACGCGAGCACGCCGGAGACGGAAGTGGCGATCATCAGTTCGACCAGCGTGAAGCCGGCTTGGCGGCGGCGAGATGGGACGGACATGGCGGCTCTCCTGTGGTCTTGGGTTTGCGGAAGGGTTGGCCTCAGCAGGTGCGGTAGCCGGGCAAGGCCGGCGCCGGCGAGCACGAACGCACGCGGCCCATCACGTTGACGATGTGGTGGACGGCGCCCGGTGTGCCGGTGACGCGCGCGGTGCCGGTGGGCGTGCTCGTGCCGTGCAGCGGATCGAAGAGGATCGAGCCGGCGCTGGCCTGCACCGCCACGTGCTCGGCCGCGGGCAGGTAGACCGACTTGATGCGCTCGGCGCCGCCGACGCATGCCGCGGCTTGTTCACTTGCGCAGCTGCACTGGGCCTTGGCGCCGGTGTGGATGAGGTAGCAGCTGCCGTTGCCGTCGGCGAAGAAGCTGACGCGCACCGGCAGGTTGCGCGCGACCGCTTCGGTGCGGACGAACTGCAGGTCGGTCGCGAGCTGGGTCGCGACGCCTTCGAGCCGCTTGCGCGCGACGAGGCTCTGGAAACTCGGCGCGACGGTCGTCAGCGCGATCGCGCCGATCGTCAGCGCGACGGCCGTTTCGATCAGCGTGACGCCGCGCTGGGGGCGTCGCGGGGAACGTGCAATCGGGTGGGTTTTCATCGGTGCCTCGTCGTGTCGTGAACGATGGGCACACTCTAGAAAACCGATGCGTTTTGCGCGTCCCCTTCAGGTGGGAGGCGCGCGGGTCGCGATGGGGGTCCCCCGAACGGGGGTGGTCTCAGATGTCGCGGATCAGCTGACGGAACTCGTCGACATCCTCGAAGCTGCGGTAGACCGACGCGAAGCGCACGTAGGCGACCTTGTCGATGCGCTTCAGCTCGCGCATCACGAGCTCGCCCAGGCGCGTCGTCGCCACCTCGCGCGCGCCGCTGTTGAGCAGCTTGTCCTGGATGCGCTCGACGGCGGCGTCGAGCTGCTCGACGCTGACCGGGCGCTTGCGCAGCGCGAGCTGCATCGAGCCGCGCAGCTTGTCGAGCTCGAAGTCCTCGCGCGTGCCGTCCTTCTTGACGACCGAGGGCAGCGCGATCTCGGCGCGCTCATAGGTCGTGAAGCGCTTGTCGCACTTCTGGCAGCGGCGCCGGCGGCGCACGACGTCGCCTTCGTCGGACTCGCGCGTCTCGACGACCTGCGTCTCTTCGTGGCTGCAGAACGGGCAGCGCATCGCGCGATCCGGTTCAGGCGTGCGCAGCGCGCGTCGCCGCCCGCGCGTTCACCGGTAGACCGGGAAGTCGCGCGTCAACGCGGCGACCTTGGCGCGCACCGCGGCGATGTTCGCCGCGTCGTGCGGCTTGTCGAGCACGTCGGCGATCAGCTGCGCCGTCAACCGCGTTTCGCCCTCGCCGAAGCCGCGCGTCGTCAGCGCCGGTGTGCCCAGGCGGATGCCGCTCGTCACCATCGGCTTTTGCGGGTCGTTCGGGATGCCGTTCTTGTTGCACGTCATGTGCGCCGCGCCGAGCACCGCTTCGGCCTCTTTGCCGGTCAGGCCCTTGGGGCGCAGGTCGACGAGCATCATGTGGCTTTCGGTGCGGCCGCTGACGATGCGCAGGCCGCGCTCGATCAGCGTCTGCGCGAGGACGATCGCGTTCTTCGCCACCTGTTGCTGGTAGGCCTTGAACTCGGGCTGCAGCGCCTCCTGGAACGCGACCGCCTTGGCCGCGATCACGTGCATCAGCGGCCCGCCCTGGATGCCGGGGAAGATCGCGCTGTTGATCTTCTTCGCGATCGCCTCGTCCTTCATCAGGATGATGCCGCCGCGCGGCCCGCGCAGACTCTTGTGGGTGGTCGAGGTCACGGCGTCGGCGAACGGCACCGGGTTCGGGTACTCGCCGGCCGCGATCAGCCCGGCGTAGTGCGCCATGTCGACCATCAGGTAGGCGCCGACGTCCTTGGCGATCTTGCCGAAGCGCTCGAAGTCGATGCGCAGGCTGTAGGCCGAGGCGCCGGCGATGATCAGCTTGGGCTTGTGCTCGCGCGCGATGCGCGCGACGGCGTCGTAGTCGATCGCCTCGTTCGCATCCAAGCCGTAGCTCACGACCTTGAACCACTTGCCGCTCATGTTGAGCGCCATGCCGTGTGTCAGGTGGCCGCCCTCGGCGAGGCTCATGCCCATGATCGTGTCGCCCGGCTGCAGCAGGCCGAAGAACACGGCCTGGTTCGCCTGCGAGCCGGAGTTCGGCTGCACGTTGGCGTGTTCGGCGCCGAAGAGCTTCTTCACGCGGTCGATCGCGAGTTGCTCGACGACGTCGACGTTCTCGCAGCCGCCGTAGTAGCGTTTGCCGGGATAGCCCTCGGCGTACTTGTTCGTCAGCTGGCTGCCCTGGGCCGCCATGACGGCGGGCGAGGCGTAGTTCTCCGACGCGATCAGCTCGATGTGCGCTTCCTGGCGCTGGTTCTCGGCCTGGATCGCGGCCCAGATGTCGGGGTCGGTGCGTTCGATGGTGGATTGGGTGCGGTCGAACATGGTGGCAGTCCTCTACGGTGCGCGGAGCGGAAGACCCTCGCTGCGCAGCGGTGCAAGCGCGTCAAGGGCTGCCCAGGCGAACGGCGGATCGGCGGCAGGCGCCGTCCGCGCTCCCTGGTGGTTCACCACCTCGGGCCTGCCTTTGGGGGGCGGCCCTGTCGCCAGTCGCGCGGCGTTCGAAGTGTAGCGCCCGCGCCGCGGCGCGGGCGGCCGGCGCTTGTGGATCAGCGTGTGCGGATCAGCGGGCCAGGGCGACGAGCTGGGGCTGCTCGGCGGCGCCGACCTTCACCGGCGTCGGCTCGGCCGGCTTGGGCGCAGCCGCCGGGGCCTCGGCGGGGGTCGAAACGACGGCCGTCCGGATCGTCGCCGACACCGACTTGCCGCTGGCGACGTTCTTGAGGTAGCTCTGCTCGGCCAGCACCTTGCTGGCGTAGCCGTTGTCGTCATCCAGGTTGCCGGCGCCGACGTAGTAGCGCAGCCCGGCCTCGATGCTGCCGGCGCGCTGGATGCATTCCTTCAGCACCTGCACGCCGACCTTCAGGTTCGCGACCGGGTCGAACGCGGCGAGGATGCCGCCATAGCGCTGGTACTTCTCGTCATGCACCCGCGTCATCACCTGCATCAGCCCCTGGGCGCCGACCGGGCTCTGGGCGAACGGGTTGAAGCTCGACTCGATCGCCATGATCGCGAGGATCAGCGTCGGATCGACGCCGACCTTCGGGCCGACCGCCCAGGCTTCCTGCACGAGGCGGCTGACCGGCTCGGGCGCGACCCGATAGCGCCGCGCGAGCCACATCGCCACCGCCGCCTGCTGGCGCGTCAGGTCCTTGGGGTGCGCGGCGGTGGCGCGGATCACGGCGTCCGGATCGGCCAGCGTCGCGGCGGTGAGTTCGGCCGGATCGGCGCGCTCTTCCTGACGCGCCTGCAACCAGCCGTAGATCTGGGCCTCGACGCCGTGGCGCAGTTCGGTCTGCCCGGCGACGAAGGCGACGCCTGCGACCACGATCAGGCCGACCAGCGCCAGGCTGTTGTGGCTGACTTCGAGCAGGCCGTTGCCCACATCGCGCAGGAAGACCGACGCCGAATCGGCGCAGGCCCTGCCCGCGGCGCGGGCCTTGGCGATCAGGTGTTTTCGATGCGTTGCCATGAAGGACGCTCCTTTCAAGCCCGCAGCGCCATCCGCCCGCCTCTCGTGAAGGCGCGGTGATGTCGGTGCGACGGCGATAATCCGAGGCGAAAGCGAAGCAGCGTGTGACGAGGCGCAAGCCTTGAGGTCGACGCTGCCGCCGCGATCCAGTGTCCCCTGCACCTGCCATCGTGCAGGTCCGGGGATGCGGGTAATCCCTGTGATGGAATCAAATCTGGGCGGATTCTAGGAACGCACATCATAACCAGTCAATACTTAAGAACTGTTCTCTAACTACTTCTTTGTATGAAATACAGCGACTTGCGCGACTTCCTGAAGGGGCTCGAAGCCTCCGGGGAACTGCGTCGGGTCGCCGAGCCAGTGTCTCCGCGGCTCGAGATGACGGCGCTCAGCGACCGGGTGCTGCGTGTCGCCGGCCCGGCGCTGCTGTTCGAGCAGCCCGCCGGTTACAAAATTCCGGTCCTGACAAACCTGTTCGGCACGCCGGCGCGCGTCGCCCGCGGCATGGGCGCGGCCGATGTCGGTGCCCTGCGCGACATCGGCCGCGTGCTCGCGAGCCTGAAGGAACCCGAGCCGCCGAAGGGCCTGAAGGACGCCGGCCGACTGCTGCAGATGGTCAAGGCGCTGTGGGACATGAAGCCGGCGACGGTGCGCAGCCCCGCCTGCCAGGAGGAGGTGCTCGTCGGGCCGGAGGTCGACCTCGGGCGCCTGCCGGTGCAGACCTGCTGGCCGGGCGACGCCGGGCCGCTGATCACCTGGGGGCTCGTCATCACGCGCGGGCCGCAAAGCGGCGCGCATGCGCGCAAGCGGCAGAACCTCGGCATCTACCGCCAGCAGGTGATCGGCCCGCGCCAGGTCATCATGCGCTGGCTCGCGCACCGGGGCGGCGCGCTCGACTTTCGCGACTTCGCGCTCGCCCATCCGGGCCGGCCGTTTCCGATCGCGGTCGCGCTCGGCGCCGATCCGGCGACGATCCTCGGCGCCGTCACCCCGGTGCCCGACACGCTGTCCGAGTATCAGTTCGCCGGCCTGCTGCGCGGCAGCCGGACCGAGCTCGCCGCCACTGGCGTCGGCGAGGAATCGCTGAAGCTGCAGGCGCCCGCAAGCGCCGAGATCGTGCTCGAAGGTCACATCCCGCCTGCGGCTGCCGGCTTCGAAGGCGTCAGCGAACACGGCGTTCGGCTGCGCGAGCAGGGCGGCTACCTGCACGCGCTCGAGGGGCCGTTCGGCGATCACACCGGCTACTACAACGAGCAGGACTGGTTCCCGGTGTTCGAGATCGAGCGTCAGACGCAGCGGCGCGAGCCGATCTACCACTCGACCTACACCGGCAAGCCGCCCGACGAGCCGGCGGTGCTCGGCGTGGCGCTGAACGAAGTCTTCGTGCCGATCCTACAGAAGCAGTTTCCCGAGATCGTCGACTTCTACCTGCCGCCCGAGGGCTGCAGCTACCGGATGGCGATCGTCTCGATCCGCAAGGCCTACCCGGGCCACGCGAAGCGGCTGATGTTCGGCGTCTGGAGCTTCCTGCGCCAATTCATGTACACCAAGTTCATCGTCGTCACCGACGACGACGTGAACATCCGCGACTGGCGCGAAGTGATCTGGGCGATCACGACCCGCGTCGATCCGGTGCGCGACACAACGCTCGTCGCCAACACGCCGATCGACTACCTCGACTTCGCCTCGCCGGTCAGCGGCCTCGGCGGCAAGATGGGGCTGGACGCGACCCACAAGTGGCCCGGCGAGTCCGCGCGCGAGTGGGGGCGTGCAATCGCGATGGATGCGGATGTCGAGCGGCGGGTCGCCGCCATCTTTGAAGATCTCATGGCGCCGATCGATCGCCAGGGTTCGATCGGCAAGACCGCCTGAGGAGCCGTCGGCCCGTCCGGTCAGTTCGCCCGTTGCACGGCAAGGCGTCTTCACGATCGTCTCGGGTTCCTGGGCCGATGACGTGCACGCTTCGGCCCCCGGGGTCGGCAGCGGCGCATTGACGTGCATCAGCGTCCCGCGAGAAAGACAGCTCCTCCCCCATGACCGAGTGATGGCCCGCGCGCGCGGCGCGTACTAGGCTGGCGCCATTCCGGACGGCCCGGAGGGAGGCATGAAGATGCGAACGATCCTCTCGTCGCTGCGCGACGCGCGTCCTCGGTTCAGGCGCCTGGCTGCCCTGGCGGCGGTCGGCGCGGCGCTGACGGTGGCCTGGCTGCCGGCGCACGCGCTGTCGCTGCGGCTGGACTGGAAGCTTAGCTTCGCCCCGCCCAACCCCTGTGTCGACGGCAGCGCGCTCGCGACCTCGGCCTTCGGCCTGTACGGCACGGACGAGTCGCACAGCGATGGCTACTTACTCTGGCTTCCGAACCCGGGCCCGCCGGACATCGCCTGCGGCGCGAGCGCGCTCTCCGGCTCGGGGGTGTTCGACGCAGCCGACGGCACCGCCATCTTCGGCGCCTTGGCCGGCGCGGTGCGCCTTCCCGACCCCGGCCCGCCCGAGATGCCGGCCTACGCGTTCCCGCCCGGCACGGCCGAGGGTGACCGGATCGTCGAGTTCGACCCGGGCGCGGCGCCTTTCGTGGCGCTGTGCAACGTGGTCGCCGGCAGCATCGAATGCCCCAACCCCGGCCCGCCGGAGCTGCCGCTGTTCGCCTTCGCGAGCCCGGGCCAGCAGGTCGGCACGCTGACGCTGCTGCTGACGCCGGTGCCCGAGCCGGCGAGCGCTGCGCTGCTGCTGCTCGGCCTGGGCGCGCTCGCGACGCTCGGCCGACGCCGCAAGGCGGCAGCCGCGTAGGGCGGATCGGCGCGCCGTCTCAAGAGGAAGAAATTGCACCCAATGAGGCTTGTAAAGCAAGCCCGATCGGACTATTCTGGCCCTGCCTGCACGCAGGCAATCAAGCTGGCGCAGTCCCTGCGCTACAGGAGCCCCGGACCCAACATCCTCTGGAGCCCCGAACCGGTGGCGCGAGCCACCCACCCCTCCCGCCGCTTTGCCGGTTGGGAGGGGTTTCTACTTCCGGCTTGCGGTTTTCAGTGTCCGGCTTCGGCGCTCGGGCGGGCGTGCATGCCGTGCCGGTCAGTCGCCCGCCAGGCGCGCCAGGCCTTCGCGCAGCGCCATGCGGACGCGCTCGAAGCCTTCCGCGCTCGGCAGCCAGTCGACCGCGCCGCCCTGCGTGATGGTCGCCAGGCCCATCGGCGCGGCGACGAACTCGATCTTGCCGCCGGCCGCCGCCTCGAACAGGCGCAGTGCGCGCGGCATGTGCCAGCCGTGGGTCACGATCACGGCCCGCGTCACGCCCGCCTGCTTGAGCAGCGCCACCGTGCGCAGCGCGTTTTCGCGCGTGTCGCGGGATGCGTTTTCCAGCCACTTGAGCGTCACGCCGTAGTCGCGCGCGGCGATGTGCTCGGCGACCTCGGCTTCGGTCGGGCCGCTGCCGTTGCCCCAGCCGGTGCCGCCGCTGAAGCCGAGCGACGCGCCGGTCTGGCGTGCGAGCCAGACGCCGTAGCGCAGCCGCTCGAGCGAGCGCGCGCGCAGGCTCGACTGTCCGTACTCAGGCGCGAAGGCGTCGCGCCCGCCGCCGAGCACGACGATCGTCAACGGCTGGTGCGCCTTGACCTCGGCCTTGAGCCCGGCGATCGCATCCTGGCTCAACGCCGGCGGCGGGTGCAGCACCATGCGCGTCAGCAACTGGCCCATGCCGGCGCAGGTGGACAGCCAGATGCCCGCGACGCCGATCAGCACGAACAGCCAGCCCAGGCCGCGCCGCGGCAGGATCATGCGCGCGCCGACGAGTATCAACAGCAGAAAGGGCACCGGCGGCAGAGCGAGCGCCGTCAGCACGGGCTTCCACGCTTCGATGCCGAGCAGGGAGAACAGGTTGTTCAAGGGGATCTCGACGGGCCGGTGCGCCGCCCATCGGGGGAACGGCGTGGCCGCGATTGTGACGCAGCACGCGGCGCCATTGGGCGCTGGTTACGAACGGATGCGATCCAGGCCCCGCGCCGGGACGCTGGCGGCGTGCGGCGCCGGGCTTGCGCCTCGCCTCGGCCGATCGTCGTGGCGGACATCGCCGCTCGCCTGGCCGACCGGCCGGCGGATGCTCAGACGCCGAGCAGTTCGACCTCGAACATCAGCGTCGCGTTCGGCGGGATCACGCCGCCCGCGCCGCGCGCGCCGTAGCCGAGCGCAGCCGGGATCACGAGCACGCGCGTGCCGCCGACCTTCATGCCCTGCACGCCTTCGTCCCAGCCGCGGATGACCTGCCCGCCGCCGAGGCCGAACTCGAACGGGTCGTTGCGGTCCTTGCTCGAATCGAACTTCGCGCCCTTGACGCCGTCGTTGTAGAGCCAGCCGGTGTAGTGCACGCTGACGGTGTGGCCGGCTTTCGCTTCCGCGCCGGTGCCGGCGACGGTGTCTTCGAACTGCAGGCCGGAAGGGGTCGTGTTCATCTGGGCGTTTCCTTTGTCGTGATGCGTGTCGTGATGCATGCGGTGATGCGGACGCGCATCATGCCATCCCCGGGTGACGTGCCGCGTCGTGGCCCGCCGTGACCCACCTGTCTCGCCACTGATCGACGGCGCTGGCGAGCCAGGCGGTGATGTCACCGGCATCGCTTTTCAGGCCGAGCACGGCGCCCGCTGCGCGCAGCGCGGCCATCGGATGCGTCAGGTCGAGCGCCGCCGCGCCGTTCTGCTTGGAGAGCTTCTCGCCGTCGGCACCCAGCACCAGCGGCGTGTGCAGGTAGCGCGGTGTCGGCAAGCCGAGCAGGCGCTGCAACAGGATCTGGCGCGGCGTGTTGTCCGCCAGATCCTCGCCGCGCACGACGTCGGTGACGCCTTGCGCCGCGTCGTCGACGACGACCGCGAGCTGGTAGGCCCACAGGCCGTCGGCGCGATGCAGCACGAAGTCGCCGACGGCCCGGGCGACATCTTGTCGCATCGGGCCGAGGCGGCGGTCGGTCCAGTCGATTGCTGCGGAAGTATCGACCCGCGCATCGACCCGCAATCTCACCGAACGCCCCGGCTTGTCGCCCAGGCCACCGCGCTCGGGGCGGCAGGTGCCCGGATACACCCATTCCTCGTGCCGCGCGTGGGGCCGGCCGGCGGCGGCGAGCACGCGCGCGATGTCGCTGCGCGTGCAGCCGCACAGGTAGGCGTCGCCTTGCGCGATCAAGGCGTCGAGCGCGGTTCGATAGAGCGCGCCGCGCTGCGATTGCCACAGCGGCGTCGCGTCCGGCATCAAACCGAAGGCCGCGAGCTGGGCCAGGATGTGTTCGTCCGCACCGGCGACGCAGCGCGGCCCGTCGATATCCTCGATCCGCACCAGCCAGCGCCCGCCTTGGGCGCGCGCGTCGAGCCAACTCGCGAGGGCGGCAACGAGCGACCCGGCGTGCAGCGGGCCGGTCGGCGAGGGGGCGAAGCGCCCGACGTAGGCCGCGGCCTGCGCGCCGCCACCCGCGCTCATATGAGAAGGCCGGCGTGGCGCTCGAGCAGTGCCTGTCGCGTGGCCGGCGTTTCCAGCTGCTTCAGCCACCATGCGAGCGCGAGCCCGGGCGGCACTTCCCGCCCGTCGTCCGTTCGCTGGCTGCGCCAGGCACAGATGAGCCGCGCCGGCGCGAGCTGGCGCTGCACCGGCCGCACGACGAGCAACCCGGCGCGGATGTGCTCGCGCACCATCGGCTCGGCCAGAAAGCCGCAGCCGAGGCCGCGCAGATGGGCCTCGATCTTGGCCGGTATCGTGGCCACGGTGAGCACGTCCTGGCCCGGCAGCAGGTTGAAGCTGAGCGGGGCGAGCCGCTGCGCCGAATCGGCGACGGCAATCGCGCGGTGACGCAGCAACTCGGCGTCCGACAGCGCAGACGTGCCCTTCGCGAGCGGGTGATGCGGCGCGA
The DNA here is from genome assembly GCA_023954175.1 of Rhizobacter sp. Taxonomy (GTDB): domain Bacteria; phylum Pseudomonadota; class Gammaproteobacteria; order Burkholderiales; family Burkholderiaceae_C; genus CAIKUF01. Next base: position 16,629 of record JAMLIM010000049.1, read on the forward strand.
CGGCGAAGACGAAGCACATGTCGCCGAGCGGCATCGAATCGATGCCGACCGGCAGCGAAGCGCCAAGGCTGCAGCCGATCGAGAGATCCGCCTGCCCGCTGGTCAGCGCTTCGAGCGTGCCCGCCAGGATTTCACTGCGCAGGCGCAGGCGGGTGCCAGGGCCCTTCGGCGCTTCGAGCGCGTAGAACGCCTCGCACAGCTCGAATATCGTGATGCGCGAGATCACGCCGTCGACCGCCACCGTCAACTGCGTTTCCCACCCGGAAGCGACGCGCTTGACGCGGTTGGCGACCGCGTCCATCTCCATCAGCAGGCGCCGCCCCTCGGCGAGCAGCTCCGCGCCGGCGGCCGTCAGCCGCGCCTGGCGGGAGCTGCGGTCGAACAACAGCACGTCGAGCGCCTCTTCGAGCTGGCGCACGTTGTAGGTCAGCGCCGAGGGCACCTTGCCCAGCTCGCGTGCCGCGGCGGCGAAGCTTCCGGTGCGCGCGATCGCGTCGACCATCGCGAGGGCGTCGGGCGTGAGGGCGTTGCGGGCGTCGGTCATCGAAGGGGCATCGGCAGTCAACGGGTTCATCGTATTCGAATGCCGCCTTCAAACCGCGTCGACCCCCGGATCCGTGCCGCTGGCTACAGTGGCGGTTCACAGGGAGGGCAACCATGATCACCACACGCAAATCGGCCGAACGCGGCTACGCCGACCACGGCTGGCTCAAGTCAAGGCACACATTCTCGTTTGCCGACTATCACGACCCGCGGCACATGGGCGTCGGCAACCTTCGCGTCATCAACGAGGATCGGATCGCACCCGGTTCCGGCTTCGGCATGCACGGGCATCGGGACATGGAGATCGTCTCCTACGTGCTGGAGGGCGCGCTCGGCCACCAGGACAGCCTGGGCAACGGCGCGACGATCCGCCCCGGCGACGTGCAGCGCATGAGCGCCGGCCGCGGCATCCAGCACAGCGAGTTCAATCACGCGCCGGGCGCCGAGACGCACTTCCTGCAGATCTGGATCGAGCCGAACGTGCGCGGCATCGACCCCGGCTACGAGCAGATCCACGTTCCCGACGCCGACAAGCGGGGCCGCCTTCGCCTCGTCGCCAGCCCGGACGGCCGCGACGGCTCGGTGCGCCTGCATGCCGATGCGTCGATGTACGCGGGACGCTTCGACGGCGCCGAGGAAGCGCGCATGGCACTCGACGGCGAGCGCAACGCCTACGTCCAGGTGTTGCGCGGCCGCTTGACCGTCAACGGCGTCGCGCTCGAGGCGGGCGATGCCGTCTGGCTGAAGGGCGAGAGCGAACTGGTGCTCGAAAGCGGCGACGACGCGGAAGTGATCGTGTTCGATCTCACGGCCTGACGACACGGGGTCGCGCGGCGGCAGATGCGCGGCGGGACGCACCGGACGAACCGGACGGGGGGCGGACCGGATGAACCGGACGAACGGGCACGTCGGCGCCACCGTGTGGAGGTCTGGCATGGGGCAGGGGCCTCTCTAGAATGCCCTTCATGTCATTCGTTCATCTGCGCACCCACACCGAATATTCGGTCGTCGATTCCACCTTGCGCGTCGACGATCTGGTCAAGGCTGCGGCGGCCGACGGCCAGGGCGCGGTCGCGATCACCGATCTGTCGAACCTGTTCGGCGCGATCAAGCTCTACAGCGCGGCGCGCAAGGCCGGCGTCAAGCCGATCATCGGCGCCGATGTCTGGCTGGCGCCGGAGGGCGGCGAGAAGCAGCCGAGCCGCCTGCTCCTGCTCGCGACCTCGCGCGCGGGCTACGCCAACCTGTGCACGCTGCTGACGCGCGCCTGGACACCGGCACCCGACGCCCCGCCGCGCGCCCAGGCGTGGATCACCTGGGACGTGCTGGCTGAGTGTGCCGACGGGCTGATCGCGCTCTCCGGCGCCGATCAGGGCGCGATCGGCCAGGCGTTGCTGGCGCGTGACGCGGGCGGCGCGAAACGCATCGCGAGCCGTCTGGCGGCGCTGTTCCCGCGCCGCTTCTACATCGAGTTGCAACGCGCCGGCGGCGCGACGAACGAGGCGCATGTGCGCGCCGCCGTGCCGCTCGCGGCCGAACTCGGGTTGCCGGTCGTTGCGACGCACCCCGTGCAGTTTCTGACGCCGGACGATTTCGAGGCACACGAGGCGCGCGTCTGCGTCGCCGAGGGCGAGACGCTCGCCAACCCGCGTCGCGTGAAGCGATTCAACCCGCAGCAGTATTTCAAGACGCAGGCCGAGATGACGGCACTGTTCGCGGACCTGCCGAGCGCGCTCGCCAACAGTGTCGAGATCGCGCGCCGCTGCAATCTCTCGCTCGTGCTCGGGAAGCCGCAACTGCCGGACTTTCCGACGCCGACGATCGACGGCGCTCAGCTCTCGCCGGAGGCCTACTTCCGCCAGCTTTCGCACGAAGGCCTGGAGCGGCGTCTGCTTCAGCTGTATCCCGAAGCTGTAAGGCGAGACGCCGAGCGCGCGCGCTACGTCGAGCGCCTCGAGTTCGAGATCGCGACCATCCTGACGATGGGCTTCGCCGGCTACTTCCTGATCGTCGCCGACTTCATCGCCTGGGCGCGCGCCAACGGCTGCCCGGTGGGCCCGGGGCGTGGCTCGGGCGCGGGCTCGCTGGTCGCCTACTCGCTCGCGATCACCGACCTCGATCCACTGCGCTACACGCTGCTGTTCGAGCGCTTCCTCAACCCCGACCGCGTCTCGATGCCGGACTTCGACATCGACTTCTGCCAGGGCAACCGTGACCGCGTGATCGACTATGTGAAGCACAAGTACGGGCGCGATGCGGTGAGCCAGATCGCGACCTTCGGCACGATGGCGGCGAAGGCCGCGCTGCGCGACGTCGGCCGCGTGCTCGGCATGAGCTACGGCCATGTCGACAGCGTCGCCAAGCTCGTGCCGGCGCCGCCCGGCAAGACGGTGACGCTCGCGCGCGTTCCGGACGAGCCCGACAGCGGCGTGATCTACGCGCGCCGCGAGAACCCCGAGATCGAACGCCGCGAACAGGCCGAGGAAGAGGTCGCCGAACTGCTCTCGCTCGCGACGCGCGTCGAGGGCATCGTGCGCAACGTCGGCATGCACGCCGGCGGCGTGTTGATCGCGCCGGGCCGCATCACCGATTTCTGCCCGCTCTACATGCAGCCGGGGAGCGACAACGCGGTCAGCATGTTCGACAAGGACGACGTCGAGGCGATCGGCCTCGTGAAGTTCGACTTCCTCGGCCTCGCGACGCTGACGGTGCTCGAGCTCGCGAAGAAGTTCATCCGCGAGCGCCACGCGGACAGGCGTGACTTCAGCTTCGAGGACCTGGCGCTCGACGATCGCGCAACCTATCGGCTGATGTCAGAGGGCCGGACGGTGGCCGTGTTCCAGCTTGAAAGCGCGGGCATGCAGCGCATGTTGCGCGACGCCAAGCCCAATGTGTTCGAGGACGTGATCGCGCTCGTCGCGCTCTACCGACCGGGGCCGATGGACCTGATCCCGAACTTCTGCGCGCGCAAGCACGGCCGCGAGGCGGTCGAGTATCCGCATCCGCTGATGGCCGAGGTGCTGAGCGAGACCTACGGCATCATGATCTACCAGGAGCAGGTGATGCAGGTCGCCCAGCTGGTGGGCGGCTATTCGCTCGGCGGCGCGGACCTGTTGCGGCGCGCGATGGGCAAGAAGAAGCTCGAGGAGATGGTCAAGCACCGCGCCACCTTTGCCGAGGGTGCGGCGAAGAAGGGCATCGGCGAGGCGAAGGCGAACGAGATCTTCGACCTGATGGAGAAGTTCGCCGGCTACGGCTTCAACAAGTCGCACGCGGCGGCCTACGCGCTGCTGTCGTACCACACGGCCTGGGCCAAGGTGCACTATCCGGCCGAATTCGCCGCCGCCAACATGAGCGTCGCGCAGGACGACACCGACAAGCTCAAGATTTTTCACGACGATGCGCGCGCGATGGGCGTCGTCTTCGAGCCGCCCAACGTGAACCGGGGCGGCTATCGCTTCGTGCCGATCGCGGACCGCCTGGTGCGCTACGGCCTCGGCGCGATCAAGGGCACGGGGCAGGGCGCGATCGAGGCGATCGTGCAGGCGCGCGAAGAGGGCGGGCCGTTCAAGAGCCTGTTCGACTTCTGCGCCCGCGTCGACCGCACGCGCATCAACAAGCGCGCGGTCGAGGCGCTCATCAAGGCCGGCGCGTTCGACGCGCTGGAGCCGAATCGCGCTTCGCTTGTCGCCAGCATCGGGCTCGCGTTCGACTTCGCCGACAGCCAGCTCGCGCACGCCGACCAGGGCGGGCTGTTCGACGACGTGGACGACTCGCATGCCGCTTCGACGCAAGAGCCGCCGCTCGTCGCCGCCGACGAATGGAGCATCCGCGAGCGGCTCAGCCTGGAGAAGACGGCGGTCGGCTTCTTCCTCTCCGGCCACCTGTTCGACCAGAGCGCCGAGGAAGTGCGCCGCTTCGCGAAGCGAGCGATCGCCGATCTGCTCGACAGCCGCGAGCCGCAACTGATCGCCGGCATCGTGAGCGACCTGCGCATCGTCAACGGCCAGCGCGGCCGCGTCGCCCTCTTCAAGCTCGACGACAAGACCGAGGTGATCGACGCGCGGGCGAGCGAGGAGCTCTTCAACGCGCACCGCGAACTGCTCAAGGAAGACGAGCTCGTCATCGTCCAGGGCAAGGTGCAGCCCGATCGCTTTTCGGGCGGGCTGCTCGTGAGCGTGCACCAGGTCTGGGACCTGGCCGCCGCGCGCTGCCGCTTCGGCAAGTTCCTGCAGGTCGACGTGAACGGCAGCGTGCCGCCAGTGGCCGAGGTGCTGCGCGACTTCCCGTCGCGCTGCATCGCGACCGAGCACGGCGAGCTGACCCAGGGTCTGACGGTGCGGCTGCGCTTGCATCGCGACGAAGTCAGCGCCGCGCTCGACCTCGGCGCCGCCGTGCGCTTCTATCCGACCGATGCGGCCATCGCGCGCTGGAGCGCGGCGGCGCGCGATGGCAGCGCGCAGGTGGTCTACGAATGAGCCGGGTGGAACGAGCAGCCCCGCGCCGCGCGCGTTGCCGAAGCGAATGCTAGCTTGCGGCTGACGAGCCCGGCTGTTCCGCGAGCCATTGGGCATAGCGGCGCACGCCGGTGGCGACATCGGCGAATGCGTGCTCGCAGCCCGATGCGCGCAGGGCAGACAGGTCGGCCTGCGTGAAGCATTGGTACTTGCCGACGAGCGCTGCGGGGAAGTCGATGTACTCGATCAGGCCTTGCTGCACGATCGCATCGAGCGTCAGTGCACTCTCGCCGGCGCGCTCGCGCGCGGCGTTGACGACGGCCAGCGCGACGTCGTTGAACGGTTGCGCGCGGCCGCTGCCGAGGTTGAAGATGCCGCTGCGGTCCGGGTGCTCGAGAAACCACAGGTTGACCGCGACGACATCGTCGATGAAGACGAAGTCGCGCGCCTGCTGCCCCGGCGCGTAGCCGCCGTATTCGCCGAACAAGCGCACCTTGCCGGTCTCGCGCAACTGCTGCTGGTGGTGGAACGCGACCGACGCCATGCGGCCCTTGTGCTGCTCGCGTGGGCCGTAGACGTTGAAGTAGCGAAACCCGACGACCTGCGTCGCGGCGGCGGGCAGCATGCGGCGCACGACGTTGTCGAACAGCAGCTTCGAGTAGCCGTAGACATTCAGCGGCTGCTCGAATTCGGGCTCCTCGCGAAACGTCGTGCTCGCGCCGTAGGTCGCCGCCGACGACGCGTAGAGCAGCCGCGCGCCCTGCGCCTGGCAGGCGTCGAGCAGATCCTTCGAGCAGCGGTAGTTGTTGTCGAGCATGAAGCGCCCGTCGTGCTCCATCGTGTCGGAGCACGCGCCCTGGTGCAGCACGGCGTGGACATTGCCAAGGTCGCCGCGCGCGAAGCGGGCGTAGAAGTCGCGCTTGTCGAAGTAGTCGCTGATCCGCGCGCCGAGCAGGTTGCGGTACTTCGGGCCGTCGGTCAGGTCGTCGACCGCGATCACGTCGTCGATGCCGAGCCGGTTCAGGCCCAGCACAAGATTCGATCCGATAAAACCGGCCGCGCCGGTGACAACTACACGCATCAATGCCTCCTGCCGGTTTCGGCGCAGGCTGACTTGCGCCAGCAAGTCATGCTGGAGCCAAAGGCGGCCGCGCCGGTGACGACGACTCTCATCCGAACAACTCCTCGTAGCCGACGGTCGCGGTGCCGAACTTGCCGACGACGATGCCGCCGGCGCGGTTCGCGATCGGCAGGGCTTCGCGCAGACCGAGGCCGCAGGCGAGCATCGCGGCGAGCGAGGCGATCACGGTGTCGCCGGCGCCGGTGACGTCGAACACCTCACGCGCCTGTGCCGGCACCTGCGCATGGCCCGCGGCGTCGAACAGGGACATCCCTTCCTCCGATCGCGTCAGGAGCAGGCCGTCGAGCTCGAGCGACTGGCGCAGGTTCTGCGCGCGCTCGTGCAACTGCGCCTCGCTCGTCCAGGTGCCGATCACCTGCGCCAGCTCGGCGCGGTTCGGCGTGATGACCGTCGCACCCGCGTAGCGGCTGTAGTCGCTGCCCTTGGGGTCGATCAGCACCGGCCGCCCTTGCGCACGCGCGAGCGCAATCATGCGCGGGATGTGCGTGAGGCCGCCCTTGCCGTAGTCGGAAAACAGCACCGCGTCGTGCGCCGGCAGCGCCTGCTCGAAGTTGCCCAGCATGCCGGCGAGCACTTCATGGTTGGGAAGGTTCTCGAAATCGACGCGCAGCAGCTGTTGCGAGCGACCGATCACGCGCAGCTTGACGATCGTGTGCAACTGCGGATCGGTGCCGAGCAGGGTCGCGACACCGGCTTGCGCGAGCAGGGCATCGAGCGTGCGCGCGGCAGCGTCCTGGCCGACGACGGTCAGCAGCGTCGCACGCGCGCCGAGCGCCTGCACGTTGAGCGCGACGTTGGCGGCGCCGCCCAGGCGTTCCTCCTCGCGCTCGACGCGCACGATCGGCACCGGCGCCTCGGGCGAGATGCGATCGACCGTGCCGAACCAGTAGCGGTCGAGCATCGCGTCGCCCACCACCAGCACGCGCGCGGCCTGGAGTTGGGCGATGCTGGGTGCGGCGTGCATCACATCTCCTCCAGCCGCAGCGGCGGATAGCTGTCCCAGGCCATGCAGCCGGGGCATTGCCAGAAGTGGTGCTGCGCCTCGAAGCCGCAGGCGGCGCAGCGGTAACGCTGCAAGGGGCGCGCGGCGCGGTCGAGTGTGTCGGCCAGCGCCTGCAGCTCGGGCGCGGAAAGGGGCTCGGCCTTCGGCACCAACAGTTCGCGCGCCACCGACGGCGCCGGGTGCGCGTGCAGATGCGCCATCAGGCGCGCGCGCTGGCGCGACGGGTCAGCGTCGAGCCGGTCGATCGCGAGCAACAGATCGAGCGAAGGCTCGCGCTGGTAGATCGCGTCGAGATGCTCGAGCGCGGCGGCGCGCTGGTCGCATGCGATCGCGCTCGCGGCGTATTCGGCCGCGACGAGGTTGAAGCTCGCACGCTGCGCGACGAGGAGTTCGCCGAAGGCCTGCATCGCGAGCGCGTGATCGCCGCGCCGCGCATGCCAGCGGCCGGACATGACGAGCGGGCGCGGCGCCTGCGGGTCGGCCTCGCGCGCCTGCCTCAGGGCTTCGGCGGCGGCCTCGGCCTGCTGGCGCGCGTCGGCCTCCTCCGCGATCTCGCACCAGTAGTGCGCAATGCGCGAGGCAAACGATGCGGCGCCGCTGCGCTCGAGCTTGCGCGCGACGTCGATCGCGGTGCGCCAGTCGCGCGAGCGTTCATGCAGCGCGAGCAGGGCGAGCTGCGCCTCGGTGTCGAAGCGGCTGCCTTCGAGCGCGCGGTAGGCCGCTTCGGCGCGGTCGAACAGGCCGGCTTTCATGAAGTCCTGTGCGAGGGCGTCCTGCGCGCGGTCGCGTTCCGCCTTGGGCAGGTCGGCGCGCATCAGCAGGTATTCGTGCACGCGCACCGCGCGCTCGTACTCGCCGCGGCGGCGAAACAGGTTGCCGAGCGCGAAGTGAAGGTCGGTGCTGTTGGGGTCGCTCTGCACGACCTCGATGAAGGCGTCGATCGCCTTGTCCTGCTGTTCGTTGAGCAGCAGGCTCAAACCTTTCAGATACGTCTGCGGCGATTCGCGCTGCTCACGCTTCCACTGGCGCAGGTCGATGCGCGAGGCGAGCCAGCCGAGGGCAAACGCGACCGGCAGACCCAGCAGCAGCCACTGCAGGTCAAAGTCCATCGCGCACGGGCATCTCGATCGGTGGCGCCGGCGCGAGTGGGGCCACCGCGCTGTTCGGCGGCGCCGGCTCGGGCCGGTGGCGGCGCGCGACGCGGCGATGCCGCCACCAGCTCGGCACCATCGCAAGCACACCGAAGACGCCCCCGAACGCAAACGCGGCGAGCACGATGAAGACCATCGGCGCGTGCCATTCCTGGCCGAAGAACCACTTCACGCTGGCATCGTGCTGATTGTTCAGCGCGAACGCGAACAGCGAGAAAAAGACAGCGGCCCTGACCAGCCAGACGAAGATGCGCATCACGTCCCCCTGCGGCGATTCTAGGGCGACGCCGTGCAGGTCCTTGCGGATGAACGCGCGGCGGAGCCCGCCACGCGGCGCGCCGGCTTGGCGCTCAGGCGGCCGGGGTTTCGTCGAGCGGCAGGTGCGCGTCCACCGATTCGCGCAGCGCCTTGCCCGGCTTGAAGTGCGGCACCAGCTTCTCGGGGATCACGACCTGCTCGCCCGAGCGCGGGTTGCGCCCGACGCGCGGTGGCCGCCGGTTGATCGAGAAGCTGCCGAAGCCGCGGATCTCGATGCGGTGCCCGCGCGCAAGCGCGTCGGACATCGCGTCGAGGATCGTCTTCACCGCGAACTCGGTGTCGCGGTGCGTCAGCTGCGAGAAGCGCTCGGTCAGCCGCGAGACGAGGTCGGAACGAGTCATGCGGCGGACCTGGTTTCAGCGCGTCAGGAGTTGTCTTTCTGCGTGTCGAGCTTGGCGCGCAGCAAGGCACCGAGGCTCGTCGTGCCGGCGTTCTCGCGCTCGCTCGTCTGCGACAGGCGTTGCATCGCTTCCTGGCTGTCGGCGTTGTCCTTGGCCTTGATCGACAACTGGATCGAGCGCGTCTTGCGATCGACGTTGATGATCAGCGCCGAGACTTCGTCGCCATCCTTGAGCACGTTGCGCGCGTCCTCGACGCGGTCGCGGCTGATCTCGCTGGCGCGCAGATAGCCCGTCACGTCGTCGTTCAACTGGATCTCGGCGCCGCGCGCGTCGACCGACTTGACCTTGCCGTTGACCACCATGCCGCGGTCGTTGACCGTGGTGTAGCTCGTGAACGGGTCGCTGTCGAGCTGCTTGATGCCGAGCGAGATGCGCTCGCGCTCGACGTCGATCGCGAGCACCACGGCCTCGACCTCCTGGCCCTTCTTGAAGTTGCGCACCGCGGCTTCGCCGGGCTCGTTCCACGACAGGTCGGACAGGTGCACGAGGCCGTCGATGCCGGCCGCGAGGCCGACGAAGACGCCGAAGTCGGTGATCGACTTGACCGGGCCGCTGACCTTGTCGCCGCGCTGCACCGTCTCGGCGAACTCTTCCCACGGATTCGCCTTGCACTGCTTCATGCCGAGGCTGATGCGGCGCTTGTCCTCGTCGATCTCGAGCACCATGACCTCGACTTCTTCGCCGAGCGTGACGATCTTGCTCGGCGCGATGTTCTTGTTGGTCCAGTCCATCTCGGAGACGTGCACCAGGCCTTCGATGCCGGGCTCGATCTCGACGAACGCGCCGTAGTCGGCGATGTTCGTGATCTTGCCAAAGAGGCGCGTGCCGTTCGGGTAGCGGCGCGAGACGCCGAGCCACGGGTCGTCGCCGAGCTGCTTGATGCCGAGCGAAACGCGGTTCTTCTCGGCGTCGAACTTCAGCACCTTGGCCTGCAACTCCTGGCCGACCTGCACCACCTCGCTCGGGTGACGCACGCGGCGCCAGGCCATGTCGGTGATGTGCAAGAGACCATCGATGCCGCCGAGGTCGACGAAGGCGCCGTACTCGGTGATGTTCTTGACCACACCGTCGACGATCGCGCCTTCATGCAGCGTCTCGAGCAGCTTGGCGCGCTCTTCGCCCATCGAAGCCTCGACCACCGCGCGGCGTGACAACACGACGTTGTTGCGCTTACGGTCGAGCTTGATGACCTTGAACTCCATCGTCTTGCCCTCGAACGGGCTCATGTCCTTGACAGGCCGGGTGTCGAGCAGCGAGCCGGGCAGGAAGGCGCGAATGCCGTTGACGAGCACCGTCAGGCCGCCCTTGACCTTGCCGTTGACCGTGCCTTCGACGAATTCACCCGATTCGAGCGAGTTCTCGAGCGACATCCACGACGCGAGGCGCTTGGCCTTGTCGCGCGACAGGATGGTGTCGCCGTAACCGTTCTCGATGGCGTCGATCGCGACCGCGACGAAGTCGCCGATCTGGACTTCGAGTTCGCCCTTGTCGTTCTTGAATTCATCGATCGGGACGTAGGCTTCCGACTTGAGGCCGGCATTGACCACCACGAAGTTGTAGTCGACGCGCACCACCTCGGCGGTGATGACTTCGCCGGCGCGCATTTCCTGCTTCTTCAGCGATTCTTCGAACAGGGCGGCAAACGAGTCCGGCCCTTGGGATGTGGTGGCGGTTTGGAGTTGGGACATGTGGGATGTTTCCGAGGCAACCGGTGGTTGCGGGTGAGTGACGTTGAACAACCGCTGCATGGTGGCCATGCGGCGGGCGATGCGCTCGTGCGCGTGCTTGCTGACGAATCCCCTGGACGAATCCCGCTTCAGCGAAACGGGGAGCGCTCCTGCCACCAGGCCAGAACCTGAGCCACCGATGCTTCGATGGTCAGGCCCGAGTTGTCGAGCAGCAGTGCATCCGTCGCCGGGGCGAGCGGCGAGACGGCGCGATTGCGGTCGCGCGCGTCACGCGCCTGAAGGTCCGCCAGCAAGCCTTCGATATTAGCCGAAAAGCCCTTAGAAATCAATTGCTTATGGCGTCGCGCCGCGCGCTCCTCGGCACTCGCGGTGAGGAAGACCTTGAGTTGCGCGTCCGGGAAGATCACGCTGCCCATGTCGCGCCCGTCGGCGACGAGCCCGGGCAGGCGCCGAAACGAGAGCTGCAGTGCGCGCAAGGCGTCACGCAGTTCGGGCCCGGCCGAGATCCGCGACGCCATCGCGCCGACTTCCTCGCGCCGCAGGGCGTCGGTCACGTCGACGCCTTCGAGCAGCGTTGCGCCCGCCGCGAAGCGCAGGTCGAGGTTGGCACCCAGGCGCGCCAGCGCCACTCGATCGTCGTCCGCGATGCCCGCCTGCAACGCGGCGAGCGCGGTTGCACGGTAGAGCGCGCCTGAATCGAGATAGTGAAAGCCGAGCGCGGTGGCGAGCGCCGCGGCCAACGTGCCCTTGCCGGACGCGCTCGGGCCGTCGACGGTGATGACGGGGATCGCCGCCGGCTCGGCCTGGACGACGCCGAACAAGGTCTCGAAATAGTCGGGAAAGGTCTTGCCGACACAACGCGGGTCGAGGATGCGCACCGGCACGCCCGGATCGGCGCCGGCGAGGGGATTGAGCGCGGCGAGCGACAGGCACATCGCCATGCGATGGTCGTCGTAGGTGTGCACCGCCGCTGCGCGCCACTGCGCGGGCGGTGCGACTTCGATGACGTCGGCGCCCTCGACGACCGTGGCGCCGAGCTTGCGCAGTTCGGTCGCCATCGCCGCGATGCGGTCGGTCTCCTTGACGCGCCAGCTCGCGATGTTGTCGAGCCGCGTCGTGCCGTCGGCGTAGAGCGCCATCGCGGCGAGCGTCATCGCGGCGTCGGGCATGTGATTGCAGTCGAGCCGGATCGCGCGCAGCGGCCAGCGCCCGCGCCGCACCTCGAGCCAGTTCGCGCCGCGCGTGATGTCGGCGCCCATCGCTTCGGCGGCATCGGTGAACGCGATGTCGCCCTGGATCGAGTCGCTGCCGACGCCTTCGATGCGGATGCGCTTGCCGTCGCTCGCGGCGATCGCCCCGAGTGCGATGAAGTAGGACGCCGATGACGCGTCGCCTTCGACATGGACGTCGCCCGGCGACCGAAACGCGCCAGCGGCGGAGCGCGGCGGGATCGTGAAGCGCTGCCAGGCTTCATGCTGGATCGTCACGCCAAAGCGCGCGAGCAGCCTGATCGTGATCTCGACATAGGGCCGGGAGATGAGTTCGCCCTCGACCTCGACCGACACCGCGCGATCGGTCGTGACGAGCGGCAGCGCCAGCAGCAACGCGGTCAGGAACTGGCTCGAGACGTCCCCGCGCACGCGGATCGGCCGGCTCAGGTCGAGCGTGCCGCCGTGCACGCGCAGCGGCGGATAGCCGGCAGCGCCGAGCTCATCGATCTGGCAGCCGAACGCGCGCAGCGCATCCACCAGATCGCCGATCGGGCGCTCGTGCATGCGCTCGACGCCGGCGAGTTCGAAGTCGCCGCCCTGCGCCGCCGTCAGCAGCGCGAGCGCAGCCGTCAGCGGACGCATCGCGGTGCCGGCGTTGCCGAGGAACAATCTGGCGTGACGCACCGCGAGGCGTCCCGCCAACCCGGTGACGCGAACACGCTCGCCCTCGCGTTCGATCGTGCAGCCGAGCGCCCGCAGCGCATCGAGCATGACCTGCGTGTCGTCGGAGTCGAGCAGATCGTGCAGCGTCGTCGTGCCCGCGCTCAGCCCGGCGAGCAGCAGCACGCGGTTCGAGATGCTCTTGGAGCCCGGCAGCCTTACGCAGCCGTCGGCGCCGGTTAGCGGTGCAATGTCGAGGAATGGCGTGCTGAACATGGCCCGTGCCCGTGCTGATCCGGCCCCGGCGCGGCGCGCCTCAGGAGCGCTCGCCAGACAGTTTCTGGGCGTTCATCTGCCAGTCACCGCGCGCCTTCGACGCCTTGCGCACCAGGTCTTCGAGCGCCTCGGCATTGCCGCCGTGCATCACGTGCTCGATCGCGTCGAGCGTGTGCCGAAAGCGCAGCGACTGGCGCAGGATCTCTTCGCGATTGCTCAGCAGGATGTCGCGCCACACGGCGGGGTCGCTCGCCGCGATGCGGGTGAAGTCGCGAAAGCCCGGGCCGGCGAGCGACAGGAAGTCGCGCCCCGCCGGCTGATTCGCGATCGAGCTGAAGTAGGCGAACGCAAGCAGGTGCGGCAGGTGGCTGACGGCGGCAAACGCGGCGTCGTGG
>JAMLIM010000005.1 GCA_023954175.1 Rhizobacter sp.
CGAGACGCTTGAGCGCCTCGGTCGACATGCCGTCCTTCACCGCAGCCGCGATCTCTTCGGACCACGCGCGCAGCAGTTCGCCTTCGCCCGCCTTGTCGGCGCGCGCTGCTGCCTGTGCGATCAGCGCCGCGCCCGAGCGCGCCGCGATGCGCAGGTCGTCGGCGTCGACGCGGCGCGCAAAATCATGGCGCCAGGACAGGAAGGGATCGACCCAGGCGCGCAGCGTGTATTCCCACGCGCCGATGGCGTCGACGACGAACTCGCCGCGCCAGCGATCGTTGCCGAGCGGCGCCATCGGCGCCGCGCTCCACGTGCCCGCCTCCGCCCCGGCGCGACGCGACAGCAGTTCGCAGGCGACGACATCGTGGCCGTCGGCAAAGCAGTCGGCCTCGACGACGATCGTGTCGCCGACGACGCGCTTGACCGGAAACCGCCCGCCGTCGACCGCTGGCGTGACGCTCTCGATGACGACGCGCACACGGCCATCGGCGAGGCCGATCGGCGTTACCTCGGCAGGCGCCGTCTTGCCGGTGCCTACGGTCTGCGCGTCGCCCGGCTTCGCTTCGGAAGTTGCTGCGCTGGTCTTGCCCCTCATGGCAGCGCCTTCTCGTGTTCGAACACCAGCACGCCGAGCGGCGGCAGCGTCAGGTTGAGTGAATGAAAGCGCCCCTGCGACGTGACCGGCACCGTCTCGCAGGCGCTCAGGTTGCCGACGCCGCTGCCGCCGTAGAGCGTCGCGTCGCTGTTGAGCAGCTCGCGCCAGCGCCCGGCCGTGGGCACGCCGACGAGGTAGTTGTGGCGCGGCAGCGGCGTGAAGTTCGCCACCACCAGCAGCACGCTGCCGTCGCGCGCCTTGCGCAGGTAGGCGAGCACGCTGTGGTCGGCGTCGTCGGCCTCGATCCACTCGAAACCGGCGGATTCGAAGTCGACCTCGTGCAGCGCCGGCTTCGCGCGGTAGAGCCGGTTCAGGTCCTCGACCCAGCGCTGCAGGCCGCGGTGGTGGTCGTTCTCGAGCGACTGCCATTCGAGCGTGCCCTCGTGCGTCCACTCGCGGCGCTGGCCGAACTCGCCACCCATGAAGACGAGTTTCTTGCCCGGATGCGCCCACATGTGGCCGAACAGCAGGCGCAGGTTCGCGAACTGCTGCCACTCGTCGCCCGGCATCTTGTTGACGAGCGAGCCCTTGCCGTAGACGACCTCGTCGTGCGAGAGCGGCAGCACGAAGTTCTCGTTGAACGCATAGATCATCGAGAACGTCAGCTTGCCGTGGTGCCAGCGCCGGTGCACCGGGTCTTCGTGCATGTACTTGAGCGTGTCGTGCATCCAGCCCATGTTCCACTTCATGCCGAAGCCGAGGCCGCCCATCTCGATCGGGCGCGACACCATCGGCCAGGCGGTCGACTCCTCGGCGATCACCTGCACGCCGGGATGGTCGCGGTAGGCGGCGACGTTGAGTGCGCGCAGGAACTCGATCGCCTCCAGGTTCTCGCGCCCGCCGTCGCGGTTCGGGATCCACTCGCCCGCGTTGCGCGCGTAGTCGAGGTACAGCATCGACGCCACCGCGTCGACGCGCAGCGCGTCGATGTGGAACTCGTCGAGCCAGAACATCGCGCTCGACAGCAGGAAGGCGCGCACCTCGTTGCGGCCGTAGTTGAAGATCGACGAGTTCCATTCCGGGTGAAAGCCCTGGCGCGGGTCGGCATGCTCGTAGAGCGCCGTGCCGTCGAAGTTGGCGAGGCCGTGGGCGTCGGCCGGGAAGTGCGACGGCACCCAGTCGAGGATCACCGCGATGCCGACCTGGTGCAGCAGATCGACGAGGAACTTGAAGTCCTCCGGTGTGCCGTAGCGCGAGGTCGGCGCGAAGTAGCCCGTCGTCTGGTAGCCCCATGAGCCGTAGAACGGATGCTCGGTGATCGGCATCAGCTCGACGTGGGTGAAGCCCATGCCGGTGACGTAGGCGGCAAGCTGCACCGCGGCCTCGCGGTAGTTCAGCATCGTGCCGTCGGCGTGCCGGCGCCACGAGCCCAGATGCACCTCGTAGATCGACATCGGCGCGTCGAGCCCATTGCGCGCCGCACGCTGCGTCATCCACGTCGCGTCCTGCCACCGGTGGTCGTCGTCGCGCCACGCGATCGACGCCGTCGCCGGGGCGAGTTCGGCGTAGCGCGCGAACGGGTCGGCCTTCTCGAGCACCGCGCCGGCGCGGGTACGGATCGCGTACTTGTAGCGCTGGCCGTGCTGGACGCCGGGGATCTCGATCTGCCACAACCCCGAGCCGTCGGCGCGCGGCTCGGCGGCGTGCGCCGTGGCGCTCCAGCCGTTGAAGTCACCGATCACGGCGACCGCACTCGCGTCCGGCGCCCAGACCGTGAAGCGCGCGCCGTCGGCCGTGAAGCGGCAGCCGAGGAGGCGGTACAGCCCGGCGTGCGTGCCCTCGCGAAAGAAGTGAATGTCCTGCTCGCCGATCGCGGCCATGGCGGGCGGCGCCTGGCGCAGCGCGGAGGCTTCGGCCGGCGCGGAAGTACTGGGCGGCGTGGACGCCTTCGCCGCCGCTGCCCCGGCGGCGACTGGTCTCGTCGCGCCAGACGCTGCGGCCTTTTGTTCGCTCGCGGCAGGCTGGCTGGCCCTCGGATCGGATGGGGCGTCCTTGGGTGCAGCGGGCTTGGGTGCAGCAGACTTGGGTGCAGCAGACTTGGCTGCGGTGGCCTTCGCCGCAGCGGTCCTGGCCGGAGCGGATTTGGCTGCAGCTGGCTTCGTCGCAGCGGCGGTGCCTGGCTTGCGCTCGGCAGCCTGACCCGTGCCACGCGCCTTGACGCGCGCGCCCTCCTCCGAAAGCTTCGTGCCCCGCCCGGCGTTCCCCGATCCGATCCCCATGTCACCTCCCTTGCGTCAACGCGGTCCCTGCGGACCACTCGTGATGCAGCCGGCAAGGCCACAATCGTGTATTATATATTGAGACAAATCTATTGTACAGGGCAGCGCCAAAGCTGGTACGAGAACCCATGAAGAACAACAAGTGAAATACAAGACGCTCCACCTGCAATTGCGGTTCCTGCTGCCGCTCATCGCGACGCTCATCGTCGTCGCCTATCTCGCAGTGCACCTGATGGATGGCATGACGCTGCGCTGGTTCAGCCGCGACGTGAACAGCCGCGGCACGCTGGTCGCCAATGCGCTGTCCGACTCGGTCGCCGAGGCGATCGACACCTCGCGGCTCGAGCGCCTGCGCCCGCTCTTCGATCGCACGGTCAAGGGCGAACGCCTGTTCGCGATCGGGCTGTGCAGCCCGGACGGCCGGCTGCTGCTCGCCACCAGCGCGTTTCCGGGGACGCTGACCTGCCGGGCGGCGCTCGAGCTGTCGGAGCAGATCGATCCCCGCCTCGCGCTGACGGGCGGCGCGGTGCACGTCGGCGTGCACGACGTCATGGGGCACCTGGCGGCGCACGATGCGGCGCAGCAGGCAAACGCGGCCGAGGACGCCGACGCCGGCCCGCCGGCGTTGCTCGGCCGCCTCGTGCTGGTGCACGACATGAGCTTCATCGAGCTGCGCAGCCAGGATTCGCGGCGCTACCTGATCGGCCTGATTGCGGTGCTCGGCCTCGTCTTCGCGGTGCTCACCGTCGTCGTCGCCCAGCTCAGCTGGCGCGGCTGGGTCAAGGGCGTGCGCGCGATCATGCGCGGCGAAGGGCTGCTCAGCCCGCTGCAGACCTCGGCCGATCTGGCGCCGTTCGCCGCCGATGTGCGCGCGCGGCTGCGCGACCTGGAGGATGAATTCCGCCGCCAGCAGGGCCCGCAGGCGGAGTGGACGGCGCAGCGCCTGCGCACGCTGCTGGGCACGCAGTTGAGCGGCGACCAGGTGATCGTCGTCTCGAACCGCGAGCCCTATATCCACGAGCGCAGCGACGACGGCATCGTCGTCAAGCGCCCGGCGAGCGGCCTCGTCACCGCGGTCGAGCCGGTGATGCGGGCCTGCTCGGGCACCTGGATCGCGCACGGCAGCGGCAGCGCCGATCGCGAGGTGGTCGACAGCGCCGATCGCGTGCGCGTGCCACCGGGCGACGATGATTACTGGCTGCGCCGCGTCTGGCTCACGCCCGAGGAGGAGCAGGGCTACTACTACGGCTTCGCGAACGAGGGGCTGTGGCCGCTGTGCCATGTGGCACACGTGCGGCCGGTGTTTCGCGAGTCGGACTGGGCGGCCTACCGCGCCGTCAACCAGCGCTTCGCCGATGCCGTCGTCGCCGAGGCGCGCAGCGAGGACCCGATCGTGCTGGTGCAGGACTATCACTTCGCGCTGCTGCCGGCGATGGTGCGCGAGAAGCTGCCGATGGCGACCGTGCTGACGTTCTGGCACATCCCCTGGCCGAACCCGGAGTCGTTCGGCATCTGCCCGTGGCGGCGGGAAATCCTGCAGGGCATGCTCGGCAGCACGATCCTCGGCTTCCACACCCGCTACCACTGCAAGAACTTCATCGAGACGGTGGACCGCTATCTCGAAGCGCGCATCGAGCATGAGCACTCGACGATCGCGTACCAGGAAAAGGAGACGCTCGTCGAGAGCTACCCGATCTCGATCGCCTGGCCGAGCGAGCAGGCGGCCGCCGCCTGGCCGAGCATCGCCGAATGCCGCCGGCGCGTGAGCGAGCGCCTCGCGCTGCCGGCCGATGCCTGCATCGCGGTGGGCGTCGACCGGTTCGACTACACCAAGGGCATCCTCGAGCGCCTCAACGCGGTCGAGCGCATGCTCGAGAAGTGGCCGGGCTGGATCGGCCGCTTCGTCTTCGTGCAGGTTGCCGCGCCGACGCGCGGTGCGCTCGACGAATACAGCGCCTTCCAGGACCGCGTGCAACGCGTCGCCAAGCGCATCAACGAGCGCTTCGGCAGACCCGGCTACCAGCCGGTGCACCTGCTCGCGTTCCACCATGAGCACGACGAGGTGACGGAGCTGTTCCGCGCCGCGGACATCTGCGTCGTGACGAGCCTGCACGACGGCATGAACCTCGTCTGCAAGGAATTCGTCGCGGCGCGGGACGACGACCTCGGCGTGCTGATCCTGTCGCGCTTCGCCGGTGCCGCACGCGAGCTCGCGGAGGCGCTGATCGTCAACCCCTACCACGTCGAGGAAACCGCCGACGCGCTCAACCGCGCCGCGACCATGCCGCTCGCCGAGCAGCGTGAGCGCATGGCGAGCCTGCGCAGCACGGTGCGCGAGTACAACGTCTTCCGCTGGGCCGGACGCATGCTCAACGACGCCGGCCGCTGGCGCCTGCGCGCACGCATCGAGGCCCGCGTGCGCCGGCACCAGGCGGATTGAAGCCGTGACCCGCGAACTTGGATACCGGACTGCGATGAATGAAACATCTCGTATCGACGACACCCTTCTTCCGCGTGGTGCATCACGCAAAGGCGTGCACGGGCGGGCCACGGTGGGCTGCCCTTGGGCACTTGGGAGTTCGCGCGGCAAAGGCGCGCCCGGGCAGTCCACGGCGCTTCACCTCCGCGGTCGGCGCGTTGCGCCGACTGCCCTGCGATGCTCGGTCTCGCGGCCTCGTCGCTCAACTCACTGCGCTCACTGCGTTCGCTCCGTTCAGACAATCGCGACGGGTCAGTCTACGAAGCGCGCTGCGCGCGCGGCCACGAGCCCTGTGCTTCTCGGCGCTCCGCAGGCGCGTCGTGGCCTGCCCGGGCCCGCCTTTGCTGGTGCAGCGGTGGCATGCATTGAGAGCTACGCGAGAGAAGAACCGTCGCGCCAGGCGGTGCCCGCCGGGGGCGATTTGTGGAGCGACGAGGATCGCAGGACAGGGGTCGGCGCGCGCAGCGCGCTTCGTGAACTGACTCGTCGCAACTGTTTGAGCGCAACGAACGAAGTGAGTGAAGCGAGTTCTGCGACGCGACCCTTGGCCGAGAACCGCAGTGCAGTCGGCGCTGTGCGCCGACCGCGCAACCATGAGCCCCCGGCGGGCACCGCCTGGCGCGACGCGAAAGCGCTGAACACCCCCACGGGTACCGCACAGCCCGAAGCCAAAGCGCTGAAACCCCTCGCGGACACCAACCAATGCCACGCCAACGCACTGAAACCCAGGGCGAATGCCGCCTCGCGCCACGCACAGGCCCCCGTGACGTGTGCGTGCTCGCGCAACGCAAACCCCCGCAACCCGAAAACTCTGGAGCCGAAGCTTCGCGCGCCTCATGCTTCGCCAGCATCAGGTCGGAGCGCCTGAAGATGCAGCACCTTTTCACCCCCGAAGGCGATGCCGCCCTCGCCGCGGCGATGCAGCTTCGCCCGCTGATGGCCTTCGACTTCGACGGCACGCTGGCCCATATCGTTGCCCATCCGGATGACGCCCGCATTTCGCAGGGCGTGGCGATGCGTCTGAAACGACTTGCCACGCGCCTGCCGGTCGCGATCGTCACCGGCCGCGCGGCGGACGACGTGCGTGAGCGCCTGGGCTTCAAGCCGCACTACGTCGTTGGCAATCACGGCTCTGAGGACGCTGCCGACCCGCACGCCGCGTCGGAGTGTCGCGCCGCGCTCGACCCGCTGCGCGCATCGCTCGCTGCGCACGGCGACGCGTTCGCGGCGGCGGGCGTGCTGGTCGAGGACAAGGGGCAGTCGATCGCGCTGCACTACCGGTTGTCGCGCGACCGCGATGTGGCGCGGGCGATGATCGAAGAACTGCTCGCGCCGCAGCAGTCAAGCCTGCATGTCTTTGCCGGCAAGATGGTCGTCAACGTGACGGGCGCCGACGCGCCCGACAAGGCCGATGCGGTGCGGGCGCTGATGCTCCGCAGCGGCGCCCGCGCCGCGTTCTTCGCCGGGGATGACGTGAACGACGAGCCGGTGTTCGAGGCCGCGGCGCCCGATTGGCTCACGGTGCGCGTCGGCGCGCCCGAAGTCGCCTCCCACGCGCGCTTCTACCTGCATGGCCCGCAGGAGATGGCGTTGCTGCTCGACCGCGCGCTCGGGTTGCTGGGTTAGCGCCTTCGCGCGAAGCGCGCTCAGCGCGGCGCCTGGGCGGCAATCGCTGGTGTCGCGACGGCGACGTCGCCGCACTGCGCGCGGTGGCGCAGCACATGGTCCATCAGCACCAGGGCGAGCATCGCCTCGGCGATCGGCGTCGCACGGATGCCGACGCAGGGGTCGTGGCGGCCGAAGGTCTCGACGACGGTCGGTGCGCCGTTGCGGTCGATCGACGCGCGCGGGATGCGGATCGAGCTCGTCGGCTTGATCGCGATGTTGACGGTGATGTCTTGGCCGCTGCTGATGCCGCCGAGCGTGCCGCCGGCGTTGTTGCTGCGAAAGCCTTCCGGCGTCAGCTCGTCGCCGTGCTCGCTGCCGCGCTGGGCGACGCAGCCGAAGCCGGCGCCGATCTCGACGCCCTTGACCGCGTTGATGCCCATCATTGCGTAGGCGATCTCGGCGTCGAGCTTGTCGAAGAGCGGCGCGCCCAGGCCCGGCGGCACGTTCGTCGCCTCGACGCGGATGCGCGCGCCGACCGAGTCGCCCGCCTTGCGCAGCGCGTCCATCGCGTCCTCGAGGCGCGCGATGTCGCTCGCGTTGGCGGCGAAGAAGGGGTTGTTCGGCACGTGCTCCCAGCCCTCGAACGGGATCTCGATCGCGCCGAGGGCCGTCATGCAGCCGCGAAAGCCGATGCCGCACTGCTCGCGCAGCCACTTGCGCGCGACCGCGCCGGCGCCGACCATCGGCGCCGTCAGCCGCGCCGAGGCACGCCCGCCGCCGCGCGGGTCGCGCAGGTCGTATTTGCGCCAGTAGGTGTAGTCGGCGTGGCCGGGGCGGAAGGTGTCGAGCAGGTTGCCGTAGTCCTTGCTGCGCTGGTCGGTGTTGCGGATCAGCAGGCCGATCGGCGTCCCGGTCGTCCGACCCTCGAACACGCCGGACAGGATCTCGACCGCGTCGGGCTCGTTGCGCTGCGTCACGTGGCGGCTGGTGCCGGGGCGGCGGCGGTCGAGCTCGACCTGGATGTCGGCCTCGGCGAGCGCCATGCCGGGCGGGCAGCCGTCGATCACGCAGCCGATCGCCGGGCCGTGGCTTTCGCCGAAGTTGGTGACGCGAAACAGGGTGCCGAAGGTGCTGGACATGGTCGGGCCGCAATGCAAAACACGGCCCGAGGGCCGTGTTCGGAAGAACCGATTCTAGGGCTGGCCGAGCGCGCTCAGTTCGGCGCCGCCTTGCGCTCGTCGCCCGGCTCTTCGACGGGCCAGTCGCGGATGTAGGCCTTCAACATGCGGTTCTCGAAGTCCTGCGCATCGACGACCGCCTTGGCGACGTCGTAGAACGAGATCACGCCCATCAGCATGCCCTGGCTCATCACCGGCGTGTAGCGCGCATGGTGGCCGAGCATCAGGCGGCGCAGTTCGTCGATCTCGGTCTCGGGCGTGCAGGTGATCGGCTCGTCGTCCATCACCTTGCCCACCGTCGTGCCGCCGATGCTGCCGCCCTTGGCCACGAGCGCGAGCATCACCTCGCGGAACGTCAGGATGCCGGCGAGTTCGCCGCGATCCATCACGATCAGCGAGCCGATGTCGTGCTGCGCCATCGTATCGACCGCCGCGGACAGTGCCTGATCCGGCGTCACCGTGAAGAGCGTGCCGCCCTTGACTCGAAGAATGTCGCTGACCTTCATACATGCCCCCGATCTCGATGCAGACGGCTCAACATAGCACACAATGCCACAGAAAAACACGCACACGCATCAAGGCAGACCCATCATGGCAGGCGCATCCGACCCCGCATTCGACACCCTCGCGCTGCACGCCGGCGCCGCCCCCGACCCGGCCACCGGCGCGCGCGCGGTGCCGATCCACCTGACGACCTCGTTCGTGTTCGAGTCGAGCGAGCACGCCGCCTCGCTCTTCAACCTCGAGCGCTCGGGGCACGTCTACAGCCGCATCTCGAATCCGACGACTGCCGTGCTCGAGGAGCGCATTGCCGCGCTCGAGGGCGGCGCCGGCGCGATCGCGACGGCGAGCGGCCAGGCCGCGCTGCACCTCGCGATCGCGACGCTCGCCGGCGCGGGCTCGCACATCGTCAGTTCGAGCGCGCTCTACGGCGGCTCGCACAATCTGTTGCATTTCACGCTCAGGCGTTTCGGCATCGAGACCACCTTCGTGCGCCCGGGCGACATCGACGCCTGGCGCGCCGCGATCCGGCCGCAGACGAAGCTGCTGTTCGGCGAGACGCTCGGCAACCCCGGGCTCGACGTGCTCGACATCCCGACCGTGAGCGCGATCGCGCACGATGCCGGCCTGCCGCTGCTCGTCGATTCGACCTTCACGACACCTTGGCTGACGAAGCCCTTCGATCACGGCGCGGACCTCGTCTACCACTCGGCGACCAAGTTCCTCTCCGGCCACGGCACGGTGATCGGCGGCGTGCTGGTCGACAGCGGCGCGTTCGACTGGGACAGCTCGCCGCGATTCCCGGAGCTGACGCAGCCCTACGACGGTTTTCACGGCATGGTGTTCACCGAAGAGAGCACCGTCGGCGCCTTCCTGCTGCGCGCGCGGCGCGAAGGCCTGCGCGACTTCGGCGCCTGCATGAGCCCGCACACCGCGTGGCTGATCCTGCAGGGCATCGAGACGCTGCCGCTGCGCATGGCGCGCCACGTCGAAAGCACGCGCAAGGTGGTGGCCTTCCTCGCGGCACACCCGATGGTCGCGAACGTCGGCTACCCCGAGCTCGAAGGCCACCCGAGTCACGCCCTTGCGAAGCAGCTCCTGCCGCGCGGCTGCGGCTCGGTGTTCAGCTTCGACCTGAAGGGTTCGCGCGCGCAGGGCAAGGCCTTCATCGAGGCGCTGCAGATCTTCTCGCACCTCGCCAACGTCGGCGACTGCCGCTCGCTCGTGATCCACCCGGCATCGACGACGCACTTCCGGATGGACGATGCGGCACTCGCGCAGGCGGGCATCACGCCCGGCACGATTCGCCTGTCGATCGGGCTCGAGGATGTCGACGACCTGATCGACGACCTGAAGCGGGCCTTGAAGGCGGCGGAGAAGGCAGCAGAGAAGGCGCCCGCCCAGCCCACGGCGAAGGCAGGTGCGTGATGGAACTCCTCGTCGACGGCCGCAAGGCCTATGCCTACACCGGTGGCAAGGCATTCGACCCTGCCCTGCCCTGCATCGTCTTCATCCACGGCGCGCTGCACGACCACAGCGTGTGGAACCTGCTTGCGCGCTGGTTCGCGCACCACGGCCATGCGGTGCTGGCGCTCGATCAGCCGGCGCACGGCCGCAGCGAGGGGCCGGCGCTGCCCGACGTCGAGGCGCTTGCCGACTGGACGCTTGCGCTGCTGGATGCGGCGGGCGCGCGCGAAGCGGCTTTCATCGGCCACAGCATGGGCTCGCTGATCGCGCTCGAGGCCGCGGCGCGCGCGCCGAGCCGCGCGACGCGGCTCGTGATGATCGGCACCGCCTACCCGATGAAGGTGTCGGACGCGCTGCTCACGACGGCGCGCGACACGCCGCTGCGCGCGATCGACATGGTCAACGCCTTCTCGCATTCGAGCATCGCCGCCAAGCCCTCGTTCCCCGGCCCCGGCATGTGGCTGCACGGCAGCAACCGCGCGCTGATGCGTCGCATGCAGGCCGGTTGCAGCGAGCGCAATCTGTTCGAGCACGACTTTCGCGTCTGCGACGCCTATGCGAACGGCCTCGAGGCCGCGGCCAGGCTGCAATGCCCGGTCAGCTTCGTGCTCGGCGACCGCGACCAGATGACGCCGCCGCGCGCGACGCGTGACATCGCCGCCGCGCTCAAGGCGCGCGTCGTCACGCTGCACGCCGGACATACCCTGATGACCGAAGCGCCCGACGCATTGTTGAATGCGGTGCGCGAAGCCTTGCGCTGAGGAGTGCCACCATGAACACCGCCGACGCCACCGCCGGACCCTCCACCGTCGACCCGAGCTCACTCAAGACCTTCGCCGAGTTCTACCCCTTCTACCTCGGCGAACACCGCAACCGCACCTGCCGCAGGCTGCACTTCGTCGGCTCGACGCTGGTGCTCGTCTGCCTCGCAATGCTCTTCATCACCGGCCGGCCGCAATACATCCTGTACGCGCTGCTGTGCGGCTATGGCTTCGCCTGGATCGGTCACTTCGTGTTCGAGAAGAACCGGCCGGCGACGTTCAAGCGGCCGCTCTACAGCTTCATCGGCGACTGGGCGATGTACCGCGACATCTGGCGCGGACGCATCCCGTTCTGACGATGATCCGCGGCGAACGCGTTGCGCTGCGCACGGTCCGCCGGACCGACTTGGACGCGCTCTATCTGCTGATCAACGACGCGGCGCTGAAGGGCGAGTACCTGTCGCCGCCGCTGCGCTCGGAGACGGCGTTTCGCAAGGAGTTCGACGAGAGCGGCTTCTTCGGCCCCGAGCGCGGGCACTTCCTCGTCACTGACTTCGACGACCGCCTGCTCGGCGACATGATGTACTTCAAGGTCAACTACATGGATGGCTTCGAGATCGGCTACCAGTCGTTCGACCCCGCGCTGCGCAACACCGGCCTGATGACGGAAGCCCTGCGCCTGACCGTGCGCTACCTGTTCGAGCGCCACAAGATCAACCGCCTGCAGATCGTGACCCAGCCCGGCAACGAGGCGTCGAAGCGGCTCGCGCTGAAGTGCGGCTTCCAGCTCGAGGGAACGCTGCGTGGTTTCGTGCTGCACCGCGGCCATCCGCGCGACGCGCTGCTGTATTCGCTGTTGCGCAGCGAGGCGCTCGGCTGATCGCCCGCGCGCCTCAGCGCGCGACGACGTCGGCCAGCGTCAGGGCATCGAAATCGACGCGCCGCCAGAAGCCTTCGATCGCCGGCGACGCGCTCAGCAGCAGCAGCGAGAGCAGGGGTCGCGCCGGCGTCGTCACCGGATCGCACAGCAGCACATAGCGCGCACCGGCTGGTTCATCGAGCCGGCCGACCCAGTCGAGTTCGACGAGCGCGTCGAGCAGCGGCTCGACATGCAGCGGGTCGATGTGCAGCCTCGTCCACAACTGCTCGGCACTCAGGCCGCGCTCCGGCTTGCCGCGGGTGTCGATCAGCTCGCGCAGCATCGCCACCGCGAGGCCGAAGCGCGCGCCGGGCGACTCGCTCAGCGGACGCATGCGCGACTGCAGGCTCGGCGCATAGGCGGCGATCACGGCGCCGAACAGCACGATCAGCCAGCTCATGTAGGTCCACAGCAGGAAGATCGGCACCGTCGCGAAGGCGCCGTAGACGAGCGAGTAGCTCGGCACGCGCAGCAGGTACCAGGCGAGCGCACGCTTGGCGCCCTCGAAGGCGATCGCAACGAACAGGCCGCCGGCGAGCGCGTGGCGCCAACGCACGTGCGTGTTCGGCACGTAGCGGAACATCGCCGTCATCGTCGCCGCCAGCAGCGCAAAGGCGAGCAGCTCGAACGGCCAGCTGACGCCGCCCTTGCCCTGCACCATGAGGCCGCGCGACACGGAGATCGCGTACGACGCCGCGCTCAGGCTGAACCCGGCGGCCAGCGGCAACAGCGTGGTGGCCGACCAATAGACGAGCACGCGGCGCCCCAGCGATCGCATGCGGCGCACGCGCCAGATCGCGTTGAGTGCACGGTCGATCGTCGCCATCAGCGCGAGCGCGGTGATCACGAGCACGACGAGGCCCAGGCTGCCGATCTTGGTCGACTGCGCGGCAAAGCCCGTCAGGCCCTGCATCACCGGTTGCGCGATGCTCGCCGGCACGAGTGCCTGCAGGAAGTACTGCTGCAGGGCGTCCTGGAAACTGCCGAACATCGGAAACGCGCTGAACACCGCGAGCATGACCGTGACCAGCGGCACGAGCGCCATGATGGTCGTGAAGGTCAGGCTGCTCGCGGTCAGGCCGAGGCGGTCCTCGCGGAAGCGCTGGCGCAGGGTCTTGACGGTCTCGAGCCAGGGCCAGTTCTGCAATGCCTGGAGCGCGCGCGAGACCTCCTCGCTTGGCGTGGGCTGGAGGGACTCGCGGTTCATTGCTGGCATGATAGCCAGCGATGTCGAGCCCGACCCCTGCGACCGCCCTGCCTGCGAGCTTGCCGCCCGTCGTCGCCTGGACGCGCGCGATCGCGGTCGGCAGCATCGCGGGCTTGATCGCGCTCGGCCTCGGGTGGGAGCTCTGGCTGGCGCCGACCGGCAGCGGCTGGCTCGCGCTCAAGGTCGTGCCGCTCTTCATTCCGCTCGCCGGCCTGCTGCGCAACCGGCTCTACACCTACCGCTGGGTGACGCTCTTCGTCTGGCCGTATTTCATCGAAGGCGTGGTGCGTGCGGTGAGCGACCGCGGGCCCGGCGCGACCCTCGCGCTCGTCGAGATCGCGCTCACGCTCGCCTTGTTCGGCGCCTGCGTCGTGCATGTGCGCTGGCGGCTCGGCCAGGCCGCGGCAGCGCGGGGCACCGCATGACACCGCTCGTGCAGGCGCTTCGGGCCGCGCTCGGCGAGACGCAGGTGCTGACCGCGGGCGACCTGTCGGCGTGGGAGGTGGATTGGCGCAAGCGCTACCGCGGCCGCGCGCTCGCCGTCGCGCGGCCGGGCAGTACGGCCGAGGTGGCCGCCGTGCTGCGCGCCTGCGCCGCGCACGGCGCCGGCGTCGTGCCGCAAGGCGGCAACACCGGGCTCGTCGGCGCCTCGGTGCCGGACGCGAGCGGCACGCAGGTGCTGCTGAGCCTGGCGCGGCTGAACCGCATTCGCGAGATCGACGGCGCGAACCTGACGCTCACCGCCGAGGCCGGCTGCGTGCTGCAGACGGTGCAGGAGGCCGCAGCGGCGCAAGGCCTGCTGTTCCCGCTCAGCCTTGCCGCCGAGGGCAGTTGCACGATCGGCGGCAATCTGGCGACGAACGCCGGCGGCACGCAGGTGCTGCGCTTCGGCAATGCGCGCGAGCTGTGCCTCGGCCTCGAAGTGGTGACGCCCGACGGCCAGATCTGGCACGGCCTGTCGGGCCTGCGCAAGGACAACACCGGCTACGCGCTGCGCGATCTCTACATCGGCAGCGAGGGAACGCTCGGCGTGATCACCGCGGCCACGCTCAAGCTCTGGCCGCGGCCGGCGGCGGTGACGACGGCCCTCGCGTCGTGCGCGTCGCTCGCCGATGCGGTTGCGCTGCTCGAGCTGGCGCGCGCGCGCCTGGGCGCAGGGCTGACCGGCTTCGAGGTGATGGGCGAATTCGCGCTCGCGCTCGTCGGCCAGCACTTCCCGCAGTTGCGCCGGCCGCTTGCGCCCAACGCCGCCGCGCCGTGGACGGTGCTGCTCGAGCAATCGGACAACGAGAGCGAAGCGCATGCCCGCGCGCTGTTCGAAGGCTTGCTGGAGGCCGCGATCGACCGCGGCTGCGTCGCCGACGCCGCGGTTGCCGAGAGCGTCGCCCAATCGCACGCGATGTGGCACCTGCGCGAGTCGATTCCGCTCGCGCAGGCCGAGGAAGGGCCGAACGTCAAGCACGACATCGCGCTGCCGGTGTCGCGCATCCCGGCCTTCGTCGCCGCGACCGATGCCGCGCTGCTGCGCGCGTTCCCGGGCGTGCGGCTGGTCGACTTCGGCCACCTCGGCGACGGCAATCTGCACTACAACGTGCAGGCGCCGCTGGGTGTCGCAGCCGCGGACTTCCTGCGGGAGCACGAAGCGGCGGTCAACACGATCGTCTACGACGCGGTGCTGGCGCATGGCGGCTCGATCTCGGCCGAGCACGGCATCGGCGCGCTCAGGCGTGAAGAGCTGGTGCGGCGCAAGCAACCGCTTGCGCTCGATCTGATGCGCGCGATCAAGACCGCGCTCGACCCCGACGGCCGCATGAATCCCGGGCGGGTGCTGTAGCCGCGCGCTGCGCCGCACGAGCTTGTCGCGCGCCCTGCAGCACGCATTACGCATGACATCCACCGACCCGACGGCACCCCGACCCGCCCTGCCCTGGGCGATGCTGTGGGCGCTGACGGCGGCGTTCGCGATGAGCCAGGCCTTTCGCACCGTCGCCGCGATCCTCGCCGCACCGCTGCAGGCCGAGTTCCAGCTCTCGCCGCAGCAGCTCGGCACGTTCGCCGGAGCGTTCCACTTCGCGTTCGGCGCGATGCAGCTCTTCGTCGGCATCGGCATCGACCTGCATGGCGTGCGCTGGACGGTGCTGATGGGGTTCCCGCTCGCCATTGCCGGCGCCGTGCTGTCGGCGCTCGCGCCGAGCTTCGGCCCACTGGTGCTGGGCCAGGTGCTGATCGGTATCGGCTGCGCGCCGGCGTTCCTCGTCTGCACCGTGTTCGTCGCGCGCAACTTCCCGGCGCAGCGCTTCACCGCGCTCTCGGGCGCGGTGATGAGCCTGGGCGGCATCGGCATGCTGGCCACCGGCACGCCGCTCGCGTGGCTGGTGGAGGCCACATCGTGGCGCATGGGCTTCTGGGTGCTGGCCGGCTGTTCGGCCGCCGCCTGGGCGCTCATCGCATGGCGCGTCCATGAGCCCGATTTCAAGGCAGGCGGCGCCGCGCGGAGCGTGCCGCGCGAGTCGTTCGGCCAGGCGATGCTGACCTTCGTGTCGCTCTTTCGCCTGCCGCATACGCTGGGCATCATCGCGCTGTCATTCGTCTGCTACGCCTCGTTCATCTCGCTGCGCGGCCTCTGGCTGGGGCCGCTCCTGATCGAGCGGCATGGCTTCAGCCTGGTGCAGGCCGGCAACGTGGCGCTCGCCGTGTCGGCGGTGTCGCTGATCGGCCCGGCGCTCTTCGGGCGCTTCGATCCCGGCGGCGACGCGCGCCGGCGCTGGCTCGTCGGCTACACGCTGCTGATGGTGGCCGGCTTCGTCTCGCTCGCGCTGGTGCAGGTGGCGGCATTCGACGTCGTGATGATGCTCGCGATCGGCCTGCTGTCGGGCTACATGATCCTGCAGTACTCGGAGGTGCGCGCGTCGTACCCGAGCCATCTGGTCGGCCGCGCGCTCGGGCTCTTCACGATGTCGATGTTCATGGGCGTCGCGCTGATGCAGTGGTTCACCGGCTTCGTCGCGAGCACGGCCAAGCCATTTGGCGCCGACATCTACACCGCGGTGCTGCTCACGATCGCCGCCCTGCTCACGGTCGGCGCACTCGGCTTCGCCTGGCTGCCGAAGGCACCGCGGCCGGCGGCATAGCGACGCGCGCGACGCGCGCCCCGCGATCGACTACTGGACCGGCCCCTTCAGCGCGTCGGGCACCGGCAGCGCCATGACCTCGATGCCTTCGTCGGCAAGCGCCTTGGCGTCGTCCGCAGACGCCTGGCCGCGGATGCCGCGCACCGGCACCTCGCCGTAGTGGATCCGGCGCGCCTCCTCCGGAAAGCGCACACCGACGTCTTCGGTGTTTGCCATCAGCTTGCGCATCGCGCGCAGCCACATGGCCTGCGGATCGTCCGGCGCCGGCAGCGCGTGCGTGACCGAGGTGGTCTCAGCCGCACGCGCCGAAGACAGATTCAGGCGTGGCGCGCTCGGCAGCTTCTGCACGTCGGCGTCACCACACAACGGGCAGGCAAGCAAGCCGCGTGCGCGCTGCGAGGCCTCGTCCTCGTCCGACGCAAACCAGCCCTCGAAACGGTGGTCTTGCGCGCAACGCAGGTCGAGAACCTTCATGACCGCATTATCCGCGCGCGGTTCAGGACACGGCGCGCCAGGCCAGCGGCCAGCGCCCTTCGCGCCAGCGGGCGAGCCAGAGCAGGCCGATGAGCGTCTTGGCGTCGGTCAGTTCACCGCTTTGCACCATCGCATTGAGCTCGCCTTCGCTCGCCGTCGCGACGTCGACGAATTCGCCGGCGTCGAGGTGTTGCGGCCCCGCGGTCAGGCCGCGCGCGAACCACACCTCGATCGTTTCGGTCGAGTAGGCGATCGCGTTGTGCGTGACGCCGGCCCGCGCCCACTCGCGCGCGTGGTAGCCGGTCTCCTCGACCAGCTCGCGCACGGCGCACTCGAAGGGCGGCTCGCCGCGCTCGAGCTTGCCGGCCGGGAACTCGAGCATCGCACGGCCCATCGGGTAGCGGTACTGGCGTTCGACGACGAGCCGCCCGTCGTCGAGCAAGGGCACGACCATCACCGCGCCCGGATGGACGATGTACTCGCGGGAGGCGGACGCGCCGTCGGGCAGCCGGACGATGTCGCAGCGCACGTCGAGGAAGCGCCCGCGATAGACCTGGGCCCCACCGACGCCGCGTTCGACGAGCTGGGGATCCGCCGCCGGGTCGATCGGCTCGAGCGGCGGCGTCTGCGTCAACTTGCCAGCGCCCGCAGAATCGCCTGCGAGCACAGCGCCATCAGGCCGCCCGGCAGGATGCCGAACAGCAGGATCGCCGCGCCGTTGAGCGAGAGCAGCGCGCGCACGTCGCCACCGGCGACGATCGGCGAGCGATCGGTCGGCTCGTCGAAGTACATGACCTTGACGATGCGGATGTAGTAGAAGGCGCCGACGAGCGACAGCAGCACCGCGACGACCGCCAGCGCGATGTAGCCCGGCTGGTTCGTCGTCACGATCGACTGCAGCACCGCCAGCTTGGCGTAGAAGCCCACCGTCGGCGGCACGCCGGCAAGCGAGAACATGAACAGCGCCATCACGCCCGCGCACCAGGGGCAGCGCCGCGACAGGCCCTTGAAGTCCTCGATCCGGTCGGCCTCGAAGCCGCGCCGCGCGAGCAGCATGATCGTGGCGAAGGCGCCGAGCGTCGTGAAGACGTAGACGATGACGTAGAACAACGCCGAGCTGTAGCCGTTGGCGGCCGAATAGGTGTTGTCGGCGACCACCGTCGGCGTGAAGCCGAGCAGCATGAAGCCCATGTGCGCGATCGCCGAATAGGCCAGCATGCGCTTGATGCTGCGCTGCGCGATCGCCGCCAGGTTGCCGAGCGCCATCGAGCCGACGGAGAGCACGATCAGCATCTGCTGCCAGTCGACCGCAAGCCCCGACAGCCCCTCGACGAGCAGGCGGAAGGTGATCGCGAAGGCGGCGAACTCGGGCGCGCACCCGATGAGCAGCGTGACGGCCGTCGGCGCGCCGTCGTAGACATCGGGCACCCACATGTGAAACGGCACCGCGCTGAGCTTGAAGGCGAGGCCGGAGACGATGAACACGAGCCCGAAGGCGAGCACCGTCTTGTTGACCTGGCCGGTCGCGATCACCTTGAAGACCTCGGGGATGTCGAGCGAGCCGGTCGCACCGTACATCATCGACAGGCCGTAGAGCAGGAAGCCGCTGGCGAGCGCGCCGAGCACGAAGAACTTCATCGCCGCCTCGGTCGACTGCGGATGGTCGCGCCGCAGCGCAACGAGCGCGTAGAGGCTGAGCGACATCAGTTCGAGGCCGAGGTAGATGACGAGGAAGTTGTTCGCCGACAGCATCACGAGGATGCCGAGCAGCGAGAACAGCGTCAGGCTGAAGAACTCGCCGTTGAGGATCTCGCGCTGCGCGGCGTAGGCGCGCGAATAGACGAGCACCGCCATCACCGCCAGGCAGGCGAAGAAGCCGAGCAGATGACCGAGCGGATCGGAGACGACCATGCGATCCATGCCGTAGACGGTCAGGCCGGCGTTGAAGTCGGCAAAGTGCATCGCGGCGACGACCGCGAGCGTCAGCTGCGTCACGACATACGTCGGCTTGTGCGCCGGATCGGTGACGAACAGGTCGAGCAGCGTCACGACGCACGCCATCGTCAGGAGGACGATCTCTGGATAGATGGAAAGCCAGTTCATGTGTCAGCGGACCTTGTTCAATTCAGCTTGGACACGGCCACGTGCCGCAGCAGCTCGGTGACCGAGCTCTGCATCACGTCGGTGAACGGCTTCGGGTACAGGCCCATCCAGAGCACGGCGGCGGCGAGCAGCCCGAGCACCAGCAACTCGCGCCCGTTGATGTCTTTGAGCGCGCGCACCTCGTCGTTCCCGATCGCGCCGAAGTACACCCGCTTGACCATCCACAAGGTGTACGACGCGCCAAGGAAGAGCGAGAACGCCGCCAGCAGGCCGATCCAGAAGTTGAACTTGACCGCCCCGAGGATCACCATCCACTCGGCGACGAAGCCGGCCGTGCCGGGCAGGCCGACGTTGGCCATCGCGAAGAAGATGATGAACGCGGTGAAGGTCGGCATCGTGTTGACGACGCCGCCGAAGCGCGCGATCTCGTGCGTGTGCATGCGGTCGTAGAGCACGCCGATGCAAAGGAACATCGCCGCCGAGATGAAGCCGTGCGAGATCATCTGCACGAGGCCGCCGGCGACGCCGAGCTCGCTGAAGATGAAGAAGCCGAGCGTGACGAAACCCATGTGCGCGATGCTCGAGTAGGCGATCAGCACCTTCATGTCCTTCTGCACGATCGCGACGAAGCCGATGTAGATGACCGCGATCAGCGACAGCGTGATCATCAGCCAGGCCCATTCGTGCGACGCGTCGGGCGCGATCGGCAGCGAGAAGCGCACGAAGCCGTAGGCGCCGAGCTTGAGCATCACCGCCGCCAGCACCGCCGAGCCGCCGGTCGGCGCCTCCGGGTGCACGAGCGGGAGCCAGGTGTGCACCGGCCACATCGGCACCTTGACCGAGAACGCGGCGAAGAAGCCGAAGAACAGCAGCGTCTGCGTCATCATCGGCAGCGGCAGCTTGTGCCAGGTGAGGATGTCGAAACTGCCGCCCGACTTGTAGTACAGGTAGATCATCACGACCAGCATCAGCAGCGAGCCGGCGAACGTGTAGAGGAAGAACTTGAACGCGGCGAAGATGCGGTTCGGCCCGCCCCAGACGCCGACGATGATGTACATCGGGATCAGCGTCGCCTCGAAGAAGACATAGAACAGCATGCCGTCGAGCGCCGTGAAGACGCCGATCATCAGCCCCGACAGGATCAGGAACGACGCCATGTACTGCGCCACGCGGTCGGTGATCGACTCCCAGCCGGCGATCACGATGACGACCGTGATGAACGCCGTCAGCAGCACGAACCAGACCGAGATGCCGTCCACACCAAGGTGGTAGTGCATGTTCAGGCGCTCGATCCAGGTGAAGTTCTCCTGGAACTGCATCGCCGGGGTCGTGGCGTCGAAGCGCGAGATGAGCGGCAGCGTGACGAGCAAGCCGGCGAGCGCCGCGAAGAGCGCGATCCAGCGAACGGCCGTCGCCTGCGCGTCCCTGCCGAGCGCGAACAACAGCGCGCCCGACACGATCGGCACCCAGATGGCGAGACTCAACAAACCCATGTTCTAGTTCTCCGTGTCCTCGGCGCCCGCAAAGGACGGCCCCTGGCGCCTTCGAGGGCCATGGGACTGCGAGTGAAGCGTGCCTGCGACCGCATCAGCGTGCGAGCAAGGCGCCGAGGAAGGGCCACAGCTGCCATGTCATGAAGCCGATCAGGCCCAGGATCATGACGAGCGCATACCAGTAGAGGTAGCCCGACTGCACGCGGCGCACCACGCCCGCGACGGCGCCGACGGCGCGTGCCGAGCCGTTGACGAGCGTGCCGTCGATCAACCCCATGTCCGCGCCGTGCCACAGCCCGCGGCCCAGGAAGCGCGAGCCGGCGGCGATGACGTTCTCGTTGAACCAGTCGGCGTAGTACTTGTTGTCGAGCACGCGGTTGATGAAGACGGTGCGCGCCTTGATCGCGGCCGGGATGTCGGGCCGCGCGATGTAGCACAGCCAGGCCGTCGCGAAACCCGCGAGCGCGAGCCAGAACGGCAGCGTCGTCAGGCTGTGCAGCGCCATCGCCCAGGGGCCGTGGAACTCGGCGCCGAGCTCGTGCATCGCACCGTGGCGCGCCGCGTCGACATGGATCGCATCGGCGAAGAAGCTGCCGTAGAGCATCGGGCCGATCGTGAAGTAGCCGATCACGACCGACGGAATCGCCAGCAGCACGAGCGGCAGCGTCACGACCCACGGCGACTCATGCGGCGCATGGCCATGCCCGTGGTCGTGGTCGTCAGGGGCCGGATGGGGCTTGTGGTGGAAGCGCTCGTTGCCGTGGAAGACGAGGAAGTAGACGCGGAACGAGTAGAGCGCGGTGACGAACACGCTCGCGACCACGGCGAAGTGGGCATAGCCGGAGCCCGCGATGTGGCTCAGGGCAACCGCCTCGATGATCGTGTCCTTCGAGTAGAAGCCCGAGAAGAACGGTGTCGCGACGAGCGCGAGCGTGCCCAGCAGGAACGTGATCCACGTGATCGGCATGTACTTGCGCAGGCCGCCCATGTTGCGGATGTCCTGGTCGTGGTGCATGCCGATGATGACCGAGCCCGCGCCGAGGAAGAGCAGCGCCTTGAAGGCCGCATGCGTCATCAGGTGAAAGATGCCGACCGAATACGCCGACGCGCCGAGCGCAACCGTCATGTAGCCGAGCTGCGACAGCGTCGAATAGGCGACGACGCGCTTGATGTCGTTCTGGACGATGCCGAGCAGGCCCATGAAGAGCGCCGTCGTCGCGCCGATCACGAGCATGAACGACAGCGCCGTGTCGGACAGCTCGAACAGCGGCGACATGCGCGCGACCATGAAGATGCCGGCCGTCACCATCGTCGCCGCGTGGATCAGCGCCGAGATCGGCGTCGGGCCTTCCATCGAATCGGGCAGCCAGACGTGCAGCGGCACCTGCGCGCTCTTGCCCATCGCGCCGACGAAGAGGCAGATGCAGGTCACGGTGATCAGCATCCAGGCTTCGCCGCCGAACGGATTCGCGAAGCTGAGCGCCGCCAGCTCGTTGCCCTTGGCGAAGGCTTCGCCGTAGTTGAGCGTGCCGGCGAAGGCAACGATCAGGCCGATGCCGAGGATGAAGCCGAAGTCCCCGATGCGGTTGACGATGAAGGCCTTCATGTTGGCGAAGATCGCCGACGGCTTGGCGTAGTAGTAGCCGATCAACAGGTAGGACACGAGGCCCACGGCCTCCCAGCCGAAGAACAGCTGCATGAAGTTGTTGCTCATCACGAGCATCAACATGCTGAAGGTGAACAGCGAGATGTAGCTGAAGAAGCGCTGGTAGCCGCCCGGCGAGGTCTCGTCGTCGGCCATGTAGCCGATGGTGTAGATGTGCACCATCAGCGAGACGAAGGTGACGACGACCATCATCAGCGCTGACAGGCCGTCGATCAGGAAGCCGACCTCCATCTTCAGGCCGCCGATGTTCATCCACTCGTAGACGGTCGCGTTGAAGCGCGCACCGTCCTGCACGACGTCCTTGAGCACGAGCACCGACAGCGCGAACGAGATCAGCACGCCGAGCGTCGTCACCCGGTGCGAGTTGGCACGACCGATGCGCCGGCCGGTCGTGCCGGCGATCACGGCGCCGACCAGCGGCGCCAGCGCGATGACGAGCAGGGTGGTCTGGGAGAGCTGCGCAGTCATCGGTTCAGCCCTTGAGCTCGTCGAGATCCTCGACGTTGATCGTGTCGCGGTTGCGGAACAGCACGACGAGGATCGCGAGGCCGATGGCCGCCTCGGCCGCGGCGACGGTCAGGATGAAGAAGACGAACACCTGCCCGTCCATCTGGCCGAGAAAGTGCGAAAAGGCGATGAAGTTGGTGTTGACGGCGAGCAGCATCAGCTCGATCGCCATCAGCAGCACGATCAGGTTCTTGCGATTGAGGAAGATGCCGATCACCGACAGTGCGAACAGCATCGCGCCGAGCGACAGGAAATGGCCGAGCGTGACCGGACCGATGCCGCTCATGGCTGCGCTCCCGGCGTCGGCGCGGCGGGCGGCGCCTGCACCGTCGGCGCGATCTGCACGATGCGCAGGCGATCGGCCTTCTTCACCAGCACCTGCTGGTCGGGGCGCTGGAACTTGCTGTCCTTGCGGCTGCGGATCGTCAGCGCGATCGCGGCGATGATCGCCACCAGCAGCAGCACCGCAGCCACCTCAAGCGGATAGAGGTAGTGCGTGTACATCTCGATGCCGAGCAGCTTGGTGTTGCCGAGCTGGATCGCCTGCGCCGTCGCGGCCGGCGCTTCGGCGAGGTCGAAGCCGCCGATCAGCACCGCGGCCATTTCGAGCGCGATGACGACGCCGATGATCGCGGCGAGCGGGAAGTGGCGCCAGAAGCCGACGCGCAGCGCATCGACATTGATGTCGAGCATCATGACGACGAACAGGAACAGCACCATCACCGCGCCCACGTAGACGAGCACGAGCGCGATCGCGAGGAACTCGGCCTTCAGCAGCATCCACACGCAGGCCGCGGTGAAGAATGCGAGCACGAGGTAGAGCGCCGCATAGACCGGCGTGCGCGCCGTGATGACGCGAAATGCCGCGAACAGCAGCACGGCCGAGAAGGCGTAGAAGAGTGCAGTGGTAGTCGTCATGTCGTGCTTGCGCGGTCTCTGGGTCGAGTCGCTGCCGCAGGCGGCCGAAGCCGCGCGCCGTCAGCGGTATTTCGCGTCAGCCTCCCGGTTCGCGGCGATCTCGCGCTCGTAGCGGTCGCCGACGGCGAGCAGCATGTCCTTCGTGAAATAGAGGTCGCCGCGCTTCTCGCCGTGGTATTCGAAGATGTGCGTCTCGACGATCGAATCGACCGGGCAGCTCTCCTCGCAGAAGCCGCAGAAGATGCATTTCGTCAGGTCGATGTCGTAGCGCGTCGTGCGGCGCGTGCCGTCGGCGCGCACGTCGGATTCGATCGTGATCGCGAGCGCCGGGCAGACCGCCTCGCACAGCTTGCAGGCGATGCAGCGCTCTTCGCCGTTGTCGTAGCGGCGCAGCGCGTGCAGGCCGCGAAAGCGCGGGCTGAGCGGCGTCTTCTCTTCGGGAAACTGCACCGTGATGTGGGGCGAAAGGAAGTGCCGGCCCGTGACCGCCAGGCCCTTGAAGAGCTCGGCGAGCATCAGACTCGACAACACCTTCTTGATGGAGGCAACGGCAGACATTGGCGGGCTCACTTCCAGATGTTCCAGGGCGACTGGATCCACAGGCCGACGACGACGAGCCAGACGAGCGTGATCGGGATGAAGACCTTCCAGCCGAGGCGCATGATCTGGTCGTAGCGGAAGCGCGGAAACGTGGCACGCACCCACAGGAACATCGTGACGACGACGAATGTCTTGATGCCGAGCCAGATCCAGCCCGGAATCCAGTTGAACAGCGCGCTGTCGATCGGCGACAGCCAGCCGCCGAGGAAGAGCGTCACGGCGATGATCGAGACCAGGATCATGTTCGCGTATTCGGCGAGGAAGAACATCGCGAACGCCATGCCCGAGTACTCGATCATGTGGCCGGCGACGATCTCGGACTCGCCTTCGACGACGTCGAACGGGTGACGGTTCGTCTCCGCCAGGCCCGAGATGAAGTAGACGACGAAGATCGGCAGCAGCGGCAGCCAGTTCCACGACAGGAAGTTCAACCCCAGATCGGCGAAGTAGCCGCGATCCTGGCCGAGCACGATCTCGGTCATGTTCATGCTGCCGCTGACCATCAGCACGACGACGAGCGCGAAGCCCATCGCGATCTCGTAGCTCACCATCTGCGCCGCGGCGCGCAGCGCACCGAGGAAGGCGTACTTCGAGTTCGACGCCCAGCCGGCGATGATGACGCCGTAGATCTCCATCGACGTGACCGCGAGCAGCAGCAGCAGGCCGGCGTTGATGTTCGCGAGCGCAACCTCGGGGCCGAACGGGATCACGACCCAGGCGACGAGCGCCGGCATGATCGTCATCACCGGCCCGAGCAGGAAGAGCGGGCGGTTCGCCGCCGAGGGCAGGATGATCTCCTTGAAGATCAGCTTGACCGCATCGGCGATCGGCGTCAGCAGCCCGTAGGGGCCGACCCGGTTCGGGCCCGGGCGGACCTGCGTCCAGCCGATGCCCTTGCGTTCCCAGAGCGTGAGGTAGGCGACGCAGACCATCAGCGGCACGACGAGCGCGACGATCTTGATCAGCGCCCAGACCGGCGCCCAGAAGCCGCCGAGGAGCGAACTGCCGTAGGTGGTAAAGGTGTCGAGCATGCTCAGGCCTTCTCGACGTGGATCGCACCGAACATGGCGCCGAGCCCCGCCGTCACGGCGTGACCGGCGGCGACGCGCACCGCGTTGGCGGCAAGCGTCGCATCGAGCCGCGCCGGCAACTGCACCGAGGACTCGCCCTGCGAGACGCGGACCTCATCGCCCGCCTTCAACGCCAGGCGCTCCCAGAGCGCCGACGGCAGGCCGACCACCGGCGGCAGCGCGTCGCGCGTGAGCAGCAGCGACAGCGCGCGCCGCACGAGCGGGTCGGTCGAGTAGATCGGCACATCGGCGATGCGCTCGAGCGCGCCCTGCGCCGCGGACGCCGATGCGGCGGCACCGGCACCCGCACCAGCACCTGCACCGACACCCGCGCGGTTGTCGAGACGCGCAGCGACATCGATGCCGCCGATCGCGGCGGCGCGCACGTCCTCCGAGGTTTCGAAGTCGAAGCCGGGAAGTTCGAGCAGGTTGCCGAGCACGCGCAGCACCTTCCAGCCCGGGCGTGTCTCGCCGAGCGGCCTGACGACGCCGTGGAAGCCCTGCACGCGGCCCTCGGCGTTGACGAAGGTGCCCGACGTCTCGGTGAACGGCGCGATCGGCAGCATGACGTCGGCGACCTCGGCGCCGGCGGAGCGGAATGCGCTCAGCGCGACGACCATGTCGGCGCCGGCGAGCGCGGCGCGCGCGGCAGCGGGGTCGGCCACGTCGAGCGTCGGCTCGACGTCGAAAAGCATCACCGCCTTGAGCCCACCCTGCGGCGCACACATGCGGCCGGCGTCGAGCCCCTCGCCCTGCGGCTGGGCGCCGACGAGCTGCGCGCCGACGCTGTTGCCCGATTCGCCAAGATAGCCGACGGCCGCGCCCGTCTGCGCGCCGAGCCATTCGGCCAGCGCGAGCAGCGCAGATGCCTGCGGATGCTGCGCGGCAGCGTTGCCCAGCAGCACCGCCTTGCGTTCACCCGAGAGCAGGCCGCTCGCGATCGCCTGCGCCTCGGCCGTCGCCTCGCCCTGGGCCGGCGCGGCAACACCCTTGGCCTGCGCGACGGCGGTGCAGATGTCGGCCAGCGCACGCGGCCATGCGCTCGGCGCGGCGTTGATGCGCGCGCTGACGGGCATCAGCCAGTCGTCGTCGAGTGCGTGCAACGCGAACACCTGCGCGCCGTGGCGCGTCGCCTGGCGGATGCGCTGCGCGAAGAGGGGATGGTCCTTGCGCAGGAAGGAGCCGATGACGAGCACGCGCTGCAGCTTCGACAAGGCCGCGATCGGCATGCCGAGCCAGCGCGCGCCGCGGTCCGGCGCCGCGTTCGTGAAGTCGGCATGGCGCAGGCGGTGATCGATGTTGTCGCTGCCCAGGCCGCGCACGAGTTGCGCGAGCAGATGCAGTTCCTCGACCGTGCGCTGCGGCGACGCGAGCGCGCCGACCGCCTGCGCGCCGTGCGAGGCGACGATCTGCTTGACGCCGCGCGCGACGTATTCGAGCGCCGTCGTCCAGTCGACCGTCTTCCACTCGCCGCCGTGCTTGATCATCGGCGCGGTGAGCCGGTCTTCGCTGTCGAGTGCCTCGTAGGAGAAGCGGTCGCGGTCGGCGATCCAGCACTCGTTGACGGCTTCGTTCTCGAACGGCACGACGCGCATCACCTTGTGCGACTTGACCTGCACGACGAGGTTGGCGCCGGTGCTGTCGTGCGGGCTGATCGACTTGCGGCGCGAGAGCTCCCAGGTGCGCGCGCTGTAGCGGAAGGGCTTGCTCGTGAGCGCGCCGACCGGGCAGATGTCGATCATGTTGCCCGACAGCTCGGAGTCGATCGTGTCGCCCGCGATCGTCGTGATCTCGGAGTGCTCGCCGCGATGGATCATGCCGAGCTCCATCACGCCGCCGATCTCCTGCCCGAAGCGGATGCAGCGCGTGCAGTGGATGCAGCGCGTCATCTCCTCCATCGAGATCAGCGGCCCGACGTCCTTGTGGAAGACGACGCGCTTCTCCTCGGTGTAGCGCGAGGCCGACTTGCCGTAGCCGACGGCGAGATCCTGCAACTGGCACTCGCCGCCCTGGTCGCAGATCGGGCAGTCGAGCGGATGGTTGATGAGCAGGAACTCCATCACGCTCTTTTGCGCCTTCAGCGCCTTCTCGCTCTTGGTGCGGACGATCATGCCCTGCGTGACCGGCGTCGCGCAGGCCGGCATCGGCTTCGGGGCCTTCTCGATGTCGACCAGGCACATGCGGCAGTTGGCCGCGATCGAGAGTTTCTTGTGATAGCAGAAGTGCGGGATGTAGGTGCCGGCGGCGTCGGCCGCATGCATCACCATGCTGCCCTCGGGCACTTCCACCTTCTTGCCGTCGAGTTCGATTTCAATCATGGCTTCAGGCGCCCTGCGCCTCGGTCTGCTCCGACCCGCGGTGGGAGGCGGCAGCGCTGGGAGCGTGCGCCGCGCCCGGCCCCACCAGGCAGCGCTTGTGCTCGATGTGATGGACGAACTCGTCGCGGAAGTTCTTGATCATCGCCCGCACCGGCATCGCCGCCGCGTCGCCGAGCGCGCAGATCGTGCGGCCGAGGATGTCGTTGGCGACCGAGTCGAGCAGCTCGATGTCCTCCATCCGGCCCTGCCCGTGCTCGATGCGCTCGACGACGCGCCACAACCAGCCGGTGCCCTCGCGGCACGGCGTGCACTGGCCGCAGCTTTCGTGCATGTAGAAGTAGGACAGGCGCAGCAGGCTAGCCACCATGCAGCGCGAATCGTCCATCACGATCACCGCGCCCGAGCCGAGCATCGAGCCGGCCTTGGCGATGGCGTCGTAGTCCATCGTCGTGTCCATCATCACCTGCGCCGTCAGCACCGGCGCCGACGAACCGCCCGGGATCACGGCCTTGAGCTGGCGGCCCGCGCGCACGCCGCCGGCGAGTTCGAGCAGCTTCGAAAACGGCGTGCCCATCGGGATCTCGTAGTTCCCCGGGCGCTGCACGTCGCCGACGACGGAGAAGATCTTCGTGCCGCCGTTGTTGGGCTTGCCGATCGCGAGATAGGCCTCGCCGCCGTTGCGGATGATCCACGGCACCGCGGCGAAGGTCTCGGTGTTGTTGATCGTCGTCGGCTTGCCGTACAGGCCGTAGCTCGCCGGGAACGGCGGCTTGAAGCGCGGCTGGCCCTTCTTGCCTTCGAGCGACTCGAGCAGCGCCGTCTCCTCGCCGCAGATGTAGGCGCCGAAGCCGTGCGCCGCGTGCAGCTGGAAGTTGAAGCCGCTGCCGAGAATGTCGTTGCCGAGGTAGCCGCCCGCGCGCGCTTCCTCGAGCGCCTCCTCGAAGCGGTCGTAGGCCTCGAATATTTCGCCGTGGATGTAGTTGTAGCCGACGCTGATGCCCATCGCGTGCGCGGCGATCGCCATGCCTTCGATCACGATGTGCGGGTTGAACATCAGGATGTCGCGGTCCTTGCAGGTGCCGGGTTCGCCTTCGTCCGAGTTGCAGACGAGGTACTTCTGGCCCGGGAACTGGCGCGGCATGAAGCTCCACTTCAGGCCCGTCGGAAAGCCGGCGCCGCCGCGCCCGCGCAGGCACGAGGCCTTGACCTCGGCGATGACCTGCTCGGGCGTCATCGGCCCCGCGCCGTCGTGGCCGGTCAGGACCTTGCGCAGCGCCTGATAGCCGCCGCGCGCGACGTAGTCGGCGAGCCGCCAGTTGCGGCCGTCGAGCCCGTCATAGATCTGCGCGCCGAGGTGCCGCCCGTGAAAGCACGTCTCGGCGCCGCTCGATTGGAATTGCGAGAGATCCAGCATCGTCGTCGTCATCGCGTCATCCGGCGTGCGACTTGAGCGTCGCGAGCAGCGCATCGAGCCGATCGGGCGTCATGTAGCTGCACATCTGGCGGTCGTTGACGAGCAGCACCGGCGCGTCGGCGCAGGCGCCGAGGCACTCGCACTCCTGCACCGTGAAGAGGCCGTCGGCCGTGGTGCCGCCCTTCTCGACGCCGAGCCGCTCGCAGACCTGATCGAGCGCCGCCTGGCCGTCGCGCAACTGGCACGGCAGGTTGGTGCAGACGTTGAGCTTGAAGCGCCCGACCGGCTGCTGGTTGTACATGTTGTAGAAGGTCGTCACCTCATGCACCGCGATCGGCGGCATGCCGAGGTAGGCGGCGACGGCGCGCTCGCTCTCGTCGCTGATGTGGCCCTGCTCCTGCTGCACGATGGCGAGGCAGGCCATCACCGCCGACTGCCTCTGGTCGGCCGGGTACTTGGCGACTTCCGTTGCGAAGCGTGCTTGGGTGGCGTCGGAAAAACTCATCGGTCGATCTCGCCGAAAACAATGTCCATGGTGCCGATCACGGCGACGGCGTCGGCGATCATGTGCCCGCGCGTCATCTCGTCGAGCGCCGCCAGATGCGGGAAGCCGGGCGGGCGGATCTTGAGCCGGTAGGGCTTGTTGGCGCCGTCGCTCACGAGGTAGATGCCGAACTCGCCCTTCGGGTGTTCGACCGCTGCATAGGCCTCGCCCTCGGGCACGTGAAAGCCCTCGGTGAAGAGCTTGAAGTGGTGGATCAGCTCCTCCATGTTGGACTTCATGTCCACACGCGCAGGCGGCGCCACCTTGTAGTTGTCGACGATCACCGGGCCCGGGTTCTTGCGCAGCCAGTCGACGCACTGCAGGATGATGCGATTGGCCTGGCGCATCTCCTCGACACGCACCAGGTAGCGGTCGTAGGTGTCGCCATGGCTGCCGACCGGCACGTCGAAGTCCATGTGTTCGTAGACTTCGTAGGGCTGGTGCTTGCGCAGGTCCCAGACGATGCCCGAGCCGCGCAGCATCGGGCCGGTGAAGCCGAGGTTGAGCGCGCGCTCCGGCGTCACGACGCCGATGCCGACGGTGCGCTGCTTCCAGATGCGGTTGTCGGTGAGCAGCGTCTCGTAGTCGTCGACGTTGGCCGGGAAGCGGCGGCAGAAGTCCTCGATGAAGTCGAGCATCGTCCCGCTGCGGGCCTCGTTCAGGCGTGCCATGACCTTGGCGCTGCGCACCTTGGACGCCTTGTACTGCGGCATCGTGTCGGGCAGGTCGCGGTAGACGCCGCCCGGGCGGTAGTAGGCCGCGTGCATGCGCGCGCCGGACGCCGCTTCGTACATGTCGAGCAGATCCTCGCGCTCGCGGAAGCAGTAGATGAGCATGTTCATCGCGCCGCAGTCGAGCCCGTGCGCGCCCAGCCACATCAGGTGGTTCAGCAGCCGGGTGATCTCGTCGAACATGACGCGGATGTACTGCGCCCGCACCGGCACCTCGATGCCGAGCAGCTTCTCGATCGCCAGGCAGTAGGCGTGCTCGTTGCACATCATCGAGACGTAGTCGAGCCGGTCCATGTAGGGCAGCGACTGGATGAACGTCTTGCTCTCGGCGAGCTTTTCGGTCGCCCGGTGCAGCAGGCCGACGTGCGGGTCCGCGCGCTGGATCACCTCGCCGTCGAGCTCGAGCACGAGC
Source organism: Rhizobacter sp. (assembly GCA_023954175.1). Lineage (GTDB taxonomy): Bacteria > Pseudomonadota > Gammaproteobacteria > Burkholderiales > Burkholderiaceae_C > CAIKUF01. The sequence continues at coordinate 30,376 of JAMLIM010000005.1, forward strand.
CGCAACACCCCGTGCGCAGCCGGATGCTGCGGGCCGAAGTTCAGCGTGTAGTTCTTGATGTCAGCCATGTCGACCCCGCCGGGCAGCCCCAAGGGGCCGACGCGCACCCGCGGGGGGCAGCGAACGAATGTGAGCGTGGGGGCAGTTCATCAGTGAAGGCCACCGTAGTTGTCTTCACGGATGATGCGCGGCGTGATCTCGCGCGGCTCGATCGTCACCGGCTGGTAGATCACCCGCTTGCTCAGCTCGTCGTAGCGCATCTCGACGTGGCCGGTGGTCGGGAAGTCCTTGCGGAAGGGGTGGCCGATGAAGCCGTAGTCGGTCAGGATGCGGCGCAGGTCGAGGTGCCCTTCGAACAGGATGCCGTAGAGATCGAAGGCTTCGCGTTCGAACCAGTTGGCAGAGTTCCAGACCGGCGTGACCGAGTCGACGATCGGCATGTCGTCGTCCGGGCAGAACACCTTGAGGCGCACCCGCCAGTTGTGGCTGATCGACAGCAGGTGGCTGGCGACACAGAAGCGCGGGCCTTCGTGGACCTCGTCCTTCCAGGCCGAGTAGTCGAGGCCGCACAGATCCATCAGCTGCTCGAACCGCAGGTCGGCGTGATCGCGCAGGGTCGTTGCGACGGCGAGGTAGTCGGCCGCCTCGACGAGGATCGTGATCTCGCCGCGTTCGCGCTTGAAATGCTTGATGCGGTCGCCGAGGACGGCTTGCAGTGCCGCTTGCAGGGTGTCGAGTCGGGTCACCGCAGCCCCTCTTGCGACGAACTGTCGAGCGGGCTGCGCAGGGCAAACGACGGCACGGCGTCTCTCATCGGCATGTCCATCAGCGTGCAATCGTGTTTTCGCGGCGGATCTTGGCCTGCAACTGCAGGATGCCGTAGAGCAGCGCCTCGGCCGTCGGCGGGCAGCCCGGCACGTAGACGTCGACCGGCACGATGCGGTCGCAGCCGCGCACGACCGAATAGCTGTAGTGGTAGTAGCCGCCGCCGTTGGCGCACGAGCCCATCGACAGCACCCAGCGCGGCTCGGCCATCTGGTCGTAGACCTTGCGCAGCGCCGGCGCCATCTTGTTGCACAGCGTGCCGGCGACGATCATCAGGTCGCTCTGGCGCGGGCTCGGGCGAAACAGCATGCCGAAGCGATCGATGTCGTAGCGCGCCGCGCCGGCGTGCATCATCTCGACCGCGCAGCACGCAAGGCCGAACGTCATCGGCCAGAGTGACCCGGTCTTGGACCAGTTGATGACGGAATCGAGGCTCGTCGTGACGAACCCTTCCTTCATGACGCCTTCGATGCCCATGTCAGTGCCGCCCGGCCGCCCGAAGGCACTGACGCGCCCAAGGGCCACGCAGCGGCCCCTCCGGGTCCACGGGGCTGCGAACGAAGTGAGCTTGGGGTTGTTTCATTTGTCCGCTGTGTCCGTTCATTCCCAATCCAGCGCGCCCTTCTTCCATTCGTAGGCAAAGCCGACGACGAGGATGGCGAGGAAGACCATCATGGCCCAGAACCCTGACGCGCCGATTTCATCGAGCGACACCGCCCACGGGAAGAGGAACGCGATCTCGAGGTCGAACAGGATGAACAGGATCGCCACGAGGTAGTAGCGCACGTCGAACTTCATGCGCGCGTCCTCGAAGGCCTCGAAGCCGCATTCGTAGGGTGACTGCTTCGCCGCGTCGGGCCGGTTCGGGCCGAAGATGAAACCCAGCACCTGGGGTGCGACGCCGACCGCGGCACCCACCAGGATGAACAGGAGGACGGGGAGATACTCGGCCAGGTTCATGATGGGTAGCGGGGCTGTGTGTGTGGTGCTCTTGTTGCGCGCATCCGGTGCAGGCATGTGCCCGCGCGGATCGTTGGTGCCGACGGCGAGACTCGAACTCGCACAGCTTTCGCCACTACCCCCTCAAGATAGCGTGTCTACCAATTTCACCACGTCGGCGGCGCTCAAAACAAAGTCTGGTTGGCATGAGGAGTTGCGCACCAGACAACCGGAAATTCTACCCGCAATCCCGAGCCGTTCTGCCGCCTTCGCTGCATCGCAGCAACGCTCGCGGCAGTGCGTCGATCACTTCGTCGGGATCGCCCCGACGCCCGACGCGGCCGGCGCGGGCGCGGTCGGCACGGGCACGGCTGCAGCAGGTGCCGGGACCGGCGCGGCGGGCATCGGCGCGGTGCCGGGGATCTGCGTCGCGCCCGTGGCCGGCGGTGCGCTCGCTGCCGGTGCGCTCACCGCAGGGCGATCGAGCGCGCTGCCGCCGCTGGGCTCGCGCGTGCGGTCGTTGGAGATGAAGGCGAGCGCGAGCGTGGAGCCGAAGAACACGGCGGCGCAGACGGCCGTCGTGCGCGAGAGGAAGTTCGCGCTGCCGGTGGCGCCGAACAGGCTGCCCGACGCGCCGCTGCCGAACGAGGCGCCCATGTCGGCGCCCTTGCCATGCTGAATCAGGACGAGGCCGATCATCACCAGCGCCGCAACCATCTGCAGCACGACGAGCGCATTGTGGAAAACTTGCATGTCGAAATGACTCCGAAAGGTTCAGCCTGCCGCGCGGCAGATGGCGACGAAATCCGCGGCCTTGAGCGCCGCGCCGCCGATCAGCCCGCCGTCGATGTCGGCTTGCGCGAAGAGCGTTGCCGCGTTGTCGGCCTTGACGCTGCCGCCGTAGAGGATCTGCATCGCATCCGCACGCTCGGTCGCGGCGTGCAGCTTGGCGCGCAACACGTGGTGCACGGCCTGCGCCTCGTCCGGCGACGCGGTGCGGCCGGTGCCGATCGCCCACACCGGCTCGTAGGCGACGACGATCTGTGAAATGCAGTGCGCGAGCGTATGGATCACGGCCGAGATCTGCCGCTTGACGATCTCGTCGGTCACGCCGGCTTCGCGCTCGGCGAGCGTTTCGCCGACGCAGACGATCGGCGTCAAGCCGTGCGCGAGCGCGCGCTTGGCCTTGTCGGCGACGATCTGGTCGCTCTCGCCGTGCATGGCACGGCGCTCCGAGTGGCCGACGATGACGTAGCGGCAGCCGAATTCGGCCACCATCGCGGCCGACACTTCACCGGTGTAGGCGCCGGATTCGTGCGCCGAGCAATCCTGCGCGCCCCAGTTCAGGGTCGAACCGATCAGCCGCTCGTTCAACTGGGCGAGGTACGGGTAGGGTGCGCAGACGGCGGCGTCGCAGGTCCACGAGCCCTGCTCGCGCAGCAGGCTGTCGAGCAATGCGGCATTCGCGGCAAGGCTGCCGTTCAACTTCCAGTTGCCGACGACGAGTTTGCGACGCATCAGCGGTTCTCCCCGTTCAATGCCCGGCTCACCATGTCAGCACCAGCTTGCCGATGTGCTGGTTGGTCTCCATCAGCGCGTGCGCTTGTGCCGCATCGGGAGCAGCAAACACGGTGTGCACGACCGGCTTGACGCGGCCTGCCGCCAGCCAGGGCCAGACCGTCGCGCGCAGCGCAGCAGCGATCGCGGCCTTGAAGGCGACCGGCCGCGCGCGCAGCGTCGAACCGGTGATGACGAGTCGGCGCCGGAGCACGAGCCCGGCGTCGAACTGGGCTTTCACGCCGCCCTGTACCGCGATGATGACGATGCGGCCGTCCTCCGCGAGGCAGCCCACTTCGCGCGCCACGTAGTCGCCCGCGACCATGTCGAGCACGACGTCGACGCCGCGCTTCGCGGTGATGCGCAGCGCCTCGGCGGCGAAATCCTGCGTCTTGTAGTTGATCGCATGGTCGGCGCCGAGCGCGATGCAGGCGGCGCACTTCTCGTCGCTGCCGGCGGTCGCGATGACCGTCGCACCGTGCGCCTTCGCAAGCTGGATCGCCGTCACGCCGATGCCGCTCGTGCCGCCCTGGATCAGCAGCGTTTCGCCCGGCTGCAAGCGGGCGCGGTCGAAGACGTTGGACCAGACGGTGAAGAAGGTCTCGGGCAGGCTCGCTGCCTCGACATCGCTCAGCCCCTGCGGAACCGGCAGGCACTGGCCGACGGGCGCGACGCACAACTCGGCGTAGCCGCCGCCCGCAACCAGCGCGCAGACGCGATCGCCGACCTTGAAGCCGGCGGCGGCCATGGCCTGCGCATCGCCGCTTTCGATGCGCCCGGCAATCTCGAGCCCCGGCAGGTCGGACGCGCCCGGCGGCGGCGGATAGGCGCCCTTGCGCTGCAGCACGTCGGGCCGGTTCACGCCGGACGCAGCGACACGGATCAGCAACTCGCCGGCACCGGCGACCGGGTCCGGGCGCTGCGCCAGGCGCAGCACCTCCGGCTTGCCCGGTGCCGAGATCTCGATCGCGTTCATTGCCAGCTTGCCGCCGCGCTCAGTCGCGCACCGGTGCCGGCTGACGCTCGAGCAGCGCCTTCATCGACAGCTTGACGCGGCCCTTCTCGTCGGTCTCGAGCACCTTGACGCGCACGATCTGGCCTTCGCTCAGGTAGTCGGTCACCTTCTCGACACGCTCGTGCGCGATCTGGCTGATGTGCAGCAGGCCGTCCTTGCCGGGCAGCAGGTTGACGAGCGCACCGAAGTCCAGGATCTTCGTGATCGGGCCTTCGTAGATCTTGCCGACCTCGACCTCGGCCGTGATCTCCTCGATGCGCTGCTTCGCGTGCGCCGCCTTGTCGGCGTCGGTCGACGCGATCGTGATCGTGCCGTCCTCGCCGATGTCGATCGTCGTGCCGGTTTCCTCGGTCAGCGCACGGATCGTCGCGCCGCCCTTGCCGATCACGTCGCGGATCTTCTCCGGGTTGATCTTCATCGTGTACAGGCGCGGCGCGAACTGCGAGACCTCGGCCTTCGCCTCGCCCATCGCCTCCAGCATCTTGCCGAGGATGTGCAGCCGTGCCTCCTGTGCCTGGGCGAGGGCGACCTGCATGATCTCCTTCGTGATGCCCTGGATCTTGATGTCCATCTGCAGCGCGGTGATACCGCTTGTCGTGCCGGCCACCTTGAAGTCCATGTCGCCGAGGTGATCCTCGTCACCCAGGATGTCGGTCAGCACCGCGAAGCGGTTGCCGTCCTTGATCAGGCCCATCGCGATGCCGGCGACGTGCGCCTTCATCGGCACGCCGGCGTCCATCAGCGCAAGGCAGCCGCCGCACACCGACGCCATCGACGACGAGCCGTTGCTCTCGGTGATCTCGGAGACCAGGCGCAGCGTGTACGGAAAGTCCGCTTCGCTCGGCAGCGCCGCGGCGAGCGCGCGCTTGGCAAGCCGCCCGTGGCCGATCTCGCGCCGCTTGGGCGTGCCGAAGCGGCCCGCCTCGCCGGTCGCGAACGGCGGCATGTTGTAGTGCAGCATGAAGCGGTCGGTGAACTCGCCGGCGAGCGCGTCGACGCGCTGCGCGTCGCGCGCGGTGCCAAGCGTCGCGACGACCATTGCCTGCGTCTCGCCGCGCGTGAAGAGCGACGAGCCGTGCGCGCGCGGCAGCACGCTGTTGCGGATCTCGATCTGGCGCACGGTGCGCGTGTCGCGGCCGTCGATGCGCGGCTCACCCGACAGGATCTGGCTGCGCACGATGCGCGCCTCGATGTCGAACAGCAGCGTTTCGAGCTTGACCTCGTCGAACTCGGTGCCCTCGGCCTTCAGCGCGTCCTTCGCCGCCGCATAGGCGACGCGGCAGGCCTGCGTGCGGGCCTGCTTGGAGCGGATCTGATAGGCCGCGCGCAGCGGCTCTTCGGCCAGCGCGTTGACCTTGGCGATGAAGGCTTCGTCCTTCGCCGGCGGCTGCCAGTCCCACGCCGGCTTGCCGGCGTCGCGCACGAGTTCATTGATCGCGGCGATCGCGATGTTGCCTTGCTCGTGGCCGAAGACAACACCGCCGAGCATGATCTCTTCGCTCAGCTGATCGGCTTCGGACTCGACCATCAGCACCGCGGCCTGCGTGCCGGCAACGACGAGGTCGAGCTTGGAATCGAGCAGCTGCGTCTTGCCCGGGTTCAGCACGTATTCGCCGTTGATGTAGCCGACGCGCGCAGCGCCGATCGGACCGTTGAACGGGATGCCCGAGATCGCCAGCGCGGCACTCGCGCCGATCATCGCCGGGATGTCGGCCGACACCTCGGGGTTGAGCGACATCACGTGCACGATGACCTGCACCTCGTTGTAGAAGCCGTCCGGGAACAGCGGCCGCAGCGGGCGGTCGATCAGGCGGCAGGTGAGCGTCTCGAGTTCGCTCGGGCGGCCCTCACGCTTGAAGAAGCTGCCCGGGATCTTGCCGGCGGCGTAGGCCTTCTCGGTGTAGTCGACGGTGAGCGGGAAGAAGTCCTGGCCTGGCTTGGCGTCCTTCTTGGCGACGACGGTGGCGAGCACCACGGTGTCCTCGATGCTGACGAGCACTGCGCCCGAGGCCTGGCGCGCGATCTCGCCCGTCTCCAGCGTGACGCTGTGTGATCCCCATTGGAAGGTCTTGCTGATCTTGTTGAACATGCTCATGAACAGTCTCCATACGTTTGGGCGCTAGGGATGAGTGGCAGCGCCCGTCGCCTGAAGCCAGGGTCACCGCGGCAACAATGCCATTCCAGCGTGCTTCGCCGCACCCATGGGTGCGAAAAGCGCGTTGGAATGACACAGCAGTTGCCCGGTAGGCCCAACTCCGCCAAATGCGAAAAGCCTGTGCTGGGGCACCCAGACAGGCTCGTTCGCGTGGCCTTCGCTTACTTGCGAAGACCGAGTTTCTGGATCAGCGCCGTGTAGCGATCGGCGCTGCGATCTTTCAGATACGCCAGCAGCCGCTTGCGGCGGTTGACCATCTTCAGCAGGCCGCGACGGCCATGATGGTCCTTGCTGTGGGTCTTGAAGTGCGGCATCAGATCATTGATGCGGGCGGTCAGGATCGCCACTTGCACTTCCGGCGAGCCGGTATCGTTCGCGCTGCGCGCGTTGTCCTTGACGATCTCGGCCTTGTTCAGGCTGGCATTCGACATGATGTGTTTCCTGTGTGCGGCCTCCGCTCGCCGACGGGGCGATCCGGTGTGACCATGAACTTGCGGTCGCAGGAGAAACGGTCCCGCGCCGTGCTGAAGCGATGCACCTGTGTTTCAGGGTGCAAAGCCTGTCGATTATAGCCGAAGGGCGCGCCGCAGCCGCTCCACCCCCAGCACCAGCCGCTGCGGCTCGCGCGAAGCGAAGCACCATCGCAGCCAGCCCTCCCCCGCCGCGCCGAAGGCGACGCCGGGCGCCAGCCCGAGGCCGTGCTCGACGACGAGGCGCTTGGCAAAGGCGAGCGAGTCGTCCTGCCCTGCCACGCGAAAGAACGCGTACATGCCGCCGGGCGGCGTCGCGACCGAGACGCCCGGCAGTGCGCAGAGCAGCGGCAGCAGCGTGTCGCGCCCGAGTTTCAGTCGCCCGACGAGTTGCGGCACGAAGTCGTCCGCCTGCGCCAGCCCGGCCAGGCCGGCGCGCTGCACGAAGACCGGCGCGCACGAGGTGTTGAACTCGATCAGCTTGCCGACGGCGTCCATCAGCCGCGCCGGCAGCACCAGCCAGCCCAGGCGCCAACCCGTCATCAGGAAGCTCTTCGAGAAGCTGTGCGCGACGACGAGGCGGTCCTCCGGGTCGGCAATGTCCAGGAAGCTCGGCGCCGCGGGCCCGTCGCCGAACCACACGCGTTCATAGACTTCGTCGGCGACGATCCAGGTGCCGGTGCGACGGCAATGCGCCAGGAGGGCCTGCTGCTCGGCGCGCGTCAGCGTCCAGCCCGTCGGGTTGTTCGGCGCGTTGACGAGCAGCACGCGCGTGCGTTCGGTGACGGCTGCAAGCAGCGCGTCGAGGTCGAGCTTCCACGCCCCGTGCTCGACGTGCAGCGCGAACGGCTTCACGACTGCGCCGAGGATCGCCGGTTGCGCGGGCAGGTTCGGCCAGACCGGCTCGACGACGACGACTTCGTCGCCGGCGCCGGCCAGCGCCTGCATCGCGATCATCAGCGCGCTCACGCCGGACGAGGTCACGGCGATGCGATCCGGCGTCACCGCGCGGTGCAAGGCCGTCGTGTAGCGCGCGATCGCGTCGCGCAACTCCGGCAGGCCGAGGTTGTGCGAATAGAAGGTCTCGCCACGCGCAAGCGAGTCGACCGCCGCCTGGCGAATGAACTCGGGCGTCGGCTCGTCGCTCTCGCCGAACCAGAACGCGAGCATGTCGCTGCGGCCGAGGCCGGCGTTGGCGACTTCGCGTATCCGCGACCCGGGGAGTTGCTCTATGGCTGCGCGCATCGGCATGCGCCCCTGCGAGCGCCCTCTTGAAAACCGGAGCTCGCGCTCCACCTTCGAAAGCATGGGCCGCAGCAAGGTGCCGCGACCCGCAAATTGTAGGAGCCCGCCATGTTCGTCCTGCCCGTTTCGTCCGCCCTTCACCGTCGTGCGTTGCGCGGCGCGGCCTTGCCCCGCACGCTTGCTGCTTGGGTCGATGCATGCGAAAGCTCCGCCACGCCGGCTTCATCGAACCGCCGCGACGACGCTGCCTTCGTGCCGCCGCTCGACGTCACCGAAACCGACACCTCGTACACCGCGACGCTCGACATGCCCGGTCTCTCGAAGGAGCAGCTCGAGGTGTCGGTCGACGGGCGCCGCGTCGTGATCTCGACCGTCGCAGCCAGCACCCAGGCATCAGCCGACGCCCCGAAGGACACCGCGGCGGCGGCGCCGCGCACCCTGCTGCGGGAGCGCGTCGCGCCGCGCTACGCGCGCAGCTTCGTGCTGCCGGCAGAACTCGAAGCCGGTGCGGCCGAGGCCCGCATGGAAAACGGCGTGCTGACGCTGACGCTGCCCAAGCGCATCGCGAACGGCGCCGCCAAGCTCACGGTGCAGTAGTCCGCAACGGCGGGGGGCCGCCGACTTCGGTCAGCGGCCAGCGCGGCCGCACGTCAAAGGCGTAGTCAGTGCGTGTTTCGGCGATGCCGCGTTGCAGCCGCATCGCGGCGGCGAGCGCGATCATCGCGCCGTTGTCGGTGCACAGCTCGAACTCCGGGTAGTGCACCCGTGCGCCGCGCCGGGCGCACCGCTCGTTCAGCTGCGCCCGCAGGCGCGCATTCGCGCCGACACCGCCGGCGACGACGAGACGATCGAGGCCGGTCGCCTCCAGTGCGGCCACCGACTTGCGCACCAGCACGTCGACGATCGTCTGTTGCGTCGACGCGGCGAGGTCGGCCCGGGCGCGCTCACCCGGGCTCTCGCCGCACTTGCGCCACTGCGTCATGACCGCCGTCTTCAACCCGGCAAACGAGAAGTCGAGGTTCGCGCTGTGCAGCAGCGGCCGCGGCAGCGCGAATGCCGCCGGGTTGCCCGCGTCCGCGAGCCGGGCGAGCGCCGGCCCGCCGGGATAGCCCAGGCCGAGCAGCTTGGCCGACTTGTCGAAGGCTTCGCCCGCCGCGTCATCGATCGTCTCGCCGAGCAACGCGTAGCGCCCGACATCGTCCACCCGCATCAACTGCGTGTGCCCGCCCGAGACGAGCAGCGCGACGAACGGAAAGGCCGGCGGGTCGCGCGACAGGAAAGGCGACAGCAGATGCCCTTCGAGGTGGTGCACGCCGAGCACCGGCCTGTCGAGCGCCATCGCGAGCGCGCAAGCGACGCCGGCGCCGACGAGCAACGCGCCGGCGAGCCCGGGACCGCGCGTGTAGGCGACGACGTCGATCTCGGGCAAGGCGACGCCCGCCTCGGCCAGCACCGCGATCGACAGCGGCAGCACGCGCCGGATGTGGTCGCGCGAGGCAAGCTCGGGCACGACGCCGCCGTAGGCCACGTGCATCTCGACCTGGCTGTGCAGGGCCTGCGCGAGCAGCGTCGGCACCGCATCGCCCTCGGTGCGCACGAGCGCGACGCCGGTCTCGTCGCAGGAGGACTCGATGCCGAGGACGATCACGTCTTGCCCTGCCCGAGGTCGTAGCCCGGGTCGCGCCGCCTTGCGCGCCGCCGCCACCAGCGCCAGATCAGCCAAGGCAGGCCGACGACCGTCAGCACGGCCCAGACGATCGTCGCGTAATCGGCCGGCGTCCAGCGCGGCGGCAGCAGGTCGGGGTCGCGCAGATCCTCGGGGAAGGGCCGCGGCGGTACCGGCACGATCTGCATCAACGCCGGGTCGTTCGGCACCAGGGTGCGGTATTCCCAGGTCGAGACCGCGGGCGCGTCGCCGAACGCGCGGCTCGACGGGAATTGCGGGAAGCGCAGGAATGCGAGCCCCACCACATCCTTCGCGAGCATCGCCGCGAGCTTGCCCTCGGGCGGCTGCGGCGGGGCGCCGGAAGCGAGCGCGAGCAGGCTGGCGAACGCCTCCTCGAGCGCGGCGGCCGGCATCAGCCGCGTCTGGTCGGTACGCAGGTAGTCGAACGCGAGCTTGGCCTTGCCGATCGACATGTCCTTCAGCGCGATGAACGGATAGCCGAGCCACGCGAGCACGCGGCTGCTCGGCCCGCGCGCCGGCACGTCCCAGCCGAGCGCGCGCAGCGTGTCGACGCTGATCGATGCGCAATTCTGGTTCGGGTGGTAGTAGACGAGCTGGTGCCGGTAGAACTGGTTGTAGACGCGGTTCAGCGCCGACTGCACGAGCACCGCCGCGCGCTCGTCGTCGAGCACCGCGACGAGCATCGTCGACGGCCGGTACCAACCCTGGCCCGCGTTCAGGTCGGCGAGGTAGTTGTCGAGCGGCACCGGCGCGGCGATGATGCCCTTCTCGCTTTCGACGTCGAGCGAATAGAAGTTGTTGACGAGCCAGTCGCCGATGTTGCCGTCGGCCTGCACGCGGCCGGTGACGATCGCGAAGTGCCCGCCGTGCGCCTCGTCATCGTCGCCCTGCGCGCCGTTGACCATCAGGCCGAGCACGGGCTTGCCGACCCATTTGCCGGTGTCGCCCGGCCGTTGCCAGAGCGTCATGGCGGCGTACGGGCTTTGCGCGCCGCCCTGGGGCATCTCGCGCATCAGCGTGCGCATCGCCTGCGTCGCATCCCCCGCGGGCAACGCGCGCGTGGCGGGCGCGTCGGGGCCGAAGGCGAAATCCTCGGGCCAGACCGAACGCGCGACGAAGCCCTCGGGGGTGAGCGTGCCGCGCAGCATCAGCGGGCGCGACGCGAAGAACTTGATCGACGACGCGTCCGCGTAGGAGCGGTTGAGCGCGATCTTCGGCACGAACTTGAACGGCATCGCGCCGGACGACGTGATCAGTTCCTTGCCGTCGGGCGCGAGCCGTGCATCGCGGATGCGTTGCGGCGCGGCGACCCAGACCAGCGGCGGATAGTCGAGCGCCGCGTCGGGCGCCCGCGTCGACGCCCAGTGCTCGACGTCGTCGAAGGCGCGCACGCCGGGCTCGTAGCCCGCGAGCGGCAGCCCGGACTTGGGCACGGCAACCGTTTCGCCGCGGAAGTACCAGGCCGCCTGACGCGACGGCGGCGACGCGCCCGCGCCGGCGATCGACAGCGAGAACGCTTTCGCGTCGTAGAGACCGAGCCAGCCGTCGGTCACGGCGTTCGCGATCGCGTTGGCGTTGGCGTTGACATTCGTGGCTGGCGCCGCTGCACCGGTCGCACCCGCGCCACCCGTGGCATCAACGGCCTGCGCCGCACCACAGGCGAGCGACACGCTGATGATCATCGCGCCCGCCACACGGCGACGCGACGCGGTCCGGCCCCGTTCAGCAGCATCGGCACCGTCCGAAGCCTCCGGCCGACGACGCGCGTTCACGCGACGAGCACCGCATCGGCCTGCATCGCGAGGCAGCCCTTGGCATCGCGCGCCCAAAGGCTCAGGTTGGCGCTGTCGGCGTCGCGCCCGCAGAGTGCGAATGGCGCGGTATCGAAGAGCGGCTGCAACGCCCGAAACGAGAAGCGCGCAAGTTGCGCGCCCGGACGCTCGCGCCGCAGCAGGTCGACGAGCAGCGTCGCGATCAACGGGCCATGAACGACGAGGCCGGGATAGCCCTCCACCTCGCGCACATAGCTGCGGTCGTAGTGGATGCGGTGGCCGTTGAAGGTGAGCGCGGAGTAGCGAAACAGCAGCACCGGGTCGGGCGTGATGGCCCGCGCGAAGTGTTCGTCCGTCGGCGCCAGCGACGGGTCGGCGGCCGGCGTCGGGTTCGGCTTCGATGTCGGCGCGGCGCGGTAGACGATGTCATGTTCCTCGCGCAATGCCACGCCCTCGGCACCCGCGATCGCGTGCTCGACGCGCACGAAGGCGAGCGGCCCGCTGCGTCCGGTCTTGGTCTGGATGTCGGCGATGCGCGAGGTGCGCGTCACCGCTTCGCCGATGTGCAGCGGCCGGATGAACTCGAAGCGTCCGCCGGCCCACATGCGTCGCGGCAGCGCGATCGGCGGCAGGAAGCCGCCGCGCCGGGCGTGCCCATCCTCCCCCAAGGCCGACTGGCGATCGTGCGGCAGGAAGAAGAGCCAGTGCCACAGCGGCGCCAGCGCGTCGCCTTCGCGCGGCTCGGGGTCGTCGCGGTCCAGCGTCGCGGCCAGCGCCCGCACCGGCGCGGCGTGAACGCGGTCCGTCGCGACCGTTTCGCGGTCGATCCAATCCTCGATTCGAAGCGCTCCGCTCATTGCTGATCCTGCACCGCGCGCAGCGTCGGCATCGGCCGCACGCTCAGTGCTTCTCCTTCGCATGATTGATCGTGTATTTCGGTATGTCGACCGTCACGTCCCGGTCCGCCAGCAGCGCCTGGCACGACAGGCGGGACTGCGGCTCCAGGCCCCAGGCGCGGTCGAGCAGGTCCTCCTCGCTCTCTTCGATCTCGCCGAGCGACTCGAAGCCTTCGCGCACGACGACGTGGCAGGTGGTGCAGGCGCACGACAGTTCGCAGGCGTGCTCGATCTCGATCCCGGCGTCGAGCAGCGCGCGGCAGATCGACGTGCCGACGCCGGCCTCGATGCGCGCACCGTCGGGGCAGCATTCGGAGTTGGGCAGCACGGTGATGATCGGCATGCGTGGCGCTCGCGGCTCAGACGGCGTCGATGCTGCGCCCGGCGAGCGCGCGCCGAATGCCGCGATTCATGCGTTCGGCGGCGAAGGCCTCGGTGCCTTTGGCGAGCGCCTCGACCGCGGCGTCGATCGCATGGTGATCGGTGCTGCCCGCGACCTGTTGCTGCACGGCCGTCATCAGCGCGTCGATCGCGGCGCGCTCGGCATCGCTCAAGAGATCGGCATCGGCGGCGAGCGCCGAGCGCGTGCCGAGCAGCATCCGTTCGGCCTCGACCTGCGACTGGCGCAGCGAACGTGCCTGCATGTCGGCGTCGGCACTGCCGAAGCCATCCTGCAGCATGCGCGCGATGTCGTCGTCGGCGAGGCCGTAGCTCGGCTTGACCGTGATCGCCGCCTCGACGCCCGAGCGCTCTTCGCGCGCGTGCACGCTGAGCAGCCCGTCGGCATCGACCTGGAAGCTGACGCGGATGCGCGCCGCGCCAGCGACCATCGGCGGGATGCCGCGCAACTCGAAGCGCCCGAGCGAGCGGCAATCGGCGACCAACTCGCGCTCGCCCTGCACCACATGCAACGCGAGCGCCGTCTGGCCGTCCTTGAAGGTCGTGAAGTCCTGCGCGCGCGAGGTCGGGATCGTGCTGTTGCGCGGGATGATGCGCTCGACCAGCCCGCCCATCGTCTCCAGCCCGAGCGACAGCGGAATGACGTCGAGCAGCAGCAGGGCGTCGCCCTCGGCGTTGCCGGCCAGTTGATTCGCCTGGATCGCGGCGCCGAGCGCGACGACCTCGTCGGGGTTCATGTCGGTCAGCGGCGTCTTGCCGAAGAAGGCGGCGACCGCCGACTGCACGTTCGGCATGCGGGTCGCCCCGCCGACCATGACGACACCCTTGACGTCGTCGCGCCCAGCCTTCGCGTCGCGCATCACCTTGCGCAGCGCAGCCAGCGTACGCTCGACGAGGCCGCGCGTCATCGTTTCGAACTGCGCGCGCTCGATGCGCACCGACAGCTCTCCCCCGCCGAGCGGGCAGGCGACAGTCGCATGATCGGCGGCGCTCAGCTTCTCCTTCGCCGCGCGCGCCGCGACCAGCACCGCGCGCTTGTCCTGCGGCGTCGCGGCTTCGAGCCCGGCCTCGGCGAGCGCCCAGGCGGCGAGCACGCCGTCGAAGTCGTCGCCGCCGAGGGCCGAATCGCCGCCGGTCGCGACGACCTCGAACACGCCCTGGCTCAGGCGCAGCAGCGAGATGTCGAAGGTACCGCCGCCGAGGTCGTACACCGCGTACAGGCCCTCGGCGCCGTGTTCGAGCCCGTAGGCGACCGCGGCGGCCGTCGGCTCGTTGATCAGGCGCAGCACCTTGAGGCCGGCGAGCTGGGCTGCGTCCTTCGTCGCCTGGCGCTGGGCGTCGTCGAAGTACGCCGGCACGGTGATGACGGCGCCGAAGATGTCGTCGGCGAAGCTGTCCTCGGCGCGGCGGCGCAAGGCCGCGAGGATCTCGGCCGATACCTCGACCGGCGACTTCACGCCGGCCACCGTCTGCAACTGCAGCATGCCGGGACGGTCGACGAACGCGTAGGGCAGCTTCGCGTGATCGCTCACGTCCGCCAGCGCGCGGCCCATGAAGCGCTTGACCGACAAGATCGTGTTGCGCGCATCGAGCGCGGCGTCGGCGAGTGCGTCGGCGCCGACCTCGGCGCGCGCCTCGCCGCGCGCGTCCAGAAAGTAGCGCACCGCCGACGGCAGGATCGCGCGGCCCTGCGCGTCGGGCAGGCACTGCGCGATGCCGCTGCGCACCGCGGCGACGATCGAATGCGTCGTCCCGAGATCGATGCCGATCGCGATCCGCCGCTGGTGCGGGTCGGGGCTCTGGCCGGGTTCCGAGATCTGGAGAAGGGACATGGCGCTATTGTCCCAGCGCTTCGAGCCGGGCATCGACATCGCTCGCGAAGCGCTCGACGAACATCAGGGCCCGCACCTGCCCGGCGGCGGCCGTCGCGTCGCGACGCTCGTCCAGGGTCGATGCCAGTTCGGCCAGCAGCGCCCGATGCTCGGCCGCGACTTCGGCCGCGAGCGATTCGACGGCATCGAGGCTCGATGCGTCCTCCAGCGCTTCGCGCCACGCCATCTGCTTGATGAGGAAGTCCGCCGGCATCGCGGTGTTGCTCTCGGCGTCGATCGCTGCGCCCCGCAGGCCGCACAGGTAGGCGGCCCGCTTGAGCGGGTCCTTCAGGCGCTGGTAGGCCTCGTTGACGCGCATCGCCCACTGCATCGCCACGCGCTGCGCGGCCGCACCTTCGGCGGCGAATCGATCCGGGTGGACGTCGGCCTGCAAGGCGCGCCAACGCGCGTCGAGCGTCGCCCGATCCTGCGCGAAGCATTGCGCAACGCCGAAGAGCGTGAAGTCGTCGTCGGAGAGTTTCATCGCACCAAAAAAACAGCGCGGCCGGCAGCCGCGCTTGCCTTCGCCTTGCGGCGCACTAGACCCGGAACGACTCGCCGCATCCGCAGCGGTCCTTCTCCTTCGGGTTGCGGAACTTGAAGCCCTCGTTGAGGCCCTCGCGCACGAAGTCGAGTTCGGTGCCGTCGAGGTAGGGCAGGCTCTTAGGGTCGACCAGCACCTTCACGCCATGCCCCTCGAAAACGACGTCCTCGGGCGAGAGATCGTCGGCGTATTCGAGCTTGTAGGCCATGCCGGAACAACCGGTGGTCTTGACGCCCAGGCGCACGCCGACGCCCTTGCCGCGCTTGTCGATGAAGCGCGACACGTGGCGCGCTGCTGCTTCGGTCAGAGTGACTGCCATGATTTGATTCGTCCGTTCAGTGCTTGCGCGCTTTGTAGTCGTTGACGGCGGCCTTGATCGCGTCTTCGGCGAGGATCGAGCAATGGATCTTGACCGGCGGCAACGCGAGTTCCTGTGCGATCTGCGTGTTCCTGATCGTCAGCGCCTCGTCGAGTGATTTGCCCTTGACCCACTCGGTGACGAGCGAGCTCGACGCGATCGCCGAGCCGCAGCCGTAGGTCTTGAACCTTGCGTCCTCGATCAAGCCGGTTGCCGGATCGACCTTGATCTGCAGCTTCATCACGTCGCCGCAGGCCGGTGCGCCGACCATGCCGGTGCCGATGCTGTCGTCGCCCTTGTCGAAGGAGCCGACGTTGCGCGGGTTCTCGTAGTGCTCGATGACTTTTTCACTGTAGGCCATGATGATTCTCCAATTCGTTCAGTTCAGTGGGCTGCCCATTGCACGGCGCTTACGTCGATACCGTCCTTGAACATCTCCCACAGCGGTGAAAGCTCGCGTAGCTTGGCGACGTTCTCGGTGATCGTCGCGATCGCATAGTCGATCTCCTCGACCGTCGTGAAGCGACCGATCGTCATGCGCAGCGACGAATGAGCGAGCTCGTCGCTGCGGCCCAGCGCACGCAGCACGTAGCTCGGCTCCAGGCTTGCCGAGGTGCAGGCCGAGCCCGACGACACCGCGAGGCCCTTGATGCCCATGATCAGCGACTCGCCCTCGACGTAGTTGAACGAGATGTTGAGGTTGTGCGGCACACGCCGCTCGAGGTCGCCATTGACGAAGACCTGCTCGATGACCTGCAACCCCGAAAGCAGCCGCTGCTGCAGCATCCGGATGCGCTCGTTCTCCGCGCCCATCTCCTCGCGCGCGATGCGAAACGCCTCGCCCATGCCGACGATCTGGTGCGTCGGCAAGGTGCCCGAGCGCATGCCGCGCTCGTGGCCGCCGCCGTGCATCTGCGCCTCGATCCGCACGCGCGGCTTCCTGCGCACGTAGAGCGCGCCGATGCCCTTGGGGCCATAGCTCTTGTGCGACGCGAGGCTCATCAGATCGACCGGCAGCGTCGCCAGATCGATCGCGATCTTGCCCGTCGCCTGCGCCGCGTCGACGTGAAAGACGATGCCGCGCTCACGGCAGAGGGCACCGATCGCCGCGATGTCCTGGATCACGCCGATCTCGTTGTTGACGGCCATCACCGACGCCACGATCGTGTCCTTGCGCAGCGCCGACCTGAACACGTCGAGATCGAGCAGGCCGTCTTCCCTGACGTCGAGGTAGGTCACCTCGAAGCCCTGGCGCTCGAGCTCGCGCATCGTGTCGAGCACCGCCTTGTGTTCGGTCTTGACGGTGACGAGGTGCTTGCCGCGCGTCTTGTAGAAGTGCGCGGCGCCCTTGAGCGCAAGGTTGTTCGATTCGGTCGCGCCCGAGGTCCAGACGATCTCGCGCGGGTCGGCGCCGATCAGCGCGGCGACCTGGGCGCGGCTCTTCTCGACGATCTCTTCGGCCTCCCAGCCCCAGGCGTGGCTGCGCGACGCCGGGTTGCCGAAATGCTCGCGCAGCCAGGGAATCATCGCCTCGACGACGCGCGGGTCCACCGGGCTCGTCGCGCCGTAGTCCATGTAGATGGGGAAATGCGGTGTCATGTCCTTGATTGTCGTTTTGCTGGGCGCGTGCGGCGGGCGCACGGCGCTATGCCCGCACGCGACGCGGCACTATTCGGGGCACTGCCCAGGGCCTTATTTCAATACCGCGCTGCCGAGCGCGAAGACCGAGTTCGGCGCCGTGATCTTGATCGGCTTGACGACCGGCTGCGACGAGATGGCGCGCTTGACCGGCTGCTCCTGCACCGACACGCCCTTGGCGAGCTGTTCGTCGACGAGCTTGCGCAGCGAGATGGAATCGAGGTATTCGATCATCTTGGTGTTCAGGCTCGCCCACAGGTCGTGCGTCATGCAGCGTCCCGAGTCCTCGCCCATGCAGTTCTCGCGCCCCTGGCAGCCGGTGGCGTCGATCGGCTCATCGACGGCGACGATGATGTCGGCAACCGTGATTTCGGCCGCCTTGCGGGCGAGCGAATAGCCGCCGCCCGGGCCGCGCGTGCTCTCGACGAGCTCGTGGCGGCGCAGCTTGCCGAACAACTGCTCCAGATAGGAAAGCGAGATCTGCTGGCGCGCGCTGATCGCCGCCAGCGCTACCGGCCCGGTGTTTTCGCGCAGGGCCAAGTCGATCATCGCGGTCACCGCGAATCGGCCTTTGGTTGTCAATCGCATGTCAAGCTCCTGTTCAGGGTGTACCCGGAAGGCCTGTGCTCAAACACGCGCGCCTGTACCCGAGTAATTTAGTCAATCATATCTTATCCCGACTATTTTGGTCAAGATTGCCCCGGAAAGTTCCGTCGATCTGGCCGCGCGCGAGGTCGGCGCTTGCCTTGGCTCAACTGCGCCCGCGCCCGCTACAGTGATGCTCGGGCGTCTTGCCGCCACCACCCGACCTTGACCCCCGCCGCCATCACCCGCACCAGCCAACGAGAGTGGAAGCTCTCGGGCAGCTGGACCGTGCACGGGCTCGGCAGCCTGGCACACGAGCTCGACGACGAGCCGGGCGAGGCGGGCGAAGTGGTGCTCGACGGCGCCGGGCTCGAAGCGATCGACACGGCCGGCGCCTGGGTGCTTCAAGGCTGGCTGAACCGGCGCGCCGCGCAGGCCACCCGGCACGACTGGCCGCCCAGGCTCGACAAGCTCATGTCGGTCGTCGCCGCGCACCCGGAGGCGAAGGTCGTGCCCGCGCCGCGGCGCACGCCGCTGGCGCGCGTCGGCCGCCGCGCCTTCACCGCGTGGCAACAGGCGCAGGGCATGCTGCGCTTCAACGGCGAGATCGCGCTCGCGGCGCTGCGCATGCTCGCCCACCCGCGGCGCTTCCGTTTGCGCACGATGCTGCGCAACGTCCAGATCGGCGGCTTCGACGCGCTGCCGATCATCGGCCTGACCTCGTTCCTGCTCGGCGTCGTCGTCGCCTACCAGGGCGCGGACCAGCTCAGGCACTACGGCGCGAACATCTTCGTCGTCGAGCTCGTCGGCTACTCGATGCTGCGCGAATTCGCGCCGCTGATCACGGCCATCATCATCGCCGGCCGATCGGGCTCGGCCTATGCGGCCCAGATCGGCACCATGCTCGTGACCGAAGAGGTGGATGCGATGCGCACGCTCGGCATCGACCCGATCGAGCTGCTCGTGCTGCCCAAGATCGCCGCGCTCGCGATCGCGCTGCCGCTGCTGACGGTGTTTGCCGACGTGACCGGTGTGATCGGCGGCATGATCATGGCGCGCGCCCAGCTCGACGTCGGTTTCTACGAATTCATCGATCGCTTCGGGCGCGAGTTGCGTGGCTCCTCGCTGCTGATCGGCATCGGCAAGTCGTGGGTGTTCGCGATCATCATCGCGGTGATCGGCTGCTTCCAGGGCTTTCGCACGCGCGGCAGCGCCGACAGCGTCGGGCGCCAGACGACGCTCGCCGTCGTGCAGTCGATCTTCATCGTCATCGTCGCGGACGCGCTGTTCTCGATCGCGTTCAGCGCGATCGGCATCTGACGCATGGCCTCGAACGACGACGACCAGGTGATCGCGATGCGCGGCATCTGCACGCGCTTTGGCAGCCACGTGGTGCACGAGGACCTGGATCTCGAGGTGCGGCGCGGCGAGGTGTTCGCGATCGTCGGCGGCAGCGGCTCGGGCAAGACGGTGCTGATGCGCGAGATGCTGATGCTGCACGCGCCGAGCGCCGGCTCGGTGCGCGTGCTCGGCAACGACCTCGCCGCGCTCGACGACGAGCAGGCGCTTGCGCTGCGCCGCCGCTGGGGCGTGATGTTCCAGCGCGGCGGCCTGTTCAGCGCGCTCACGGTGCGCGAGAACGTCGGCCTGCCGCTGCGCGAAACCAGCACGCTCGACGATGCGCTGATCGACGGCATCGCGGAGTGGAAGCTCTCGCTGACCGGCCTGCCGCCCGACACCGGGCTGAAGTTCCCCGGTGAACTCAGCGGCGGCATGCTGAAGCGGGCGTCGCTCGCGCGCGCGATCGCGCTCGACCCGGAGCTGCTGTTCCTCGACGAGCCGACCTCGGGGCTCGATCCCGCGAGCTCGGCCGGCGTCGACGAGCTGATCCGCCGCATGCACGCGCTCTATGGCCTGACGATCGTCCTCATCACGCACGACCTGGACTTGATGTGGCAGGTGTGCGACCGTGTCGCCGTGATCGGCGAGCGCCGGGTGCTCGCGATCGGCTCGATGCAGGAGCTGTCGCAACACGCGCATCCGATCGTGCGCGGATACTTCGACGATCCGCGCGCCAGGAATGCGCGCAACCGGGCGCAGGCCTAGGAAGGCGGGAGCGGCAGTGGAAGACAAGGTGAACTACACGCTGGTCGGCGCCTTCGTGCTCGCGCTCGGCGCAGCGCTGGTCGCCGGCGTGCTGTGGTTGGCGGCGGGCATCGGCGGGCACAAGCGCTACGACCCGTACCAGGCGGTGATGAACGAATCGGTCGCCGGGCTCAACATCAACGCCCCGGTGAAGTACCTCGGCGTCGACGTCGGCAAGGTGCAGAGCATCGCGATCGACACCGATCATCCGCAGCAGGTGCGCGTGATGTTCGAGATCGAACGCGGCACGCCGATCACCGAGGACACCCTCGCGGTGCTCAAGACGCAGGGGCTGACCGGCATCGCCTACGTCGAGCTGAGCGGCGGCCGCCCGGACTCGCCGCCGCTCGTCGCGAAGGACGGATCGGTGCCGACGATAGGCACCCGACCCTCGCTCACCGCGCGGCTGGAGGCCGATGTCGCCACCGTGCTCGCCGGCATCAACCGTACGTCGACGGCCATCACCGCGACGCTCGACGCCAAAAACCGCGAAGCCCTTGCGCGCACGCTGGCCGACACCGCGACGCTGATGCACACTCTCGCCGCGCAGCAGGCCACCATCAGCGAAGGCATCCAGAACACGGCGCGTGCCGCGCGCAACACGGCGCGCGCGACCGAGCAGCTTGCCCCTGCGGTCGAGCAACTCGGCCCTGCGATCGAGCGCATCACGCAAAGCGCGGCGTCGGTGCAGAAGATGGCCGACGAGATCGCGCGCACCGGCGTCGACGCGCGCGTCGCGGTCGATGCCGCCGCGAGCGGCGTGCGCCGCTTCAACGCCGAGACCCTGCCGGAGTTCGACCGCCTGCTCGCGCAGCTCAACCAGCTCGCCGGTTCGTTGCGCCGCCTGAGCGAGCAGACCGAACGCAACCCGTCGAGCCTGCTGCTCGGCGCACCGACGCTTCCCCCGGGCCCCGGAGAAAAGGCCAGCCCATGACGACACCACCTCTTGCCGCCCGCACCCGGCGCGCCGGGCGCCTCGCCGCGTGCCTCACGCTCCTGGCGCTGATCGGCGGCTGCACCTCCTCGCTGCTTCCCAAGCCACCGCAACAGCCGTCGCTCTATTCGTTGAACGACGCGCTGAACGAGGCGCCGCCGGCTGCGGCGCCGCGCACGCCCGCCGCCACGCGGCCGACGCTGATCGTCAACCCACCGCGCGCGGCCGCCGGTTTCGATACCTCGCACATCGTCTATCTGCGCGCGCCGCACCAGATCGAGTATTTCGCCCACAACCAATGGGTCGACACACCGGCGCAGATGCTCGCGCCCCTGATCGTGCGTGCGCTGGAGCGCAGCGGCGCGTTCAGCGCGGTGCTGCTCGCACCGACCGCCGCCGCCGGCCAATTGAAGCTCGACACCGAAGTGGTGCGCCTGCAGCAGGAGTTCGGCAGCGTGCCGAGCCAGGCGCACTTCACGCTGCGCGCGGTGCTGCTCGACAGCGCGACGCGCCGCGTCGTCGCCGTGCGCGAGTTCGACGCCAGCGTGCCGGCGCCGTCCGAAGACGCGCCGGGCGGCGTCAGCGCGGCGAACCAGGCGGTGCAGCGCGTGCTCGGCGAACTCGCCGCGTTCGCGGCGCAGGCGGCCGCGACGCCTTGAAATGCTGAAGCGCTGACTCCCGGCGCAGCGGTGCGTGCACCGGGACTTCAGGCGCGGCCGGGCGCCGGAAGGTCGACCGGCGCGATGTGGTCGCCGACGTTGGCGCCGAACGCCTGTTCGCGCAACAGCGCGAGCTGGTCGCGCACCCGCGCCGCCTGCTCGAATTCGAGGTTGCGCGCGTGTTCGAGCATCTGCTTTTCGAGCTGCTTGACGCGCTTGGCGAGTTCCTTCTCGCTCAGGCCCTCGAAACTCGCCGCGTCCTGCGCCGCCTTCATGTCGGCCTTGGCGCCGTCCGGGTTGTAGACGCCGTCGATCAGGTCGCGCACCTCCTTGACGACGCTGCGCGGCGTGATGCCGTGTTCGGCGTTGAACGCAAGCTGCTTCGCGCGGCGCCGTTCGGTCTCGTCGATCGCGCGCTTCATCGAATCGGTGATGCGGTCGGCGTACAGGATCGCCCGGCCGTTGAGGTTGCGCGCCGCGCGGCCGATGGTCTGGATCAGGCTGCGGCCCGATCGCAGGAAGCCCTCCTTGTCGGCGTCGAGGATCGCGACGAGCGACACCTCCGGGATGTCCAGCCCCTCGCGCAGCAGGTTGATGCCGACCAGCACGTCGAACGCGCCGAGCCGCAGATCGCGCAGGATCTCGACGCGCTCGACGGTATCGACGTCGCTGTGCAGGTAGCGCACCTTGACGCCGTTGTCGGCGAGGTAGTCGGTGAGCTGCTCGGCCATGCGCTTGGTGAGCGTCGTGATCAGCACGCGCTCGTTGAGCTTCACGCGTTCGTGGATCTCCTGCAGCACGTCGTCCACCTGCTGGCTCGCCGGCCGCACCTCGACCGCCGGATCGATCAGGCCGGTGGGCCGCACCAGCTGCTCGACGACCTGGCTCGCGCGCCCGGTTTCGTAGTCGGCGGGCGTCGCCGACACGAAGACGGCCTGGCGCATCTTGCGTTCGAACTCCTCGAACTTGAGCGGCCGGTTGTCGAGCGCGCTCGGCAGGCGAAAGCCGTATTCGACGAGCGTCGTCTTGCGCGCGCGGTCGCCGTTGTACATGCCGCCGAGCTGGCCGATCATGACGTGGCTCTCGTCGAGGAACATCAGCGCGTCGGCGGGCATGTAGTCGACCAGCGTCGACGGCGGCTCGCCCGGCGCCGCGCCCGACAGGTGGCGGGTGTAGTTCTCGATGCCCTTGCAGTGGCCGATCTCCTGCAGCATCTCGAGATCGAAGCGGGTGCGCTGTTCGATGCGCTGCGCCTCGACCAGCTTGCCGGCGGCGACGAACTCGGCGCTGCGCGTGCGCAGCTCTTCCTTGATCGTGCCGATCGCCGCCAGCACGCGCTCGCGCGGCGTCACGTAGTGGCTCGACGGATAGACCGTGAAGCGCGGGATCTTCTGGCGGATGCGGCCGGTGAGCGGGTCGAGCAGCTGCAGCGATTCCACCTCGTCGTCGAACAGCTCGATGCGGATCGCGAGCTCGGAGTGCTCGGCCGGGAAGACGTCGATCGTGTCGCCGCGCACGCGGAAGGTGCCGCGCGCGAAGTCGGTCTCGTTGCGCTGGTACTGCATGCGGATCAGTTGCGCGATGACGTCGCGCTGCCCCAGCTTGTCGTGCACGCGCAGCGTCATCACCATCTGGTGGTAGGCCTGCGGTTCGCCGATGCCGTAGATCGCCGAGACGCTGGCGACGATCACGACGTCGCGCCGCTCCATCAGGCTCTTGGTCGCCGAGAGCCGCATCTGCTCGATGTGCTCGTTGATCGCGCTGTCCTTCTCGATGAACAGATCGCGCTGCGGCACGTAGGCCTCGGGCTGGTAGTAGTCGTAGTAGCTGACGAAATATTCGACCGCGTTCTTCGGGAAGAACTCGCGGAACTCGGCGTAGAGCTGCGCGGCGAGCGTCTTGTTCGGCGCGAAGACGAGCGCCGGCCGGCCGATGCGCGCAATCACGTTGGCCATCGTGAAGGTCTTGCCCGAGCCGGTGACGCCGAGCAGCGTCTGGAACGCCAGGCCGTCCTCGACGCCCTCGACGAGCTGCGCAATCGCCGCCGGCTGATCACCCGCCGGCGGGTAGGGCATGAAGAGCTGGAACGGCGAACCGGCAAACGTGACGAACTCGCCCGCGGCGGGCGGCACGGCCTCGACTTCGCGGGGCGGGTGGGGAACGGTGGCGGCGTCGGGCATCGGGGCACCTGGGTTCGAAGGCGGATCGGGTCGAAGGCGGATCGGGTCGTCGCCTAAAATCGGCCGGCTCGGCGGGTCTCCCGGCCGAGTGCAACAGACAAGCCTAACCGAGTCCCTCCCGTTGCGCCAAGCGCAGCCCCGATGAGCCCCGCCATGTCCCTCTTTTCCGCCGTCGCACTCGCCCCGCGTGACCCGATCCTGGGCCTGAACGAACAGTTCAACGCCGACCCGAATCCGGCCAAGGTCAATCTCGGCGTCGGCGTCTATTTCGACGCCAACGGCAAGTTGCCGCTCCTCAAGTGCGTGACCGAGGCCGAGGCGCAAATGCAGGCCGCGCCGAAGCCGCGCGGCTATCTGCCGATCGACGGCATCGCCGCCTACGACAAGGCGGTGCAGGCCCTCGTGTTCGGCGCCGACAGCGCGGTGCTGGCCGAAGGCCGCGTCGCCACGGTGCAGGCGCTCGGCGGCACCGGCGGGCTCAAGGTCGGCGCGGACTTCCTGCGTTCGATCAACCCGAAGGCGCAGGTGTTGATCAGCGACCCGAGCTGGGAGAACCACCGCGCACTCTTCACGAACGCCGGTTTCGAGGTCGCCACCTACCCCTACTACGACAAGGCGGCGCAGGGCGTGAACGCGCAGGCGATGCTGGCCGCGCTCGATGCCGCGGCGCCCGGCACGATCGTCGTGCTGCACGCGTGCTGCCACAACCCGACCGGCTACGACCTGACGCCCGCGCAGTGGGCGCAGGTCGTCCAGGCGGTCAAGGCGCGCCGCCTGGTCGCGTTTCTCGACATGGCGTACCAGGGCTTCGGCCATGGCATCGCCGAGGACGGCGCGGTGATCGGCCAGTTCATCGCCGCCGGCATCGACTTTCTCGTCGCGACGAGCTTCAGCAAGAGCTTTTCGCTCTACGGCGAGCGCGTCGGCGCGCTCAGCGTCGTCTGCGCCAGCAAGGACGAGGCGGCGCGCGTGCTGTCGCAGCTGAAGATCTTCATCCGCACCAACTACTCGAACCCGCCGACGCATGGCGCGCAGGTCGTCGCCACGGTGCTGACGACGCCCGCGCTGCGCAAGCAGTGGGAAGAAGAACTCGCCACGATGCGGCTGCGCATCCGCGCGATGCGCGTCGCGCTCGTCGAGAAGCTGCAAGCGGCGGGGCTCAAGCGCGACCTTGGCTTCATCCTGCGCCAGCAGGGCATGTTCAGCTACTCGGGCCTGTCGGCCGCGCAGATGCAGCGCCTGCGCAGCGAGTTCGGCATCTACGGCGTCGACTCCGGCCGCATCTGCGTCGCTGCGCTCAACGACGCCAATCTGGACGCCGTCGTGCGCGCGATCGCCGCCGTCAGCGCCGACGACGCGGCCGCTTGACGCGGCGCGCTGCACAGCGCCCGTCACACCCCAAACTTGTCACCTTGGTGACAAGTCGGAGTCGTTTTGAAGCATCGAAGCGACAGAAACCCGGGTTATTCCCGGTCAATACGTCAGTCCAAAGACAGCGAATTCCCTAGAATGGTGCGACGCAGCAAGATTGCTGTGCGTCGCCCGGCATCGCATCGGGGACGCCCAGTTTGCCGCGCTACCGCGGCAGACCGCAACCACGAGGAACGACGATGCTCTATCAGATGTACGAAACCCAGCGCGCGCTGCTGAGCCCGTTTTCGGAGTTCGCCTACACCTCGGCCAAGCTCTACAGCCACCCGCTGTCGCCGTTCTCGCACACGCCGCTCGCGCCACGCGTCTCGGCCGGGCTCGGGCTGATGCACCGGCTGTCCAAGGAGTACGAGAAGCCCGAGTTCAACATCCACTCGGTCAAGGTCGACGGCATCGACATCGCCGTGCAACAGCGCGTCGCGCTCGAGAAATCCTTTTGCCGCCTGTTGCGCTTCAAGCGCTTCACCGACGACCCGCCGATGCTGACCGCGATGAAGGACCAGCCCAAGGTGCTCATCGTCGCGCCGCTGTCGGGACACCATTCGACGCTGCTGCGCGGCACCGTGCGCGCGCTGCTGCAACACCACAAGGTCTACATCACCGACTGGACCGACGCCCGCATGGTGCCGGCCGCGGCGGGCCCGTTTCACCTGGACGACTACGTGCACTACGTGCAGGAGTTCATCCGCCACATCGGTGGCGATGTGCATGTGATCTCGGTCTGTCAGCCGACGGTGCCGGTGCTCGCAGCCGTTTCGCTGATGGCGACGCATGGCGAGCCGACGCCGCGCACCTTGACGATGATGGGCGGCCCGATCGACGCCCGGCTGAACCCGACGACGGTCAACAACCTGGCGACCAACAAGAGCCATGGCTGGTTCGAGAACAACGTCATCTACCGCGTGCCGGAAAACTATCCGGGCAAGGGCCGGCCGGTCTATCCGGGCTTCATGCAGCTCGCGGGCTTCCTCGCGATGAACCCGGACCGGCACATGAAATCGCACTACGATTTCTTCCTCGACCTGGTGCGTGGCGACGGTGACAACGCCGATTCGCACCGCGAGTTCTACGACGAGTACAACGCCGTGCTCGACATGCCGGCCGAGTACTACCTCGACACGATCAAGGTCGTGTTCCAGGACTTCGCGCTCGTCAATGGCACCTGGAAGGTCGATGGCGAGCTCGTGCGGCCGCAGGACATCACCGAGAGCGCGCTGCTGACGGTCGAGGGCGAGCTCGACGACATCTCGGGCGTCGGCCAGACGCACGCCGCGCACGGCCTGTGCAAGGGCATCCCCGAAGAGCGCAGCTTCCGCTACGACGCCAAGGGCGCCGGGCACTACGGCATCTTCTCCGGTCGGCGCTGGCGCGAGAACGTCTACCCCGAAGTGCGCCGCTTCATCGCGGCACATCACGTGCCCGCCGAAACGAAGCTCACCCTGGTGCCGACCTCGGCACCCGCACGCACACGAGGCGCGGCGACGGCGCCGGCAGCGAAGCCCGCACTGAAGATTGCGGCGCGGGCGCGCGGCTCGAAGCGGGCGGCGGCGAAACGGGCTCGCTGAGAGGGGCGGGCCGGGCGGCCTCGATAATCGGGCCGTGAAAACGGCCGCCCCGATCGACCTCCTCGACCTCGCCGAACGGCTCTGCGACGCACTGCCGCAAACGCAGTGCACGCGCTGCGGCTACCCGGATTGCCGCAGCTACGCAAAGGCGATCGCCGCCGGCGAAGCCGGCATCAACCAGTGCCCGCCGGGCGGCGCCGACGGCATCGCGCGTCTTGCGCGCATCACCGGCGGCGCGATCTCGCCGCTCGATGCATCGCGCGGCACCGAAGGCCCGCTGCGCCTGGCGCTGATCGACGAGGCGGCGTGCATCGGCTGCACGCTGTGCATTCAGGCCTGCCCGGTCGACTGCATCATCGGCGCGCCCAAGCGCATGCACACCGTGATCGGCGCGCAATGCACCGGCTGCGAGCTGTGCCTGCCGGCGTGCCCGGTGGATTGCATCGCGCTCGTCGACGTCTCGAGCCCGCGCACCGGCTGGGCCGCCTGGAGTGCGGCGCAGGCGACGATGGCGCGCGCGCGCTACGAGGCGCGCAGCGCGCGTCTTGCGCGTGAACAGCGCGAGGCCGACGAGCGACTTGGCGCCACGGCGCAGGGCGCGAAGACGACCGCAGCGGAGTCGGCAGCAGAGCCGGCTGTGGCGTCAGCGTCTCGCCGCAGCGCGATCGTCGAAGCCGCGCTCGCGCGTGCCCGACGCCAGCGCGAGCAGACGCCATGAAGGCGACCGACATCGAGCCCTTCTTCGCGACCTTGAAGGCCGCCAATCCGCAGCCCCTGACCGAGCTCGAATACAGCAGCGTGTTTGAGTTGCTCGTCGCGGTGCTGCTCTCGGCGCAGGCGACCGACGTCGGCGTCAACAAGGCAACCCGCCGGCTGTTTGTCGTCGCCCCCACCCCGCGGCAGATGCTCGCGCTCGGCGAGGAGGGCGTCGTCGAGCACATCCGCACGATCGGCCTCTTTCGCAGCAAGGCGCGCCATCTGATGCAGACCTGCCGCATGCTCGTCGAGCAACATGGCGGCAACGTGCCCGGCACACGCGAAGCGTTGCAGGCACTGCCCGGCGTCGGCCGCAAGACGGCGAACGTGGTACTCAACGTCGCCTTCGGCGAGCCGACGATGGCGGTCGATACGCACATCTTCCGGGTCGCCAATCGCACCGGCCTCGCACCGGGCAAGGACCCGCTGGCAGTCGAGCAAGGCCTGATGCAGCGCGTGCCCGCGGCGTACGCAGTCGACGCGCATCACTGGCTGATCCTGCTCGGCCGCTACGTCTGCCAGGCACGCAAGCCCTTGTGTGCGCAGTGCCTCGTCGCGCGCTGGTGCGACTTCGAGCCCAAGACCGCCGCATGAGGCGGCTGGCAACGCTCGGCGCGTTGGCGGCGCTGGTGCTTGGCGCGGCGCTTGGCGCAGCGCTCTTTGCAACACCGGCGTCGGCGCAACCGGTCAACGTGCGCGACGACAACGGTCAGGAGGTCCGGCTCGCACGGCCGGCGCGGCGCGTCATCGCACTCGCGCCGAATCTGGTCGAGCTCGCGTATGCCGCCGGCGGCGGTGCGGCGCTCGTCGGTGCGGTCCGCTACAGCGACGATCCACCCGCCGCGAAGAAGCTGCCGCGCGTCGGTGATGCCTTCGCGCTCAACCTCGAGCGCATCGCGCAGTTGAAGCCCGACCTGGTGCTGGTCTGGCAATCGGGGCTGCCGGAGCGGCAGCGCGTGCAATTGCGCGCGCTCGGCGTGCCTCTGTACGAGAGCGAGATCCGCCGCGTCGACGACATCGCCACGACGCTGCAGCGCCTGGGCGTGTTGTTCGGCACGCAACCGGTCGCCGACGCCGCCGCCTCGACGCTGATGCAGCGTTGGCAGGGATTGCAGGCCCGCTACGCCAGGCGCGCGCCGGTGCGCGTGTTCTATCAGCTGTGGCAGCAGCCGCTGATGACGATCAACGGCGAGCATCTGATCGCGCAGGCGATCGACGCCTGCGGCGGCGTGAACGTGTTCGCCGCCCTGCCGACGCTGACACCGACCGTCGGTTGGGAGGCCGTCGTGCAGGCCGATCCGCAACTCGTTGCCAGCGCACGCGTCGATGACGACAGCCGCGTGCCGCCGGGCCGATGGCCCGAGCTGACGCAGATCGACGCCGTGAAGCACGGCCATTTCGCGCTGGTGCCGGGCGAGATCGCCCGCATGAGCCCGAGCTTCTTCGACGGCGCGCAGGCGCTGTGTGAAGCGATCGACAAGGCGCGCTGAGCCGCCTGCCCGCACCGCATCGCGCATCCCGCGCGCACGGCCGGATGCACAGCAAGGCAGCGCGCAGCAGTCGCCCTCAGGCCACCGTGAGCCACGCGCCATCGGCCTGCCGCCAGCGACAGCCGTAGATCGCCTCGAGCCGCGCAGCATCGAGCATCTGCGCGGCCGGCCCGGCCTCCCAGCGACCGTCGCCATGCAGTGCGAGCACGTGGGTGGCGACGGCCGCGATCCAGTTCACATCGTGCGCAGTGACGACGAGGCAGCGATCGGTGAGGGACGCCAGCCAGCGCGCAATCTGCAACTGGTGCGCCGGGTCCTGGAACGCGACCGGCTCGTCGAGCAGCAGCAAGGGCGCGCCCTGCACGGCGCATTGCGCGAGCGCGACGCGCTGGCGTTCGCCGCCCGAGAGCTGCATCACGTTGCGCGAGGCGAGCGCTTCGACATCGAGCGCAGGCAGCAGCGCGGTCGGCGCAGCCTCACGCGGCACGCACACTGCCAATTCGAGCAGGCGCCGCACCGCGATCGGAAAGCGATCGTTGGCCTGCTGCGGCGCGAACGCGCGCACCGCGGCAGCGTCCGCCATCGCCCAGGCCGACTGTTCACGCCCCAGCCATTCGACGTGGCCGGCGCGCGCGGGCACCGACAACCCGGCGAGCGCGCGCAGCAACGTGCTCTTGCCCACCGCGTTGCGCCCGATCACGCACCAGCGCTCGCCGCTGCGCGCCTGCCAGTCGAGGCCGGCGACGAGCAGGCGACCGGCGGCGTGCAGCGTCAGGCCTCGCGCTTCGATCACGGGCGTGCTCATCAGCGCGAACCCCGCAGCAGGAAGCCGATGAAGAGCGGCGCGCCGATCAGCGCCATCACCGCGCCGACGGGCAACTCCATCGGTGCAACGACGGTGCGCGCCGCGAGGTCCGCGGCCACCAGCAAGGCGCCGCCGCCGAGCGCGCTCATCCACGCCAGATCGCGCGTGCGCTGCACGCCGGCGAAGCGAAGCAACTGCGGCACGACGAGGCCGACGAAGCCGATCGCGCCCGCGGTCGCGACCGCAATCGCTGCCGCCAGCGACGCCGCGAGCAGCAACTCGTAGCGCCGCCGCCGCACCGGCTCGCCGAGCAATGCCGCCGCCTCGCTGCCGAGCAGCATGCGGTCGACACTGCGCGCGCGCAGCGTGAGCGCGAGCGTGAAGACGACCGCCGCCAGCACGCAGACCCAGCCCTGCTGCGCGCCCGAGAGGTCGCCGACGAGCCAGAAGATCGCGCCGCGCAAATATTCGTCGGGCGTGATGGTGAGCAGCAAGGTCGTCGTCGCACCGGTGATCGCGGCGATCATCGCGCCGGTGAGGATCAGCCGCGCCGAAGCGTCGTCGCCCTCCGCCAGCGCCGAGCGCGCGAGCACGAGCAGTACGGCGCCCGCCAGCAGCGCGCCGGCGGCGGCGCCGAGCCACAGGCTCAGGCCGAGCAGCAACGCAAGCAGCGCACCGACCGCCGCGCCGCCCGAAGTGCCGAGCACGTAGGGATCGGCGAGCGGGTTGCGCAGCAACACCTGCATCGCGAGACCCGAGAGCGCCAGCAGCGCGCCGACGCCGGCCGCCGCCGTGACACGCGGCGCGCGCAAGGTGAGGATCACCTGCGCGTCGAGGCCGCCGCTGCCGAGCAGCAGCGCGGCACCGATGAGCAGCGCCGCCCCCGCGATGAGCAGCGCCGCGACTAGGGTGAGACGCTGGTCGGTCAGATCCATTGCGTTCAACCAGGTCGACTGCCGAATCCAGGCTCAGAGTGTCCAGCGCAGGCCGATGAATGCGCCGCGCGCCGGCTGCGGATAGCCGGATACCGTCTGCCAGGCCTCGTCGGTCAGGTTCTCGATGCGGCCGAAGAGCTGCACGCCGTTGCTGATGTCCCACTGCGCGAGCAGATCGAAGACCGAGTAGCTCGCCAGCTTCACGCCGCCGCTGTCGTCGCGCGATCCAGCGTAGGTCCACTGCGCGCCGACGCGCCAGGCGCTGATCGTCTGCCAGACCGAAAGCGAAGCGAGCGTGCTCGAGCGGCGCAGCAGCCGGTCGCCGGTGACGGCATTGATCGGGTCCTGCAGCGTCAGGCTGGCGGCGAGTTCGGTGGCGGCGATCGTGCCGTTGTAGGAAAGCTCCAGCCCCTCGTTGTTCGTGCGCGCGATGTTCTGGAACGTGCTGGTCTGGAAGTCATACTGGAACTCGTTGCGCACCCGGCTCTTGAAGAGCGTCGCGCGCACGAGCTGGTCGTTGGCGGCGTACTGCAGGCCGAGCTCGTAGGACGTCGCCTCCTCCGCCTGCAGCGCCGGGTTGCCGAAGTACGGCGTGTAGAGGTAGCCGAGCGGTGGCGCGTTGAACGCGCTCGCGGCGGTCGCGATCGCCTTCCACGCCTTCGCGAACTGCCAGCCGTAGCCGGCGTAACCGGTCGTCTTCGAGCCGACGCCGCCGACATCGTCGTAGCGCACATTGAGCTGCAGGCTGTTCGCGCCGAGCTCGCCCTGCGCGCCCGCGAGCAGCGAGCGCACGCCGCGCGACTTGTCGAGCTGGCCGCCGAAGCCGTCGTCCGATGCGATCGCCTGGTTCTGCCACTCGAGGCCGCCGCTCAGGCGCCAGTGCTCGTCGATCTCGAAGCGGTTGTTCCAGCTCGCGAGCTGGGTCGTGGTGGTGTATTGGCTGTCGAAGCCGAAGGCGCCGCTTTCGTGCGCCTCGCTGTCGTCGCGCTGCCAGCCGAGCGCAAGCTGGCTGTGCCACTTTGCGGTGAATGCGTTGCTGCTCGACAGCCGCGCGTTCGACAACCGGGTGCGGCTCGTCTGCACGTCGACCGGGGTCGCGTACAGGCTGTCGTAGTCGAGCTTGCCATCGCTCTGCGCGAGGGCGAGCCCGAGCGTGTGACCGTCGGCAAGCTCATGCGAGATCGACGCCGAGCCGCTCAGGTTGCGATAGCCGTCGCGGTCCGAATTGGCGACCGGATAGACGCCTGGGTCTATCGTCGAATAACCGTCGGTCTGCTGGCCCGAGACGCCGATCGAATAGCGCGTCGCGCCGCTCTGTCCGGAGGCGTTGGCCGCGAGCCGCGCATAGCCGAGCGAGCCGCCTTCGGCCGTCAGATCGAGCACCGGCTTGCCGGCGCCGCGCCGCGTGAAGACCTGGATCACGCCGCCGATCGCACCCGACCCGTAGATCGCCGAGACGTTGCCGCGCACGATCTCGACACGCTCGACCTGGTCGAGCATCAGGTGTTCGATGCTGATCGCGCCCGACGCATCCTGGCGCGTCTGCGGCACGCCGTCGACGAGCAGCAGCAGTTGCGACGACGGCGCGCCACGCAGGAACAGCGTCGTCGCGTTGCCGCGGCCGCCGCTGCGCGCGAGTTGCACGCCGGCTTCGCGCGCGAGCAGCGCGGGCAGGTCGATCGCCTGCGAGCGCTCGATGTCCTCGCGCGTCAGCACCGTCGAGTGGGCGAGCGATTCGGTCAGGGGCTGGGGATAGCCGGTCGCGGTGACGACCACCGGGTCGAGTTGTGTGTTGGGGGTGAGTTGCGCCACGGCGGGCAGGCAGGAGAGGGCCGCGCATGCGGCGGCGAGCGTCAAAGGCAGCTTGCGCGCCAAACGTTGAAGAGACATGAAGGAGACTTCCGAACAAGGCGCCGGCCCCTCGCTTCCCCGCGAGAGCTTGGCAATGCAGTGCACCGCGACACGCGCGGGCACCCCTTGTTGGCCGGTATCCGGGCTGGCGGAATCGACCCGAGCGACCTTCCCGAAGGCGAGAAGCCTTCAGTGGTGTGTGCACTCGAGCGGAGGCTGCTTCAAGAGCAGCCTCGTCCGCCGTACCGTTGCGGGGGCAGCGCAGATTCGAAAGCGGCGACGACCGTGGGCCGACGCGTCTTCTTCTGCTTCCCGTTTAACTGCGCCGGCAAGAACACCGGCGCGGGCACCAACGCCGCCATTGTCGCAGAGCGCGCCCCCTACAATCGCCCATCCTTCCACGCCACCTGCAAACGCCACATGGCCACCGTCGAAGACCTCGCCTCGCGCGTCGAACGCCTGCTGCTGCGGCACGAGGAATTGCAGCGCACGGCGACGCTGCTCGAGCAGGAACTCGCCGGCGTCACGCAGGAGCGCGACAGCCTGCGCTCGCGGCTCAATGCGGCGCGCAGCCGGATCGACGCGCTGCTCGCGCGGCTGCCGGCCGATGCGCCGAACAACGGCGCCGACGATGCCGCCAAGGGAGCCCGCACGTGAAGCAGATCGAAGTCACGATCATGGGCCAGAGCTATGTGCTCGGCTGCCCGGAAGGCGGCGAGCGCTCGCTGCTCGCCGCGGTGAGCCGGGTCGACGAGGAGATGAGCGCGATCCGCGACGCCGGGCGCGTCAAGGCGCGCGAGCGCATCGCGGTGCTCGCGGCGCTCAATCTTGCATACGCGCTCGCCGAACGCCCGGCCGCGGCGGGGACAGCGGACACCACGGCGGACGGCCATCAAGTGGACATTGCCGCGCTCGTGCAGCGCATCGATCAGGCGCTCGGCGCCGACGGTCAGTTGCTCTGAAAAGCACACGTGTCGAGGTGTGTTATCGCGCCCTCATCGAGCCTCTTGCGACGTAGAATGAATCTGTCCGTTGCGCTCGCGGGAGTTTTATATTTCCTTGAACCGATGCTCTTGCCGAGCTAGGGCTTGGAACATCATCCGGCAGGCGTGAACGTCTCGCGTCAGATGATCCCAATGCCGGATTGACCTCGCCCACCTGGACCCTGGGTTCAGGAATGCGGCTCCCGGTTCGCGACGGACACCCCCACCTCCCCGCTTTGCACGATCTCGCACGCTCTCGCACGTTCTCGCATGACCAAGGCGCGACAGTACTGGTTGATGAAGAGCGAGCCCTCCGAGTGCTCGATCGATGATCTGGCGCGCGCCAAGGCGCAGACGGTCGCGTGGTTCGGGGTGCGCAACTACCAGGCGCGCAACTTCATGCGCGACGACATGCGCATCGGCGACGGCGTGCTCTTCTATCACTCGAGTTGCCCGCAGCCCGGGATCGCAGGGCGCGCCGAGGTGGTGAGCGCGGCCTATCCGGACGCGACGCAGTTCGACGCGAAGAGCCCGTACTACGACCCGAAGTCATCGCCCGACAACCCGCGTTGGGTCAATGTCGACGTCAAGCTGCGCGCACGCGAGCGCCTGATCGGGCTCGATGAACTGCGTGCCGAGCCGAAGCTGGCGACGATGCGCGTCCTGCAGCGCGGCAACCGGCTGTCGATCACGCCGGTGACGGGCGCCGAGTGGCGCACCATCTGCCGGCAGTTCTGGGGGCACGCGGACTGAGCGTTGCGCCGCAATGCGCGCTGCGTTGCTCAGTCGGACTCGAAGCGGATGCTCGCCAGCGTGACGTGATTGCCGCCGCGGCGCCGCGCTTCGGCAAGCGCCGTGGCGGAGGCTCGAACGAGTTCTTCCTGGCTCAGCGCGGTGTGCGGGAAGCTCGACACACCCATCGAAACCGTGAAGCCGATCTCCTGCCCGTCGAGCATCACGATCTGCGTTGCGCACTGGCGGCGCAGGCCTTCCATGCGCGAGTGCGCAGTGGCCAGCCCGACACCCGACAGCAGCACGGCGAAGTGATCGTCGTCGATGCGGCACGACGCGTCCATCGCCCGCGTATTGCTGCGCAGCAGCCCGCCAAGCGCCTCGAGCACGCGCAACCGCGCGGCGGACCCGAGCGCCAGCGCCTTCGCCGAGAGCGGGTCGAGCGTGATCGACACGAGCGCGAATTCGCGGTGCTCGCGCGACGAGAGATCCACTTCGCGCCGCAACTGGTCCTCGAAGTGGACCCGCTGGTACAGCCCGGTTTCGGCATCACGCAGGTTGCCGTCGAGCGTCTCGCGCCGCTGGGCTTCGCCTTCGCGTTGTTGCGTCTCGATCTGCTGCAGCGCGCGCTGCAACTGGGCGTCCTTCTGACGCGCTGCGGTCAGTTCGGTCCAGATGCACAGCAGGCAGCGCGGCGCGCCGCCATCCGAGGGCGCGAGCACACTGCGATAGACGCTGAACTCGCGCCGCTGACCGTCGCGCTCGATGCGGTGTTCGCTCTGCTGGAAGCCGGGCTGCGCCGCCGCCGATTGATCGGCTGCACGCAACGCCGTCCACTGGCCCGCTTCCATCATGTCTGCATCGGACAAGCCGACGACCTGCTGCGCGGGGCGGCCGAGCAATTCGGCCATGCGCGCATTGACGTGAAGGTAGCGCCCGGTCGCAATCTCCTTCACCGCGAGCAGGGCGTCGGCGTGGTCGATGAAGCCCAGCAGGGCATCGCGCATCGCCGCCGCGGTGAACCCGGACGCATCCGCAATCGATCCGCCGCCCCCCCCGGGCGATCCGGAACTTGCAGAGGTTTCCGATGGACTCATGACGATCTCTTCCTTGGCACCGCAGTACTGCCCGGCTGGCCGTTCAAAGGCCAAGGCTTCGCACACGGGCGGCGAAGCACAAACCCGATCTTGGCCGGGCGGTCGCAACAATACAAGCGCGTCCTCCAAGCAAGGGATACCCTCTCCCTAAGTTGATGATACCGGCCGCTCCGGAACCACCGCATGGGCAATTTCCACAGTCGAAGCGTCGATGAAGCGCTGAGCAGCACACCACGCGCACCACGCCAACGACAGCAGAGATCGCCCGTGCGTCGGCCGGCGCGCAGTGCCCGCGCAGCTGAAGCGTCTCGGCCGCTCCTTGCGCGGACGGCATTGCATGGCGACTGAATTCGACGTCGCGATCATCGGCGCAGGTGCCGCCGGCCTGATGTGCGCCGGCCTCGCCGCGCAGCGCGGGCTGCGGGTGCTCCTGATCGACCATGCGGAGCGCGTTGCCGAGAAGATCCGCATCTCCGGCGGCGGGCGTTGCAACTTCACGAACCGCGACACGGCGCCCGGCAACTTCCTGTCCGACAACCCCGCCTTCTGCCGCTCGGCGCTCGCGCGCTACACGCCGCGGGACTTCATCGATCTGCTGCAGCGCCACGGCATCGCCTGGCACGAGAAGCACAAAGGGCAACTGTTCTGCGACGACGGCAGTGAGCAGGTCATCGCGATGCTGCTGCGCGAATGCGACGCCGCAGCGGTCGTGCGCTGGCAGCCCTGCGCGGTGCATGCGGTACGCCAATGCGACCGCGGCATGGAGCTCGACACACAGCGCGGCGCCGTACGCGCGAGTTCACTGGTCGTCGCCACCGGCGGGCTTTCGATTCCACAGCTCGGTGCGAGCGACTTCGGCTATCGCCTGGCACGTCAGTTCGGTCACGCCATCGTCGAACCGAGGCCGGCGCTCGTGCCGCTGCGCTTCGACCCGGCCGAGTGGCAGCGCTTTGCTGCGCTTGCCGGCCTCTCCTGCGGGGTCGTCATCGAAGCCGGGGACAAGCCGCGCTGCGCCTTCGCCGAAGACCTGTTGTTCACCCATCGCGGCCTGAGCGGCCCGGCGGTGCTGCAGGCGTCGAGCTACTGGCGTCAGGGCCAGTCCCTGCGCATCGCGCTGGGCGACCGCGAGACCATCCATTCGGCGCACCTGGCAGCCAAACGCACGTCGCGCCGCCAGCTGGGGTCGGAACTTGCGCAACTGCTGCCGCAGCGGCTTGCGGACGCGTGGCTGCAGGTGCAGGACCTGGATGCCCGGCGGGCGATGCCCGAAGTGCGCGACAAGGACATCTCGCGCCTCGCCGAGAGCCTGGCGCGCTGGGAGCTGACGCCCTCCGGCAGCGAAGGCTGGCGCAAGGCCGAAGTCACCGCCGGCGGCGTCGACACGCGCGAACTCAGCTCGCAGACCATGCAAAGCAGCCGCATTCCTGGCCTGTACTTCATCGGCGAGGTGGTCGATGTGGCGGGCTGGCTCGGCGGCTACAACTTCCAGTGGGCCTGGGCGAGCGCCGCGGCGTGCGCCCGGGCGATCGAGCGCCGGGAGGTGTCCGCGCGATGACTTGGCGTCCCCTTCAGCGGTCGATCTGGCAGGCCCCGGTCGGGCGAGCTATAATTGAACGCTTTGCTGCAGCCAACGGCGCGCGCGGGCGCGTTTCATCCTCGGCCGCAACAGGCCGGGATGGTTCGAAGCAGACCGGCTGAAGCGGTCCGGTCGCAGCAAGCGTTGCACAACTTTCAGACTGATCACTCAATGACTACTGTTCGCGTCAAGGAAAACGAGCCGTTCGACGTCGCCCTGCGCCGTTTCAAGCGCACGATCGAGAAGCTGGGCCTGCTGACGGACCTGCGGGCCCGCGAGTTCTACGAAAAGCCCACCGCCGAGCGCAAGCGCAAGAAGGCTGCCGCGGTGAAGCGCCATTTCAAGCGCATCCGCAGCATGCAGTTGCCCAAGCGCATGTACTGAAGGGCAGCCGACGCCGCCTGGTGCCACCGG
This sequence comes from Rhizobacter sp., assembly GCA_023954175.1. Taxonomy (GTDB): domain Bacteria; phylum Pseudomonadota; class Gammaproteobacteria; order Burkholderiales; family Burkholderiaceae_C; genus CAIKUF01. The sequence continues at coordinate 67,885 of JAMLIM010000005.1, forward strand.
CATTGCGGCGTCCCCGGGATAGGCTGGCCCGTGTGGCCAGCCCGCCGCCACCGAAGCCCGCGACGGCATGCCTCGCGGGCTTTCGTGTTTCTTGAACGTCTCCCCCACACCGCCATGAGCCTCAAGGACCGCATCACCGACGACATGAAGGCCGCGATGCGCGCGCGCGAAGCCGACCGCCTGCTCGCGATCCGCGGGCTGCTCGCCGCGATCAAGCAACGGGAGGTCGATGAACGCATCGAGCTCGACGACGCCGCCGTCACGGCGATCATCGACAAGCTGATCAAGCAGCGCAAGGATTCGATCGCACAGTTCGAAGCCGGCGGCCGCGCCGATCTGGTTGCCAAGGAGCGTGCCGAGCTGGGCGTCCTCGAGGCCTACCTTCCCGAGCGCATGGGCGCCGACGAGATCGCGCGTGAAGTCGCAGTGATCGCGGCCGCGCTCGGCGCTGAACTGGCGCGCCCGCTCGCTCCCGCCGACATGGGCCGCCTGATGGCGGCGGCAAAGCGCCATTTCGCCGGCAAGGCGGACATGGGCAGCGTGTCGGCCGCCGTGAAGGGGGTGCTCTCCGCGTAGCGGATCACCAACGGTCGCCAGAAGGAGTCGCCATGACCGATCACGACACCCACTACCTGCGCCGCCTCAGCTCCGAACTGAGCGTCGCGGCGCAACTCGATGCCGAGGCGATGGCCTGGGTCGCGCAGCGGGGATTTCGCAGCGTGATCAACAACCGCCCGGATTTCGAAGCGGGCCCGGAGCAGCCGACGAACGCCGACATCCAGGCCGCAGCGACCGCAGCCGGCCTCGCGTACGCCTACCTGCCCGTGGCACCGGCGTATCAGAGCCCGCAGGAAGCGGCGCGCATGGCCGAGCTCGTCGCAAGCCTGCCCAAGCCGATCCTCGCGTTCTGCCGCTCCGGCACGCGATCGGGCAAGCTGTACCTCGCAAGCCAGCAACGCTGAACGCGGGCGCGCGCCCGGTGCGGCTTGACGCTGACGCTACGCGCGTTCGATCCGGGCGTAGGCCGAGTGGTTGTGTATCGACTCGAAATTCTCGACTTCGACGCTGTAGCGGCCGAGGCGCACGTCGGCGTTCAGGCGCAACGCCACGTCGCGCACGAGGTCCTCGACGAACTTCGGATTCTCGTAGGCGCGTTCGGTCACCCACTTCTCGTCAGCGCGCTTGAGCATCGGCCAGATCTCGCACGACGCGCTGTCCTCGGCGAAGCGCACGAGCTCGGTCCACGCCACGTCCTGCAGGAGCTCGACGCGGATCGTCACGTTCGATCGCTGGTTGTGCGCGCCGTAGTCCGAGACCTCCTTCGAGCACGGACACAGGCTCTTGATCGGCACGACAACCTCGGCCCAGATCGTCGACGCGGCGGCTCCGACCTCGGCGATCCAGCGGCCCTGGTATTCGAGCAGGCTTTCGACACCGGACACCGGTGCGCGCTTGCGCACAAAGAACGGAAAGCATGCCTCGATGCGACCCTGCGTCGCGTGCAGGCGTTCGAGCATCTGGGCGCCGGCCCGGCGCAGACCCGCAGCGTCGAGCGGGCCTTCGAGCGCATCGAGCCAGGCGACGAAGCGCGACATGTGCGTGCCCTTTTGCTCGGCCGGGAGGGCGACGTCGAGCGACCAGCGCGCCACCGTCGGCTGCGCCACCGCCCCGATGCGCAACTGCAGCGGATAGCGCACGCGCTTGATGCCCACCTGCTGGATCACCAGATGGCGCTCGTCGCGCCCGCTCTGGGTGTCCGGTAGGTGCAGCGCTTCTGATTGGTGACTCATGGATTTCATCGGGGACCCTCAGGTCGCGACCCGGCCCTCGGGCCGGCGACTACCTGCAAATGCAGCGCTCGAGGATGACAGCAAACCCGAAAGCGCGGCGCGCGCAAGAATGATTCTGCCGCGGCGTGTCAGGAATTGGCCGCCGGACGCACGAGTTGCGGCTTGACGGCGAAGCGCTGAAGGATCGAACGCTCGATGCCGGCCGCGTCCAGCCCGCACATCGCGAGCAGCTTGGCCGGGTCACCGTGCTCGACGAAGGCGTCGGGGAGGCCGAGCACCAGCACCGGCGTGTCCAGGCCGGCGGCCTGCAGGGCCTCGATCACCGCGCTGCCGGCGCCCCCCATCTTGCTGCCTTCCTCGACCGTCACGATGGCGTCGTGCGTGCGCGCGAGCCGGGTGACGAGATCGACGTCGAGCGGCTTCACGAAGCGCATGTTCGCAACCGTGGCGTCGAGGCGCTCGCCCGCCACGAGCGCCGGATACAGCTGTGGCCCGAAGGCCAGGATCGCGATGCGCTGGCCGCGGCCGGAAGCCTCGCGCCGCAGCTCGCCCTTGCCGAAGGGCAGTTCGGCGAGGCCCGACTCCACCTGCGCACCGATGCCCGCGCCGCGCGGGTAGCGCACCGCCGTCGGATGGTCCTGCCGAAACGCCGTCGTCAGCAACTGGCGGCACTCGTTCTCGTCGGCCGGCGCCATGATGCTCATGTTCGGGATGCAGCGCAGGTAGGCGATGTCGTAGGCGCCCGCATGCGTCGGGCCGTCGGCGCCGACGATGCCGGAGCGGTCGAGCGCGAACACGACCGGCAGGTTCTGCAGCGCCACGTCGTGAATCAACTGATCGTAGGCGCGCTGAAGGAAGGTCGAATAGATCGCGACGACCGGCTTCAGGCCTTCGCACGCAAGCCCGGCCGCGAACGTCACCGCGTGTTGCTCGGCGATGCCGACATCGTGGTAGCGCAGCGGGAAGCGTCGCTCGAACTCGACCATGCCCGAGCCCTCGCGCATCGCCGGCGTGATGCCGATCAGGCGCTCGTCGGCCGCCGCCATGTCGCACAGCCAGTTGCCGAAGACCTGGGAGTAGGTCGGCTTGCCCGGCACCGCCTTGGCGAAGCCTTCGGCCGGGTCGAACTTGCCCGACGCGAAGTGGTAGCGCACCGGCTCGGCCTCGGCGAGCTTGTAGCCGTAGCCCTTCTTCGTCACGACGTGCAGGAACTGCGGGCCCTTGAGCTGGCGCAGGTTCTCGAGCGTCGGGATCAGGTCGTCCAGATCGTGGCCGTCGATCGGGCCGACGTAGTTGAAGCCGAACTCCTCGAAGATCGTGCCCGGCACGACCATGCCCTTGGCGTGCTCCTCGAAGCGTCGCGCGAGCTCGAACAGCGGCGGCGCGTTCTTCAGCACCGTCTTCGCGGTGTCGCGTGCGGCGGCGTAGAAGCGCCCCGACATCAGGCGCGCCAGGTGGCCGTTCAAGGCACCGACCGGCGGCGAGATCGACATGTCGTTGTCGTTCAGGATGACGAGCATGTCGGCGTGCGAGACGCCGGCGTTGTTGAGCGCCTCGAAGGCCATGCCGGCGCTCATCGCGCCGTCGCCGATGATCGCCACCGCCGCGCGGTGCTCGCCCTTCAGGCGCGAGGCGACGGCCATGCCGAGCGCGGCCGAGATCGAAGTCGACGAGTGCGCGGTGCCGAAGGTGTCGTACTCGCTCTCCTCGCGGCGCGGAAAGCCGCCGATGCCGCCGAGCTGGCGCAGCGTCGACATCTGCTCGCGCCGACCGGTGAGGATCTTGTGCGGATAGGTCTGGTGGCCGACGTCCCACACCAGGCGGTCGTGCGGCGTGTCGTACACCGCATGCAGCGCGACGGTGAGCTCCACCGTGCCGAGGTTGGACGACAGGTGCCCGCCGGTCTGCGAAACGCTGTGCAGCAGGAAGTCGCGCAACTCGAACGCGAGCTGCTTGAGCTCGCTGCGTGACAGCCGGCGCACGTCGGCCGGGCTCTGGATCGTCTTCAGAAGGGCGTGTTTCATCGTGGGGATGTGATTCTTAGCTTTCGCGCTCGACGATCTTGTCGGCCAGCAGGCTCAGCCAGGCGGCCTGGGCAAGACCGCTGCGCGCGAGCGCGGCGAGTGCCGTGTCGCGCAGTTCGGCGGCGTGGCTGCGCGCGGCGTCGAGGCCGAGCACCGTCACATAGGTCGGCTTGTTGTCGTTCGCATCCTTGCCCGCCGTCTTGCCGAGCGTCTCGGATTCCTGCGTCACGTCGAGGATGTCGTCGACCACCTGGAACGCCAGGCCGATGGCGTCGCCGTACTCGGACAGCGCCTGCCATGCCGCCGGTGTCGTCGTGCCGCAGGCCGCACCCATCAGCACGCTCGCCTGCAGCAGCGCGCCGGTCTTGCGATGGTGCATGTCGCGCAGCGTACGCTCGTCGAGCGGCTGGCCGATGCTGACGAGATCGATCGCCTGCCCGCCCGCCATGCCGGCGTGCCCTGCCGCACGCGCGAGCAACGCACACAAGCGCGCCTGCAAGGCCGGCGGCACGCCGGCTTCCGGCGTCAGCACCTCGAACGCGAGCGCCTGCATCGCGTCGCCGGCGAGCATCGCCTGCGCCTGACCGTACTGCACGTGCACGGTCGGCTTGCCGCGACGCAGCACGTCGTTGTCCATGCACGGCATGTCGTCGTGCACGAGCGAATAGGCGTGGATCAGTTCGACCGCGCACGCCGCGCGCATCGCGGCGTCCTCGTTACCGTGCACCGCCTGCGCGGCGGCGAGCACGAGCAACGGACGCACGCGCTTGCCGCCGTCGAGCACGCCGTAGCGCATCGCCAGCCCAAGGCCGGCCGGCGCGTCGGTCGGCACCCAGCGCTCGAGCGCCAGTTCGACGGCCTCGAGTTCGGTGCGTGCCCAGACGTCGAAATCCGCCAACTTCATGCGTCGATCCAGGGCTTGAGCTGCCCGTCCTCGAGCACCTTGACCTGTGTCTCGACGGCGTCGAGCCGGCCACGGCAGAAGGCGAGCAACTCGGCGCCGCGACGATAGCTCTCGATCAGGCTGTCGAGCGGCATCTGCCCGCCTTCCATCGCGCCCACCAGGCGCTCGAGCTCCGTCAGTGCGTCTTCGTAGTTCGCGGGCGAGGCAGGCGTTGGCGGATTCGACGCGGCGTGAGAGGTTTTGGCCATCTTGCGGGATGAAACCCCGATTGTAGTCAGCCTGCCTGCGATCGGTGTCACGAACGGTGTCGCCCGGGCGACGCCTGCCGCGCGCTGGGTAGAATCGACCGCTCGACCCGAACCGTGGCGCCGCCCGCCGGCATCGCGGGTCCGGGTGTCTTGCCTCACTTCGCGCGCGACCCGGCCACCGCGGTGGCGCTTCGGCCTCATCCACACGGGAGATCTGCGGGACCATGTCCGACCTGAGCCATGCGCAGGGCACACTCGACCGCAGTCGCTCCCAACTCCCGGTTTCGGCCTACTTCGATCCGGCGCTGTTCGAACGTGAACAGGCGCAGATCTTCTCCCGCGCCGCACGCTACCTCGGCCACGAGCTGATGGTCCCCGAGGTCGGCGACCACTACGCGCTGCCGCTGGAGGGCGAAGGCCGGGCGCTGGTGCGCACCGCCCAGGGCGTCGAGCTGATCTCGAATGTCTGCCGCCACCGCCAGGCCGTGATCCTGCGCGGGCGGGGGCACACGCAGGGCAACATCGTCTGCCCCCTGCACCGCTGGACCTACGATCTGCACGGCACCCTGCTCGGCGCGCCGCACTTCGCCGAGGACCCGTGCCTGAACCTGCGCAACTATCCGACGCAGACGTGGAACGGCCTCGTGTTCGACGCCGGGGCCTTCGATGTGGCGGCCGAGCTCGCACACGTCGACGCCAAGGCGAACTTCGACTTCGGCGGGCACGTGCTCGACCGCGTCTACGTCCACGAGTGCGCCTACAACTGGAAGACCTTCATCGAGGTCTACCTTGAGGATTACCACGTCGGCCCGTTCCATCCCGGGCTCGGCAACTTCGTGACCTGCGAGGACCTGCGCTGGCAGATGGGGGCGTCGCATTCGGTGCAGACGGTGGGCGTCGCGAGTTCGCTCGGCAAGGCGCTCGGCCGCGCCGGTTCGCCCACCTACGAGCGCTGGCAGCGCGAGGTGATGCGCTACCAGCAGGGCCGCGCTCCGGCGCACGGCGCGGTGTGGCTGACGCTCTACCCGACCGTGATGGTCGAGTGGTATCCGAACGTGCTCGTCGTCTCGACGCTTCACCCCAAGGGCCCGCAACAGACCACCAACGTCGTCGAGTTCTACTATCCGGAGGAGATCACCGCCTTCGAGCGCGACTACGTCCAGGCGCAGCAGGATGCCTACCTCGAAACCTGCGAAGAGGACGACGAGATCGCGCTGCGCATGGACCAGGGCCGCGCCGCGCTGCTGGCGCGCGGGGACAACGAGGTGGGGCCCTACCAGTCACCGATGGAAGACGGCATGCAGCACTTCCACGAGTGGTACCGGCAGCAGATGCACGCGCCGGGCGGGCCTTCGGCGCGCAACGCGGGCTGACGCGACGCGCGCAGGCCATCCCCCGTTCCTCGCCTCCGCGTGAAAGCCGTCCTGCGCACCCCGGCGGGTCTGATGGTGCTGGCGTCGCTGCTGTTCGCGATGATGGGCGCCTGCGTCAAGTTCGCCTCGGATCGCTACGCGCCGGGCGAGATCGTGCTCTACCGCGGCCTCGTCGGCGCGATCGTCATCGCACTGATGACGTACGTGCGCGGCGGCACGCTGCGCACCGCGGTGCCGGCGATGCACTTCTGGCGCAGCCTGACGGGCGTGATCTCGCTTTCGCTGTGGTTCTTTGCGATCGCCAACCTGCCGCTCGCCACCGCCGTCACGCTCAACTACATGTCCTCGGTCTGGATGGCGCTGTTTCTGATCGGCGGCGCGATCGCGCTCGGCGGCGCGCGGGTCGAACCGCGCCTGCTCCTGACCGTCCTCACCGGCTTCGCCGGCGTCGCCTGCGTGCTGCAGCCGGCGATCGCGCGCGACCAGGTCTGGGGCGGTCTCGCCGGGCTGCTGTCGGGCGTGCTCGCGGCGACCGCCTACCTGCAGGTCACCGCCCTCGGCCGCGCCGGTGAGCCGGAGTACCGCGTCGTCTTCTACTTCTCGCTCGGCGGCATCGCCGCCGGCGCGATCATGACGCTGCTCAGCGGCGGGCTGCACGGGCACAGTGTGACCGGTCTGGCCTTGCTGATCGCGGTGGGCCTGCTCGCCACCACGGCGCAGATGCTGATGACGCGCGCCTATGGCAGCGGCCGTACACTCGTCATCGCGAGCCTGCAGTACCTGGGCATCGGCTGGTCGTTCGTGTTCGGTGTGCTGCTGTTCGACGACCCGGTCACGGCCATCGCACTGCTCGGCATGGCGCTGATCGTCGTCGCGGGCATTGCCGCGGCGCGGCTGCGCCACGATGTGGAGCCGGCCCGCGAGGTCAAACCAGGCGCCGAAACATGAAGCCCATTGCTGCCGCCGCGAAGTTCGCCAACCCCCTGGTCAGTGCCGAGGCGCTGAAGTCCGCCCTCGACGCGGGTGCCCAGATCGTGCTGCTCGACGCGAGCTTCGATCTGGCGGACCTCGAAGCCGGCCGCCGCGCTTTCGCGCAAGCCCACCTGCCGGGCGCGCAGTACGCCGATCTCGACCGCGACCTGTCCGGCCCCAAGGCGGCACCCGGCCTCGGCTTCACCGGCCGCCATCCGCTGCCGTCGCGCGCGGCCTTCGCGGCGACGGTCGGGCGCTGGGGCATCGGCCCGCGCCAATGCGTCGTCGCGATGGACGCCCAGGGCAGCCCCTATGCCGCGCGCCTTTGGTGGCTGCTGCGCTGGTTGGGGCACGCGCGCGTCTGGGTGCTCGACGGCGGCATTGCGGCCTGGCGCGAAGCGGGCGGCAGACTGACGGACGAGCCCACCCCCGCACGGCCGCGGCCCGCCTATCCGCGTCGCTCGCGCTCGATGCCGACGGTCGATGTCGCGGCGCTTGCGCGCGTGCTCGGCCCTGCCTGCGCGCTCGACGCCCGCGCGCCCGAGCGCTATCGCGGCGATGTCGAGCCGCTCGACCCGGTGGCCGGCCACATCCCCGGCACGCTGAACCGCCCGTTCAAGGACAACCTCGACCCCGTCAGCCTGCGCTTCAAGCCGCGCGCGGCGCTCGCCCGCGAGTTCGCCGCCTTCACGGGCCGTCGCACGGCGGCGCAGACGATCCACCTCTGCGGCTCCGGCGTCACGGCCTGCCACAACCTGCTCGCGATGGAGGCCGCCGGCCTGCCTGGCGCGGCGCTCTACCCCGGCTCGTGGAGCGAGTGGTGCGCCGACCCGGCGCGGCCGGTGGCACGCGGCGCGTGAATTCCCCTCCCGGCGCCGCCGGCAACCTGATTGAGATCAATCCATAAGATGCAGAACGCTGCACCATAGGGTTCTCGGCGCGCGACGCCGCAACCACGCCACACCAGTGCCGAAGGAGTTCACCATGTTCAAGCGCATCCTCGTCCCGACCGACGGCTCCGAACTCACCGCCAAGGCCGTCACCACCGCGATCAACCTCGCCAAGACACTCGGCGCAACGATCTACACGCTGAGCGTCAAGGAGCCCTTCCCCTACAGCGCGATCTCCGAGATGCAGCCCGTGCCGCCGCAGGAGTTCTTCGACGCACAGGAGCGCATCGCCGCCGAACGCGTCAACGCCGTGCGCGTCGCCGCCAAGGCGGCCGAAGTCGCCTGCGAGGCACACACGATTGAAGCGGTGCACCCCTGGGAGGCGATCATCGAGCACGCCAAGGCGAACGCCTGCGACCTGATCGTCATGTCCTCCCACGGCCGGCGCGGCGTCACCGCGCTGCTGCTCGGCAGCGAGACGCAGAAGGTCCTGACGCACACGACGACGCCGGTGCTCGTGGTGCGCTGAGCCGGGCCCTGACGCTGGCGCGGAGCCTGGCGCGGGGCCGGGCCTCAGTGGCCGTGCACGACCCGCACCACGCCGACGACGATGCCGATCCCCGCCGCCAGCCACGCGAGCTGGGCGGCGGTGTCCTTCCACGGCATGCGCTGCTGCAGTTGCGGGATCAGGTCGGCGACGGCGACGTAGATGAAGCTGCTGGAGGCAACGACGAGCAGGTACGGGAACAAGGCCTCCCACTGCCCGACGACGAAGTAGCCGATCACGCCGCCGACCACCGCCGACAGGCCCGACAGCGCGTTGTAGAGCAGCGCCTTGCCGCGTGAGAGTCCGGCGTTGAGCAGCACGATGTAGTCGCCGACCTCCTGCGGAATCTCGTGCGCGATGATCGCGAGCGAAGTGACGACGCCCAGGTGCACGTCGGTCAGGAAGGCGGCGGCGATGATGACGCCGTCGCAGAAGTTGTGGATGCTGTCGCCGAGCAGCACGCTCCAGCCACCGCGCCCGGCCTGCTGCGCATCGAAGTGGTGATGGTGGTGGTGGCCGTCGCCTTCGTGATGGTGGGTGTGGCGGTACAACTCGGCCTTTTCGAGCAAGAAGAAGAACATCAGCCCGGCGAGCAGCGTCGCGAAGAGGCTCTGCGGGCTCGCGCTGCTCTCGAAGGCTTCGGGCAGGACGTTCAGGAGCGCGGTCGCGAGCAACACGCCGGCCGACAGGCTGACGAGGCTCTTCACCACGCGCGCGAGCAGGCCGACCGTCAGGCTGGCCGCGATCACCACCGACAGCACGCCGCCGGCGAGCGTTGCGAGCACGATGTACAGCAGAATCATCGGCCGTGCTCCGGGGGAAGTTCGAAGGCGCGCGCGCCGCACAGACGTCGCGGCACCACGGCCGCGCGGCGATGGATCACGGACGGCATCAGCTCACGCCGTGGGCCTTGAACCACGCAAGGCAGCGCTTCCATCCGTCCTCGGCCGCGTCCTTGCGAAAGCTCGGCCGGTAGTCGGCATGAAACGCGTGCGGCGCATCCGGGAAGACCACGAACTTCGATTCACGCGCTGGCGGGCTGCCGGTGGCGAGCGCGGCCTTCATCTTGTCGACGCTGTCGAGCGGAATGCCGGCATCGGCGCCGCCGTAGAGCCCGAGCACCGGCGCGTGCAGCGCAGCGACGAGATCGATCGGGTTCTTCGGCTGAAGCGCATTGGGCGTGCCGACGAGCCGGCCGTACCAGGCGACGCCGGCCTTGAGCTTCGCGCTGTGCGCCGCGTACAGCCACACGATGCGCCCGCCCCAGCAAAAGCCCGTGATGCCGAGCCGCGCCGTGTCGCCGCCGTTCGCGCCGGCCCAGGCGACGCAGGCGTCCAGATCGGCCATGACCTGCGCATCCGGCACCTTCGCGATGACTTCGGACACCAGCTTGGCGATCTCGCCGTAGGACTGCGCGTCGCCCTGGCGCACGAAGAGCTCGGGCGCGATCGCCAGATAACCCAGGTGCGCGAAGCGGCGCGCGACGTCGGCGATGTGCTCGTGCACGCCGAAGATCTCGGAGACGACGAGCACCACCGGCAGCCCCGACTTGCCGGCAGGCAGCGCGCGGTAGGCCGGCATCTTGAAGTCGCCGACCGGGATCATGACTTCGCCCGTGGTGAGCCCGTCGCTCGTCGTCTTGATCGTCTGCGCGCCGACGGGCAGCACCGCAGCGGCAAAGCCGCTGCCGACCGCGGTCGCGATGAAACCGCGGCGGCTGAAGTCGCGCCCCGGCGTCAGGCGGTCGATTTCATCTCTCGGAAGGCTTGCGATTTCGTTCGACACGGCGATCTCCTCTCGGCGACACAGGAACCGCGATTCTAGGAAGCGCGGGCCCGGCCCCGGGTCGCGTCGTGAAATGCCATGACAATTCGTCGATGGAGTCGAGACCCAAGTTGACGCAGGCACCTGCGCAGGCCTCCCGCTGGCCGGATCACCTGGCAGCGATCGACATGGGCTCGAACAGCTTCCGGCTCGAGATCGGCCTCGCGCCGCAGGGCCGCTACCGTCGCATCGACTACCTGAAGGAAACGGTGCGCCTGGGCGCCGGGCTCGACGCCGAAGGCAACCTCGACGAGGCGGCGACCGAGCGCGGCCTCGCCTGCCTGGCGCGCTTCGCCCAGCGCCTCGCGGGCTATGCGCCGGCGCAGGTGCGCGCGGTAGCGACGCAGACGCTGCGCGAGGCGCGCAACCGCGACGCCTTCCTCGCGCGCGCGCAGACCGTGCTCGGCCGCCCGATCGAAGTCATCTCCGGCCGCGAAGAGGCGCGCCTGATCTTCGCCGGCGTCGCGCGCCTGCAGCCGTCGGATGCGCGCCGGCTGGTGGTCGACATCGGCGGGCGCTCGACCGAGATGATCGTCGGCGCCGGTCGCAGCCCGAAGCGCGTCGAGTCGTTCCAGGTCGGCAGCGTCAGCCTGTCGATGAAGTGCTTCGCCGACGGCCGGCTGACCGAGGACGCGTTTCGGCGCGCGCAGATCGCGGCCGGCGCCGAGTTCGAAGAGGCGCTCGGCCCGTTCGGCCGCAGGCACTGGCGCGAGGCGCTCGGCTCGAGCGGCACTGTCGGCGCCGTCTCGCAGCTGCTCGTGGCGAGCGGCATCACCGACGGCAGCGTGACGCCCGAGGGGCTGCGCTGGTGCATCGCGCAGTGCCTGCGCGCCGGGCACATCGACCGCCTCGCGCTGCCGGGCCTGCGCGACGACCGGCGCGCGGTGATCGCCGGCGGCCTCGCGATCCTCTACACGCTGGCGACGCACTTCGGCATCGAGGTGCTGCACCCGGCGCGCGGCGCGCTGCGCCAGGGCGTGATCTTCGACCTCGCCGCACGCCGCGACGCGGCGCGCGACCCCGAACACGCGCACGACATGCGCGACCAGACGGTGCTCGATCTGCAGCGCCGCTTCATGGTCGACACCGAGCACGCGGTGCGCGTCGCGACCCTCGCCGATGCGTTGTACGCGTCGGTGCAGCCGCGCGTCGGCGACGGCCAGTCAACCGAACAACGGCGCGAACTGCGGCGCGAACTGCAATGGGCGGCCCGGCTGCACGAGATGGGCATGATGGTCTCGCACCACGACCATCACCGCCACAGCGCCTACCTGCTCGCGCACGCGGACGCGGCCGGCTTCTCGCAGTCGCAGCAGCGCCGCCTCGGCGACTTGGTGCTGGCGCAGCGCGGCAGCCTGCGCAAGAGCGAGGCCGCGCTCGGCGCCGAGGCCTTCGCCTGGCAGGTGCTGTGCCTGCGGCTCGCGATCATCAAATGCCATGCGCGATCGGAGGTGAGCCCCTCGGTGCTCAAGCTCACCCGGCATGGCGCCGAAGCGCAGCTGCGCTTCGGGCGCGGCTGGGTCGAGAGCCACCCGCGCACGATGTACCTGCTCGGCGAAGAGGTCGCCGCCTGGGAGCGCTGCGGTTCGCTGCGGCTGCATCTGGGCTGAAGCCGGCTCGCGGCCGGTGGCGGGCTGCCTGACGCCGGCGGCAAGCGCGTCGCGTCGTCGCGCCGCGCCTACCGCAGCGTGTCGCGCCCCGCCGCAAGCGCCTCGGCGCTGACGCCTTCTTCGACCAGATCGGCCGGCAACGCCTCGCCGAGCGCCAGCGCGCACGCGGCGCGCGCCAGTGCGGGCGCCATCTGGATGCCGTAGCCGCCCTGCCCCACGAGCCAGAAGAAGCCGGGCACCTGCCGGTCGAACCCGGCCACCGGGCCCTTGTCGGCGACGAAGCTGCGCAGCCCGGCCCAGCGGCTGCGCAGCTTGCGCACGGTTGTGCCACTCGCCTGCTCGAAGCGATCGACGGCGATCGCGATGTCGATCTCCTCGGGCTGCGCGTCGCACGGCTCCGACGGTGTTTCGTCGGCGGGCGAGAGCAGCAGCAAGCCGGCGTCGGGCTTGAAGTAGAAGGTCTCGCGCACATGGATCGCGGCCGGCCAGGCGCGGGCGTCGGCGCCGCCCGGCACCTCGATCAGCACCGCGCTGCGGCGCTTGGGCACGAGGCCGATCGGCGCGGCGCCGGCCAGCCGCGCGATCACGTCGCCCCAGGCGCCCGCCGCATTGACGACGACCGTGGCGCGCAGCGTCGCCTGCGGGGTGCGCACGAGCCAGGCGTCGCCGTCACGGGTGAGCGCTTCGACCGGGCTTTCGAACGCGATGTGCGTGCCCTGGTGCCTGCATTGCACCGCGTGGCCCTGCAGCGCGGCCGCGACGTCGATGTCGGCCGAGTCGGGCTCGTACAAGGCGCCGCCCAGATAGCCCGGCGCAAACACGGGAACGCGTTCGCGCGCCTGCGCCGCATCGAGCCGGTGCGGGCGGTCGCCGCCCTCGAGCGTGTCGGCGAAGGCTTCGAGCGCGTCGCCGTCGCCGCGCTCGGCGAAGTACAGGGTGCCGCGCGGCGCCACGAGCGGATGCGGCGCGAAACCTGCCGCCGGCTCGAAGTAGAACGCGCGGCTCGCGCGCGTCAACGCGCGCACCGTCGCGTTGCCGTAGAGCGCGCTGTAGAGCGCGGCCGATCGGCCCGTCGCGTGGTAGCCCGGCTGCGACTCGCGCTCGACGACGGCGACGCGTGCGTGGCGCGACAACTGCGCCGCCATCGACAGGCCGGCCATGCCGGCGCCGATGACGACGAAATCGAAGGCCTCGGTCTTCATGTGCGGATCAAGCCGTGCGGCGTGGGGCAGGCAACAGCGTCGCGAACCGGTGCTGCTCGCGCGCGTCGCGGCTCAGATCCTGGCCGGGCCCTGGACGGCCTGCAGCGTGACTTCGACGAGGCCGTCGCGCTCGCGGCGCTCGAGCCACCAGACGGCGCCCTTCTTGATCGACCAGGCCTGGTCCGAGCCGCACAGCAACCGGGCCGCGGCAAGGCCCAGCGTCGGCTGGTGGCCGACGACGAGGACGGTGTCGCCGCTGTCGGGCCAGCCGGCGGCCTGCAACAACTCGTCCGCGTCGCGCCCGGGCGCGAGCGCGGCGACCGTCGTGAAGCGCCGCTCGAGCGGCTCCGCCGTCTGCTGCGTGCGCGCCGCCGGGCTGACGAGAATGCGCGCCGACGCCGGCAGGCGCGCGTCCAGCCATTTGGCCACGCGCCGGGCCTGGCGCCGGCCCTTGGCGGTGAGTTCGCGCTCGATGTCGTCCTGGCCCGGACGCTGGATCTCGGCTTCGGCGTGGCGCCACAGGATCAGGTTCATGCTTGCGGGTATGTCGAGTTGGGTTGGGTGGGAGAAGTTCGCGTCCGGGGCCGTCAGCGGCTGGCCTGCATGCGCTCCATCAGCGCCTGCTGCGCGCTCACGCCATCGGCGCCGACCGCGAGGTAGCTGCCGTCGCCTTGCTGCAGCCAGGCGTCCTTGGTATCGAACAGATACGGTATCAGGCATTCGTCGATCACGCGTTGGCGAAGCGCGGCGTCGCGCACCGGCCACGCCACCTCGATCCGGCGGAACATGTTGCGGCTCATCCAGTCCGCGCTCGTCAGGTACAGCGCCTCGTTGTGCGCGCCGGCCCCCCAGCAGAAGTAGAGGATGCGCGTGTGCTCGAGGAAGCGCCCGACCACCGATCGCACGCGGATGCGCTCGGTCAGCCCCGGCAGGCCGGACGGCAGCAGGCAGGCGCCGCGCACGATGAGGTCGATCTCGGCGCCGGCCTGGCCGGCATCGATGAGCGCGCGAATCAGCGCCACGTCGGTCAGCGCGTTGATCTTGAGCACGATGCGCGCGCGCCGCCCGTTGCGCGCCGCCTGCGCCACCTGCTTGACGCGGCCGAGCATCGCGCTGTGCAGCGTGAACGGCGCCTGCAGCAGCCGGTGGAGCGGGCGCGTCTTGCCCAGGCTCCCGAGTTGCTGGAAGACGCTTGCCGCATCCGCGGTCAGCTTCGGGTCCGCGCTCAGCATGCTCAGGTCGGTGTAGAGCCGCGCCGTCTTCGGGTTGTAGTTGCCGGTCGAAAGATGCAAGTAGCGGCGCAGCACCGGGCGCTTGGGCGTGCCTTCGCGGCGCATCACGAGCAGCAGCTTGGCATGCGTCTTGAGGCCGACGACGCCGTAGACGACCTGCGCGCCGATCGCCTCGAGCCGCTCGGCCCAGTTGATGTTGGCCTCCTCGTCGAAGCGCGCCTTCAGTTCGACGACGCACATCACCTCCTTGCCGCGTCGCACCGCCTCGAGCAGCAGGTCCATCAGCGGCGACTCGCCACCGGTGCGGTAGATCGTCTGCTTGATCGCGAGCACGTTCGGGTCATGCACCGCCTCGCGCAGGAACTGCACGACCGGGTCGAACGACTCGAACGGGTGGTGCAGCAGGAGGTCGCCCTGCTTCAGGCGCTCGAAGATCGATTGCGCACGCGGCCACGCCGCCGGCCACGACGGCGCATACGGCGGGAAGTGCAGCGCCGGCGCCTTCGCGGCGTCGATCAAGGCGTTCAGGCGAACCAGGTTCACCGGCCCGTTGACAGCGTAGAGCGCGGCCTGCGGCAGCGCGAACTGGCGCAACAGGAAGTCCGACAGCTCGCGCGGGCAGCTCTGCCCGACCTCGAGCCGGATCGCCTGCCCGAAGTGGCGTGTCGTCAGGCCCGAGCGCAGCGCGTGGCGCAGGTTCTTGACCTCCTCGTCGTCGACCGCCAGCTCGGAGTCGCGCGTGAGCCGGAACTGCGAGAAGGCCTCGACGCGCCGGCCCTGGAACAGCTCGGCCAGATGCGCGCGCACCACGCTCGTCAGCAGCACGAAGGCCTGCTTGCCGTCCGAGAGCCGCGCCGGCAGCTGGATCACGCGCGGCAGCACGCGCGGCACGCGCACGATCGAAATCGTGTTCTCGCGCCCGAAGGCGTCCTTGCCGTCGAGCCGGACGATGAAGTTGAGCGACTTGTTGGCGACCTGCGGGAACGGATGCGACGGGTCGAGCCCGACCGGCACGAGCAGCGGGCGCACCTGCGACTGGAAGAACTCGTCGACCCAGCGGCGCTGCGCCTTGTCGCGCTCGGCATGGCTGATGACGACGATGCCGGCGCGCCGCAGATCGGGCATCACCTCGTCGTTGAAGGCCTTGTACTGGTCGTCGACCAGCGCGTGCGCGGCGCGCGCGACGGTCTCGAGATCGGCGTCGAGCGCGCCGGCGCCGGGCAGGCGGGCGTCCTCGATGTAGTCGGCCAGTCGCACCTCGAAGAACTCGTCCATGTTGGACGAGACGATGCAGATGTAGCGCAGCCGCTCGAGCAGCGGCACATCGGGCCGGCGCACCTGGGCCAGCACGCGGCGGTTGAACTCGAGGATCGCCATCTCGCGGTTGAGCAGCGCGACGGCGGGGGTGGGTGGGGACATGCGGCGAGTCTACGAAGCTTGCGTGAAGGCCCGATGACGATACGCAAGCGGCCGCATCGTCACGCCGCGCGCGATGCGGGATCGAGGGGCGCTCAATCGCCGACCAGGCCGTTGCGGATCGCGTAGACCGTCATCTCCGAGTTGTTCGTCAGGCCGAGTTTCTCGAGCACGCGTGCACGGTAGACGCTCACCGTCTTCGGGCTCAGGCTCAGCTCCTCGGCAATCGTCGACAGCCGCTTGCCCGAGGCGATCATCACGAGCGTCTGCAGTTCGCGATCCGAGAGCTTCTCGTGCGCCTGCGCGCTCACCGGCGTCGTCAGGCTCTCGACCAGCATCTGCGCGATGTCGGGCGTCACGTACTTGCGCCCCTGGGCGACGGTGCGCACCGCAGTCACGATCAGCGCCGGGTCGCCGCCCTTGTTGACGTAGCCGAATGCACCCGCGCGCAGCGCGCGGATCGCATACTGATCCTCGGGGTACATGCTGACGACGAGCACGCGCAAGGCCGAGCCTTCATCCTTGAGCACATGCAGCACATCGAGCCCGCTGCGGCCGGGCAGGTTGATGTCGAGCACCAGCACGTCGCACGGCGTCGCCCGCATGAGCGTACGCAACTCGCCGTAGTCACCCGCCTCGCCGACGACCTCGATGTCGGGCGCGTCCGACAACGTGTCACGAATCCCCCGCCGGATCAGCGCATGGTCGTCGCACAGCATGACGCGGATCATCGCGGTGCCTTTCTGCTCGAGCCCTGACGCGATGTCGGTTGGGGTGAGTGCAGATTCATGTCGTGCGCCACCGGAGTCGCGCATGGTGAACCGCTCGCCGGGAGCGTCTCTGCGTCGCGCCGGGCGGTGCCACCCAGAGGTTCGAGCGCCTTGGCGTCGCGCCAGGCGGTGCCCGCCGGGGGCTCATGGTTGCGCGGTCGGCGCACAGCGCCGACTGCACTGCGGTTCTCGGCCAGGGGTCGCGTCGCAGAACTCGCTTCACTCACTTCGTTCGTTGCGCTCAGACAGTTGCGACGAGTCAGT
>JAMLIM010000050.1 GCA_023954175.1 Rhizobacter sp.
TCGGCGGGTTGGGGCGCGATTGCCTCCGCGTAGGGTTAGTCGAGTTCACCAGCTGCCGGTCTGACCTGTCATTGCATCTTCGAACGCACGTCCATCACGAAGGGATTCGGGTTGAAGGGTGGAAGGGCTGGCTCGAGCAGTCGGGCGGGTCGATCAAACCGGGCAGGTGGCTGGCGCCTGGGCCGTCGGCGCCGCCGCAGCGGGCCGCTGGGCCATCGGCACCTTGCCCGGCGGCTTGGCGCTGACGTGACGCGGGTCGTAGGTCTTCTCGCGCGTCATCACGGCCCACAGGATGCGGGCATTCTTGTTGGCCATGGCCACGCAGGCCTTCTGCCAACCGATGCGCTCCTTCAGCTGGGCCAGCCAGCGCGAGGTGGGGTCGTCGCGCTTGTGCGCGCTCATCACGGCGGCCTTGGCACCCTGGATCAGCAGGGTTCGCAGATAGTCGTCGCCGCGCTTGGTGATACGCCCGAGGCGGGCGGTACCGCCGCTGGAGTTCTGGCTGGGCACCAGGCCGAGCCATGCGCCGCACTGAGCGCCGCTCTTGAACTGGCCGAAATCGCCGACGGCGGCCACCATGGCCGAGGCGGTGATCTCGCCGATGCCGATGATCTTGGCCGCGCGCTTGGCCTCGGGGGTGGATCGCACGTGCTGGCCGATCTGCTGATCGCACCACAGCAGGTGCTCGTCGAGTTCGTGCCAGTGGTCGAACGCGCGCTGCAGCACCAGACGCGCGGTGCCGCTGAGTTCATTGCTCGCATCCTCGAGCACGTCGGCCAGCACCGCGCGCAGCGCCTTGGGGCTCTTGCCGAAGACCAGGCCGAACTCGGCCAGCACGCCGCGGATTCGGTTGATGCAGCCAGTGCGCTCCTCCTTGAGGCCCTCGCGGATGCGGTGCAGCGTCATCACGCCCTGCTGCTCGGTGGTCTTGATCGGCACGAAGCGCATGCTCGGTCGCGAGGCGGCTTCGCAGACCGCCGCCGCGTCGGTGGCGTCGTTCTTGCCGTTGCGGCCTTCCATGCGGTAGGGGGTGACGAAGTGCGCCGCGATCAGCCGCGCATCCAGCCCCGCCGCGCGCAGCCTGCGCGCCCAGTGGTGGCCGCTGGAGCAGGCCTCCATCGCCACGAGACAGCCCTTGGGCAGTTGCTCACACCAGGCCACGAACTGATCACGCTTCAGGGCCCGCGACACGATTCGCCGACCCGCGGCGTCGACCGCATGCACCTGGATCAGATTCTTCGCCAGGTCGACACCGACCCGCACAATCAAAAGCATCAGTCGTGTAATCTCGCTCATGGGGCTTCTCCTCAACAGGTCAGATTGATCAATGCAGCTCAATCTTGGTGTGAACCCACCTTGGCAGGTAGGCGGGAAGTCCCTTCGTATTCGCTCAAGCGGAGCGACAGCGGCAGGCCGCCCCTGGCCGTCATTTCGTTCTGGGCCGGTGGCGGCCTGCCGCTGTCGCCCGCTTAGCTCAAACGTTCGGCCCCAGAGTAGACACCGCGGCTGTGTATTGCTATCATGCAATACATGCCGGCGGTCTCGCTCGCTCGTGCCAAGGAAGTTCGCGACGACGGGTCGATCGTCGAAATCGTGGTCTGGGAGTTACCTGAACCGCTTCCTCCCTGTACGCACCGTTTCAAGTACAGGCTTTACTACGGTGCTGGTGGTCAATGTTATGTTCGCTACGACAACGAGCGTGGCAAGGGCGATCACAGGCACTTCGGGGACGACGAACACGACTACGTGTTCAGCACGGTCGAGCAACTGCTCGAAGATTTCAGGTCCGACGTCGAACGCTGGGGACGAACATGAAGGTTGTCATCGAAGTTTCCCGCAAGGGGTCTGTGTTCCGTACGGCGGCGAAACAGGTTACGGCAGCACGACGAGGCAAAGCGCCTGACTTCAGGCTGAACTTTGAGTCCGCGAGATCGCTGTTCGCCGAACTCACGCCTGCTCGCCTCGACCTGCTTGACACTCTTCGCAGGGTCGGACCGTGCAGCATCTACGCGTTGGCCAAGTCCGCAGACCGAAACTACTCGAATGTGCACACCGATGTCGCGCGCCTTGAGGAGCTTGGCCTCATTGAAAGAGGCCAAGACGGTAGTGTGTCCGTCCCGTTTGAGGCCGTTGAGATCTTGGTTCCGCTGGCGCAGGTTGCGTAGCGGCATATCGTGCCGCTGGGGCCGAACCCGTCGTTCCAGCCGACCGCCTTCGGCGGTGGCTGTTGCGTGTGCCCTGCCGCCAGAAATGAAGCGAGGGCAGAGCAACTTGGCGATCGGCGCCGCGCGGCCGGGGCACGGCACATGACGCGCAAGGCGATGATCAGGGCGCGAGCCGCCCCGCGACCTCGTTGACCGCGAGCGCGGCGCGCGAGCCGGGATAGACCTCGAGCAGCAGCTGGCGTTTTTGCACCGCTTCGCGCACGGTGGCATCGGTCGGCACCGCACCCAGAAGATCGAGCGTCACCGCGTGTCCGGACTCGGGCTTGACGAAGCGATCGACGACGCGCTGCAGCTGTGCGCGCACGCTGCGCCCTTCGCCGAGCTGGCTGACCTGATTGACGATCAGCCGGATCACGCTGCGCTGTTGCTGCGACACCAGCACCTTGATCGTCGCGTAGGCGTCGGTCAGCGAGGTCGGCTCCGAGGTGACGACGAGCGCCACCTCGTCCGCGAGCGAGACCGCGAACAGGACGACGTCCGAGATGCCGGCGCCGGTGTCGAGCAGGATGCGGTCGAAGCGCGGCGCAAGCGTCTTGATGACGTCGAGCAACTGGTCGCGCACGGAGGGCGTCAGGCGCGAATACTCGACCATGCCGGAGCCGGCGAGAAGCACGGAGAAGCCCCCGGGCGCCGGCACGATCGCGTCTTCCAGCGCGGCCTTGCCGGTGAAGACATCGTGCAGCGTGATCTTGGGCACGAGGTTGAGCACGACGTCGAGATTGGCCAGGCCCAGGTCGGCATCGAGCACGAGCACGCGCTCGCCGCGGCGCGTGAGGGCGGCGGCCAGGTTCGCCGACAGGAAGGTCTTGCCGACGCCGCCCTTGCCGCTCGTGACGGCGAGCACGCGCGCGCGATGGGTCTCGGGCGGCAGGTCGGCGGCGGGTGTCGCGTCGGGATGAGTCATGCGAGGTCTTCGAACTGTGTGGTGCTGAACAACAGGCTCTTCTCTTCGGCGCTGACCTGCGACTGCGGCGGCTGCTCGATACAGGCCCGGTTGCGCCCTTCGGCCTTGGCGCGGAACAGATGCTGGTCGGCGCGCTCGACCCAGAGTGCCGCCGTCGATCGCACCCACTGCGGCGCGAACGCACCGCCGAGGCTGATCGTGACGGAGACCGGCGCGCCGTTGTCGATCGCGACCGGCTGCTGCTCGACCTTGCGCCGGATGCGCTCGGCCACCGCGAGGCCGAAGGCCGGCGGGCAATTCGGCAGGATGATCGCGAACTCCTCGCCGCCGTAGCGCGCGACGGTGTCCATCGGGCGCACGCATTCGAGCAGGCGCGACGCCACCGCCTTGAGCACGGCGTCGCCGGCCAGATGGCCATGCGTGTCGTTGACGCGCTTGAAGTGATCGATGTCGGCCATCAGCACGAGCGCGGGCTCGCCGGTGCGGGCGACGCGGTCGATCTCGCGCTCGAGCGCGAGCGAGAACTGGCGCCGGTTCGAAAGCCCCGTCAGCGCATCACGGCTCGACAGCGTGCACAGGCCGTCGATCACCGCCTGCGGCCAGGCCGGGTCGTCACGGCCGGGCAGCACGCAGCCGGCCTGCTGCAGCAATTGCAGCGCCGCCTCCAGTTGCAGCGGCGGCGGTTCGGGCGTGGGACGCGGCTTCGGTTCGCTGGACACGCTGGGGCGATGGCTGGTTGCGCTGATCGGACGCTGACGCGTAAGGGTTTCGTTGCAACGCGACCCCGGGCGGGACGCAGGGGCAGATGCAGCGGCGCAGTCTAGCAGCGCGGCCGGTGGATTCAGCGCGGAACAGCCCTGCTGTTGCCGCCCAGTTGCGGCCCAAAGGACGCCCAAATTTCCACCGGCGCGGCTCAAGCGGCGCGCGGGGCGACCGATAACTACGCAGACCCGTCCTGTCAGCCGCCCACCCCGCCCGACTCACCCCCGCCAAGCCATGAGCGCCGTCATGTCCGCCATCGATGACTGCATCGCCGTCGCGACGCAAGCGCCCCCGGTGCTCGCGCCATGCGCATCGGAGTTCATGTTCGGCGCCGGCGACTTCGAACGCGTGCGCCGGCTGATCTACCAGCGCGCCGGCATCAGCCTTGGCGCGGGCAAGCAGGCGATGGTCTACAGCCGCCTGTCGCGCCGCCTGCGTGAGACCGGGCATGGCTCCTTCAACGACTACCTGCAGTGGCTCGAGCACGGCGGCGCCGGCCCCGAGTGGCAGGAGTTCGTCAACTGCCTGACGACGAACCTGACCTCGTTCTTCCGCGAGGAGCATCACTTCGAGGCCCTCACCGACGAGCTGCGCCGGCGCACAGGCACCCCGATGCGCATCTGGTGCAACGCGGCATCGACCGGCGAGGAGCCCTATTCGATCGCGATGACCGTCGCGGAGGCGTGCCCCGATGTGCAGGACGCCCACGCGGTGCAGATCGTGGCCAGCGACATCGACACCCGCGTGCTCGCGAGTGCGGCACGCGGCGTCTACCCGGTCGAGTCGCGCGGCCTGTCGCGCGAGCGCATGCACGCGCACTTCCTGCGCGGCAAGGGGCTCAACAGCGGCATGGTGCGCGTCAAGCCGGCGCTTGCCGAGCGCATCGAGTTCCGCCAGCACAACCTGATGGACGCGCACTGGTCGCTCGGCGAGCCGTTCGACATCGTGTTCTGCCGCAACGTGATGATCTACTTTGATGGCGCGACGCAACGCCGCGTGCTCGAGCGCATGCACGGCGTGATGAAACCCGGCGGCCTGCTCTTCGCCGGCCACTCGGAGAACTTCAGCGACGCGTCCGACCTCTTCCGGCTGCGCGGCAAGACGACCTACGAGCGTGTCTGAGGCCTGCGCACGCTTGCGGCGCGGGGGCTGGTGATGGCCGCGCTTGCGTCTTCCTCGGCGCTCGCCTCCGGCCCGGGGTCGCGCCTGGAGTCGCTGCGGTCACGGCCGCGCGGCCCCGGCGTCGCCTCGTTCTTCTACTACGACGCCCATTTCGGGCGCGATGCGGTCAAGCTGCTGCCGGGCGAGTACTTCGCGCACGACAACGACGTGCTGCTGATGACGACACTCGGCTCGTGCATCGCCGCCTGCCTGTGGGACGCGCGCGCGCAGGTCGGCGGCATGAACCACTTCATGCTGCCCGAAGGCGGCGGCCCCGCCGCGCTCGGCGCGAGCGGACGCTACGGCTCGTACGCGATGGAACTTCTGATCAACGAGCTGATGAAGCGCGGCGCGACGCGCGCGACGCTCGAGGCCAAGGTGTTCGGCGGCGGCCAGGTCATCAGCGGCATGAACTCGCTCAACATCGGCGAGGCCAACACCGCATTCGTGCTCGACTACCTGAAGACCGAGCGCATCCCGATCGTCGCGCGCGACGTGCTCGGCAGCGCCGCGCGCAAGGTGTGCTTTCTGCCGGGCAGCGGCAAGGCGATGGTCAAGCGCCTGGCCTGCACGCCCGACGATGCGCTCTTCGCGCCCCAACGCGCGGCCGCGCCAGAGCGCGCGCCGGCGCCCGCCGGCGGCACGGTGGACCTCTTCTGATGGCGCCGATCCGCGTCCTCGTGGTCGACGATTCGGCGCTCGTGCGCAGCCTGCTGGCCGAGATCATCAACCGCGAAGCCGACATGGAGTGCATCGGCGCCGCGAGCGACCCGCTCGTCGCGCGCGAGCTGATCCGCAGCCTGAACCCGGACGTGATCACGCTCGACGTCGAGATGCCGCGCATGGACGGGCTCGACTTCCTGTCGCGCCTGATGCGCCTGCGGCCGATGCCGGTCGTGATGGTCTCGACGCTGACCGAGCGCGGCGCGCAGGCGACGTTTCGCGCGCTCGAACTCGGCGCGGTGGATTTCGTCGCCAAGCCGAAGATCGGCATCGCCGACGGCCTCCGAGCGCTGGCGACCGACCTCACCGCCAAACTGCGCATCGCAGCGCGCGCGACGGTGCGTCGCGCCTGCGCTGTGCCCGGCGTCGCGCCCAGCGTCGTACCCGACGCCGCGCGAAACGGCAGTGCCGCGGCATCCGCGCTCAATCCCCTCGCACGACCTCGTCCGGCGATAGGTGCGACGCCCGACGCCCCGGCGCCCGCCGCCGTCATCTTCATCGGCGCGTCGACCGGCGGCACCGAGGCGACACGCGCGCTGCTGATGCAACTGCCCCCCGACGCGCCACCGGTACTGATCACGCAGCACATGCCGCCCGGCTTCACCCGCGGCTACGCCGAGCGGCTCGACGGCCAGTGCAGCATCCGCGTCAGCGAGGCGAGGCACGACGAGCCGCTGCGCCGGGGCCACGCCTGCATCGCCCCCGGCGGCATGCATCTGGCGGTCGCGCGCGACGGCGCGGGCTATCGGGCGCGGGTGTTCGATGGCGAAGCGGTGAACCGCCACAAGCCCTCGGTCGAAGTGCTGTTCGACAGCGCAGCGCGCGTCGTCGGCGCGCACGCGATCGGCGTCATGCTGACCGGCATGGGCGCCGACGGCGCGGTGGCGATGCGCGCGATGCGCGATGCCGGCGCCTACAACCTGGCGCAGGACGAAGCGAGTTGCGTCGTCTTCGGCATGCCGCGCGAAGCGATCGCCGCCGGCGCGGTGCACGAAGTGCTCCCGCTCGCGGGCATCGCGCCGCGCCTGATCGAGCGGCTGCAGGCGATGCGCGCCGAGGCGATCGGCGCCGCCTGAGTTCCAGGCGCTTCTCACGCAGATCACGTTGCGCCCGCCGATCGCCTGAAGTCCTCGCGACGCGTCGCCGATCGCCGCCGTTCGTCGCGGCAAACGCCGCTCAGCGCGACGCAGGCGGCAGGAAGATCGATTGCAGGTCGTTCAGGAAGTCCAGCCCGCGCGCGCTCGGCCACACCCGATGCAGATCGCGCGCGAGCAGCCCGCGCCGCTCGGCCTCGACGAGGCCGGCCTCGAGCGCGGTCGGCGCAAGGCCCGTGCGTTCGCCGAAGCTCGCGAGCGCGACGCCTTCGGTCAGCCGCATTGCATTGAGCATGAACTCGAACGGCAGTTCGCGGCGCGCCACCTCGGCGTCCTGCGCGATCGCTTCGCCCGCCAGCGCGCGCGCCATGTAGCGGGCAGGATCACGAAACCGCACCTGGCGCTGCACGCGGTGCGCGAACGAGAGCTTGCTGTGCGCACCGGCGCCGATGCCGAGGTAGTCGCCGAACTGCCAGTAGTTCAGGTTGTGCACGCACCGATGGCCCGGCCGCGCGAAGGCGGAGACCTCGTAGCGTTCGAGTCCGCGCGCGGCAGTGCTCTCGACGATGCGGTCGAGCATGTCGGCCGCGAGATCGTCGTCGGGCAGCGCCGGCGGGTGCTTCGCGAAGAACGTGTTGGGCTCGATCGTCAGGTGGTAGATGGACAGGTGCGGCGGCTCGAACGCAAGCGCCGTCTGCAGATCGGCGTCGAACGCGGCCGGCGTCTGGCCCGGCAGCGCGTACATCAGGTCGATGTTGAAGGTGTCGAACGCGTCGCGCGCCTCGTCGACGGCGGCGCGCGCCTGGGCGGCGTCGTGCACACGGCCGATCGCCTGCAGCGCCGCGTCGTCGAAGCTTTGCACACCGATCGACAGGCGCGTCACGCCCGCCGCGCGATAGCCGCGAAAGCGATCGCGCTCGAAGGTCCCTGGGTTCGCTTCGAGCGTGACTTCGCTGCCGGGCTCGAGCGGCATCAGCGCCCGCACGTCGCCGAGCAGCCGGTCGATCGCCGCGGGCGGGAAGAGGCTCGGCGTGCCGCCGCCGATGAAGACGCTGTGCAAGCGCCGGCCCCAGATGAAGGGCAGCGCCGCTTCGAGATCGCAGCGCAGCGCATCGAGGTAGCGATCGAACGGCGGCTCGCCCTTGTGTTCATGCGAACTGAAGTCGCAGTACGGGCACTTGCGCAGGCACCACGGCAAGTGCACGTAGAGCGAGAGCGGCGGCAGCGCAGGCAGGTTCAGCGTGCCCGGGCGCAGGTAGTCAAACAGGCGCTGCGCCGTGGGCGGCACCGCGGCGCCTTCGTCTGGCCGGATCGGGATGTCAGCCAAGACGCCACGAGGCGCGCATCAGCGCGAGCATCTGATCGGCGGCCACGGCGCGATGGCTGTGCGCATTCTTCGTCGCGGCGTCGAGTTCGGCAACGCTGCGGCCGAGCGCCGGAATGAACATCAGCGGGTCGTAGCCGAAGCCGCCGGCGCCGCGCGGTGCGACGAGCACCTCGCCCTCCCAGCGGCCGACGGCAACGAGGGGCTCGGGGTCGTCCGCCGAGCGCAGTGCGACGAGCACGCTGACGTAGCGCGCGCGCCGATCGGCCGCGCCGGCCAGTTCGCGCAACAGCAAGGCATTGTTGGCCGCGTCCTGCGCGTGCCGCTGCGCTTCGCGCCCGCCGGGTGCAGGATCGACGGGCCCGACATCGATGTGAGCGTAGTGCGCCGATGCGACGCCTGGCGCGCCGCCGAGCGCGGCGACGCACAGCCCCGAATCGTCGGCAATCGCGGCGCAGCCTGTGCGCGCCGCGGCATGGCGCGCCTTCGCGAGCGCGTTCTCGATGAACGTGTGGTGCGGCTCCTCGGCCTCTTCGACGCCGAGGGTGCCCTGGGCGACGATGTCGAGCGCGAGCGGCGCGAGCAGCGCCTGCAACTCGACCAGCTTCTTCGCATTGTTCGAGGCGAGGACGAGCTTCATGCCGGATGCGCGGCGGCGCCGTTCACGCTGCCAGCGCAGCCTTCTGCGCCCGGATCAACTCGGCAATGCCTTGCTCGGCCAGACGCATCAGCGCGTCGAGCTCGACCCGCGAGAAGGCCGCGCCCTCGGCCGTGCCCTGCAGTTCGACGAAGCCGCCGGCGCCCGTCATGACGACGTTCATGTCGGTGTCGCACGCCGAATCCTCGACGTACTCGAGGTCGAGCAGCGGCGTGCCCTCGACGATGCCGACCGAGACGGCAGCGACATGGTCGCGGATCGGCGATGCGGCAACCAGCTTGCGCTCGAGCAGCCAGGAGACGGCGTCGTGCGCGGCGACGAAGGCGCCGGTGATCGCCGCGGTGCGGGTGCCGCCGTCGGCCTGGATGACGTCGCAGTCGAGCGAGATCGTGCGCTCGCCGAGCTTTTTCAGGTCGAACACGCAGCGCAGCGAGCGCCCGATCAGTCGCTGGATCTCCTGCGTGCGGCCGCTTTGCTTGCCGCGCGCCGCTTCGCGGTCACTGCGGGTGTGCGTCGCGCGCGGCAGCATGCCGTATTCGGCCGTCACCCAGCCTTCGCCGCTGCCGCGCTTGTGCGGCGGCACCTTCTCTTCGACCGATGCGGTGCACAGCACCTTCGTGTCGCCGAACTCGACGAGCACCGAGCCTTCGGCATGGCGCGTGTAGTGACGCGTGATCACGACCGGGCGCAGCGCGCTCGCGCCGCGCCCCTGGGTGCGCGCATAGGTCGGCTGGTTTGTCGTCATGGGGTCCTCAGGATTTCCTGCTGGACGAGCGCCGGATGGCGTCGTTGATTTCGCGTATCGAGCGTTCGATCTCGGCCTCGTCGAGCTCGTCGGACACCTCCTGCCCGAGCACGCTCGCCTGGATCGTCGAGGCGAAGACCTCGTCGCCGAGCGCCTGCGTCGAGACCGCGGCGACGCTGTCGGCGTTCTCGGCCGACTCCCACTCGATCGCGAGCACGGTCACGTTGTCGCACTTCGCGCCGCCCTTGCGCAGCGCCATCTCGACCAGATCGGGCACGGCGTCGGAGATCGGGTGGTTCGCCAGCTGATCGGTGACGTCGGCGTCGCTCACGTTGCCCCAGAGACCGTCCGAGCACAGCAGGATGCGGTCGCCGCGCTGCAGCAGCAGCGGCCCGACGGTGTCGACAACCGGCTTGCCGGGGCTGCCCAGGCAGGTGAAGAGCACGTTGCGGTTGAAGCGCTCGGCCGGCATCGCGTCGGGGCGCAGTGTGTCCTGCAGCTCGGAGTAGGAGTGGTCGCGCGTGCGCGCGACGAGCTTGCCGCCGCGCACGAGGTAGAGCCGCGAGTCACCGCAGTGCGACCAGTACGCCGCGTTGCCCTGCAGCAGGCAGGCGACGATCGTCGTGCGCGGTGTGTCGAGCAGCGCCTTCTGCGTCGCGTAGCGCAGCAGTTGATGGTGGCCGGCGATGATCGCCTCGTTCAGGAAGCGCGTCGGGTCCTTCAGCGTCGGTTTCGCGGCGCGCTGAAAGAGCGCGGCGAGCATCTGCAGCGAGAGCTGGGAGGCGACTTCACCCTCCGGATGGCCGCCCATGCCGTCGGCGAGCGCGAACAGGCCCGCGTCCCGCGTGTAGCAGTAGCCCATGCGGTCTTCGTTCTTCTCGCGTCCGCCCTTGCGGCTGACCTGGTAGACGGCGAATCTCATCGCCACGCACCCGGCGCCTGCGCGCGGCGCGCCGTCCTTCGGCGCGGGGCCGAAGGCCTGAGCCGGCGCGGCTTCATGCCTTCGCGCCGCTCGTCAGGTTCTCGAGCTGCAGCTTGAGCCGTTCGCTGAAGCTGAGCTTGGTGTACTGGCGCTCGGTCTCGCGGCCGAGCTCCTTTTGCAGCGCGAAGACGCTCTGCGGGCGCGACAGCGGATCGAGCGACATGCACCACTCGGTGACCTCGATCAGGTTGTCCGAGTACACATTGCGCAGTCGCGACAGCGACAGGCCAAGGCGGTCCTTCTCGATGCGCTGCGGCGCGTCGTTCGGCGGGTAGCCCTGCATGCAGGCATAGATGCAGGCGCCGATCGCGTAGATGTCGGTCCAGGGCCCGAGCGTGCCGTCGCGCCGGTACATCTCGGGCGCGGCAAAGCCCGGCGTGTACATCGGGCGGATGAAGTTGCCTTCCTTGCTCAGCACTTCGCGCGCGGCGCCGAAGTCGAGCAGCACCGCCTTGTTGTCGTTGCTGATGAAGATGTTGGCGGGCTTGATGTCCAGGTGCAGCATCTTGTGCTGGTGCACGATGCGCAGGCCGCGCAGGATCTCGTCGAACAGGCTTCGGATCGTCGATTCGCGAAACACCTTGTCGCGCTTCAGGTCGCGCGCGGTGACGATGAAATCCTGCAAGGTATCGCCTTGCAAGTAATTCATCACCATGTAAACGGTCTCGTTTTCGCGCAGGAAATTCAGCACCGAAACGACACTCGGGTGCGAGATCTGCGCCAGCGACCGGCCCTCTTCGAAGAAGCTTTTCAGGCCGAGCCGGTACAGCGGCAGCTTGTCGGGCTTGACGCGCGGCGTCAGTTCGCCGGCGGCGCGCTCGGCAAGCGACGACGGCAGGTATTCCTTGATCGCCACCATGTGGCGGTCGGGGTCCTCCGCCAGATAAACGACGCCGAAACCGCCGGCAGCAAGCCGCTTGATGATCTGGTAGCCGCCGACCACGGTACCGGCCGGCAACGGCGCAGGTTTTGGCTTTGACATAATCCCTTTTTGCTTGCGCGAAGGTCCAATGTCAGTCTACAGCATGACCGGTTATGCAAGCGCTGCTGCAGGCCCTGCGGCGCCCGCTGGCGCGGCCGATTTCACGGGGGCCGCGGACAGCGTCAGCGCCGAGATCCGTTCCGTCAACGGGCGCTTCCTCGACCTCTCGCTGCGCCTGCCCGACGAACTGCGGGCATTGGAGCCGGCGCTGCGCGAACTCGTCGCCAAGGCGGTGCGTCGCGGCAAGGTCGAACTCCGCCTGTCGACGCGCGCCGACGGCGCGACCCAATGGCCCCAGCCGCAGGCCGATCAGCTGCATCGGCTGGCCCGGCTGCAGGACAGCGTGCATGCCTGGCTGCCCGAAGCCCCCGGGCTGTCGGTGCAGGACGTGCTGCAATGGTGCAAGAGCCATGCGCCGGTGGAGGTCCTCGACGAGGCCGCGCTCGACGCCGCGCAGCGCGCCATCGCCGGTCTGCGTGAAGCGCGTGCACGCGAGGGCGCACGCCTGGCCTCGGTCTTGAGCGAGCGCGTGCAACGCCTGCGCGAGCTTGCCGCGCAGGCCGAGCCGCTCGCACCCGCCGTTGCCCAACGCCAGCAGCAGCGCTTCCTCGAGCGCTGGAACGAGGCGCTCGCCGCGAGCGGCGCGGCGCAGACCGTCGCCCCCGAAGCGCTGCAGGAGCGCGCGCTGAACGAGGCGACCGCGTTTGCGATCCGCATCGACGTCGCCGAGGAACTCGCCCGGCTGCGCTCGCACCTGGACGAGATCGATCGCCTGCTGGCCGCCGGCGGCGAGCTCGGCAAGCGGCTCGACTTTCTGGTGCAGGAGTTGCTGCGCGAAGCCAACACGCTCGGCTCGAAGGCCGCCGCGCTCGAGCTCACCAACATCGCGGTCGAGATGAAGGTCGCGATCGAGCAGCTGCGCGAGCAGGTGCAAAACATCGAGTAGCGCGCATGGACTACCCAGGCAACCTGTTCGTCGTCGCCGCGCCGAGCGGCACCGGCAAGTCGAGCCTCGTGAACGCACTGCTCGAGCTCGACTCGCATCTCGTCGTCTCGCTCTCGCACACCACGCGCGCGCCGCGCGGGCAGGAGCAGGACGGGCGCGAATACCACTTCATCGACGAGCCGGCGTTTCGCGCGATGGTCGCGCGCGATGGCTTCGTCGAATGGGCGCAGGTGCATGGCAATCTGTATGGCACCTCGCGCACCGAGGTCGAATCGCGCATCCGCGGCGGGCAGGACGTGATGCTCGAGATCGACTGGCAGGGCGCATTGCAGATCCGAAAGCTGTTCCCGAACGCGGTGCTGATCTTCATCCTGCCCCCGAGCTGGGACGAGTTGCAGCAGCGCCTGACGCGCCGCGGCGAGGACCCGCCGGCCGTGATCGCGCAGCGCCTGGCGAACGCGCGCATCGAGGTGGCACAGGCCCGGCACTTCGACTTCGTTATAATCAATGCCTTGTTCGAGACGGCGCTTTTCGACCTCAAGGCGATCGTCCACTCGCAGCGGCTCAAGTACGCTGCGCAGGCACGCAGCAAGCCCGCTGTCTTCGCCGCCCTCAACCTCAGCTGACGCGTCGCCCCCGACGCCCCTGGAGCACCGTTCATGGCCCGCATCACCGTCGAAGACTGTCTCGTCAAGATCCCGAACCGCTTCCAGCTCGTGCTCGCCGCGACCTATCGCGCGCGCATGCTGAGCCAGGGCCACACGCCCAAGATCGAGAGCAAGAACAAGCCCGGCGTGACCGCATTGCGCGAGATCGCCGCCGGTGAAATCGGCATCGAGATGCTGCGCAAGGTGCCGGTCTAAGGCGCCACCCCAACGCGCAAACGCGCGCGTTCAGGCGCCTCGCGCGCGCGCCGCGACGCGCCGAAGGCCCCGCACAGAGTGCGTTGCCGCCGCGGCGCGCGGCACAAAGCAAGATAATCACGGAGATGGGCGAACGCACGATCTCCGTATGGTCGGTCCTGGGCAAGGCGCTTTCCAAGTCTCCCAAGCCGCGCCCCGCCGCGGGCGAGGCACCGACGCTCGGCCCTGAAGAGGCGGCCGCGTCGTCGTTCGCGGCGCTCGCGGCGAAGCTCGACTACCTCGGCTCGCGCGACGTCAAACGCGTGCGCGAGGCCTATCGCTTCGCCGACGAGGTTCACCTCGGGCAGTTCCGCGCCAGCGGCGAGCCCTACATCACGCACCCGATCTCGGTCGCCGCGCTGTGCGCCGAGTGGAAGCTCGACGCGCAGGCGATCATGGCCGCGCTGATGCACGACGCGATGGAGGACTGCGGCATCTCGAAGGCCGAGCTGATCGAGCGCTTCGGCGCGCCGACCGCCGACCTCGTCGATGGCCTGACCAAGCTCGAGCGGGTGCGCTTCTCGACGCGCGAGGAATCGCAGGCCGAGTCGTTCCGCAAGATGCTGCTGGCGATGACGCGCGACGTGCGCGTCATCCTCATCAAGCTCGCCGACCGCCTGCACAACATGCGCACGATGCTCGCCGTGGCGCCCGAAAAGCGCACGCGCGTCGCGCGCGAAACGCTCGAGATCTACGCGCCGATCGCGCACCGGCTCGGCCTGAACCAGACCTATCGCGAGCTGCAGGAGCTGTCGTTCCAGCAGTTGCGACCGTGGCGGCATGCGGCGATCGCGAAGGCGGTGCAGACGGTGCGCGGCTCGCGCCGCGACATCGTCGATCGCGTCGAGCGCGAGGTCACGAAGGCGTTCGCGAGCGCCAAGCTCGCGGTGCAGGTCAGCGGGCGCGAGAAGACGCTGTACTCGATCTACCGCAAGATGCGCGAGAAGCACCTGAGCTTCGCGCAGGTGAACGACCTCTTCGGCTTTCGCATCGTCGTCAAGACGCTGCCCGAGTGCTACCTCGCGCTCGGCGTGCTGCACCAGATCTACAAGCCGATGCCGGGCCGCTTCAAGGACTACATCGCGATCCCGAAGGCGAACGGCTACCAGTCACTGCACACGACGCTCGTCAGCCCGCTCGGCACGGCGGTCGAGTTCCAGATCCGCACCGAGCAGATGAACGCGGTGGCCGAGAAAGGCATCGCCGCGCACTGGATGTACAAGGCCAAGGGCGCCGCCCCGGCGAGCGCCGCCGAGGCGCAGCGCCTGGGCGCGATGTGGCTGCAGTCGCTGCTCGACATCCAGGACGAGACGCACGACGCGAACGAGTTCCTCGAGCACGTGCGCATCGATCTCTTCCCGGACGCCGTCTACGTCTTCACGCCGAAGTCGCAGATCCTTTCGCTGCCGCGCGGCGCGACGCCGGTGGACTTCGCCTACGCGATCCACTCGGATGTCGGCGATCACTGCGTCGCCGCCAAGGTCAACGGCGAAGCGGTGTCGCTCAAGACCGAACTGCGCAGCGGCGACGTGGTCGAAGTCATCAGCGCGCCGGGCGCGCGGCCGAACCCGACCTGGCTCAATTTCGTGCGCACCGGCCGCGCGCGCTCGCACATCCGCCATTACCTGAAGACGATGGAGCAGGAGGAGTCGGAGCAGCTCGGCGAGAAGCTGCTCGCCGTCGCGCTGCGCGCCGAAGGGCTCGTGCTGCCTTCGGCCGACCCCGACGATGCCGACGCGGCGGCGATCTGGCAGCAGCTCACGCGCTGGAGCGACAGCCGCTCGCGCGCAGACCTGCTGACCGACATCGGCCTCGGGCGCAAGATCGCGAACATCGTCGCCAAGCACCTGGCGCACCTGATGATCGAGCGCGGCATGCGGCCGGATGCGGTGATGCTGACGCTCGGCCGCTACGGCGACGATGCCGAAGCGGCGCCGAGGCAGCGCGTCGTCGTCGATGGCAGCGAAGGCACGTCGGTCCAGATGGCGCCGTGCTGCCGCCCGATTCCGGGCGATGCGATCGTCGGCTACCTCGGCCGGGGCGAAGGCCTCGTCGTCCACACCGCCGACTGCTCGGTCGGCCGCCGCCTGTTCGAGCGCGATCGCGAACACTGGATGAGCGTCGAATGGGCGGAGGAGATGACGCGCCCCTTCGAGACCGCCGTGAGCCTGCTGCTGCGCAACGGCAAGGGCGTGCTGGCGCAGGTCGCCTCCGCGGTGAGCACGGCGGAGGCCGACATCATCCACATCGACATGGGCGAGGAACGCACCGGCAATTCGACCGACATGCGCATGGTGCTGAGCGTTCGCGACCGCTTCCATCTGTCCGAGGTGATGCGCCTGCTCAAGCGCGCTCCACCAGTGCAGCGGGTCGTTCGAGTCAAGCCTTGAGCGCACCAGGCCGCCCTCGAGGGGCTGCAAAGCGTCGCCAGTCGTGGCAGACCGAACAGGCGCAGAGCACGCCGCTGTTCGCATTCACCGTTGTGCCGTGGTTCGCTGCTGCTTGCACATGATCCGCACGGTGGTGAACACCTGAGAAATCCCTTCCGAGCCTGATCGTGCCGGCACTCGCGGTGCGCGGCGTGGGCCCGGGTTTTTGCGCCTGCCGCTCGGCTGCGCGCCCGGTGCAGTCGGCTCTGCGCTCGGGCTCGCGCCGTCGGCACGCTCCGATCTGCCCGCGGGCGCCATCGTCGCGCTCGCAATGGCGACGATCACGCCGGCCGAACCGCTTTCCTGCTGTCAAGGCGTGCGCCGACGGGTTGGCTGCAGCCCATAGGAGTGGGCGCGGCCCGGCTGCCAGATGACGACGCGTTCACTCTTCTCCATACGAGACAGTTGCTTTTAGATACTCTTCAGTATTCTCTAAAGACCCTTCAGTTCTTGCTGAATACTGCTTAGTTTACAGTTCGCACCAAGCTGTTTGGGAGCCCTCCCACAGCCCCCCTCCGAAGACCTCGGCAACGAAAGGACCTCCGATGACGACCTGGTTCAAAACGCTTCTTGTCGCGACTTGCGCGGCCTTCCTGACGGCCTGTGGCGGCAGCGACGATCCGCCGCCTCCGGGCGACTTGGTCCAAGTCGCCAGCGCCAGTGGCTTCACCACGCTCGTTTCGGCCGCCGACAAGGCCGGCCTTGCGGGTGCGCTGTCGAACCCGGACGCGAGCCTCACTGTGTTTGCGCCCACCGACGCGGCCTTCACTTCGCTTGCGAAGTCACTCGGCTTCGCAGACGGCAACGCCATGGTGGCCGCGCTTGACGCCGCGACGCTGGGCAAGATCCTGAGCTATCACGTGCTGCCCGGCTTCAAGGACTCTGCCGCCCTCGCATCCGGCGCGCCGCAGGCGACGCTCTACGAGCTTCCCGCAGGCACTCCGACGACGCTCGCGGTCGACGCCAGCAGCGGCGTGAGGATCACCGATGCCGCGCTCAACCAGGCGGCCGTGACGAGCGCGGATGTCGGCGCCAGCAACGGCGTGATTCACGTCATCGACCGGGTGCTCGTGCCGCCGGGCGTGCTGAACGTGGTGCAGATGGCGCAGACGAACCCGACCTTCTCGGTGTTGGTCGAAGCAGTCGTCACCGCGAATCTCGCCGGGGCGCTGTCCGGCAGCGGCCCGTTCACCGTGTTCGCACCGACCGATGCAGCCTTCGTCGCGGCCCTCGGCGAACTCGGCGTGACCAAGGAGGCCTTGCTCGCCGACCCGGCGCTCGCCAGCATCCTCACCTACCACGTCGTGGCGGGCGACATTCGCGCGGCGGACGTCGTCGCGCTGCCGAAGCCGGCTGCAGTCACGACGCTGCAGGGCGCGAGCTTCAATGTCGATGCCGCGCTCGGCATTACCGATGGCCGGGGTCGGGTCGCCAAGCTCGTCGCGACGGACGTGATCGGCAGCAACGGCGTCATCCACGTCATCGACAAAGTCCTTCTACCCCCTCAGTGAACGATTGCGGGCGCGAACACCGCCCCCATGCCCCCTGTTTTTTCCACCACCCAGAAAGTACCCACCATGAAGAAATTCCTCGCCATCTCCGCCCTCGCCCTCGCTGCCGTCACGGCTCAGGCCAAGGACATCGTCGACACCGCCATTGCGGCGGGTGACTTCAAGACGCTAGTGGCGGCCGTACAGGCGGCCGGCCTCGTCGACACGCTCAAGGGCAAAGGCCCGTACACGGTCTTCGCACCGACCGACGCCGCCTTCGCCAAGATCCCGAAGGCCGATCTCGACGCGCTGCTCAAGAACAAGGAAAAGCTCAGCGCCGTGCTGCTCGCGCACGTGGTTCCGGGCAAGGTGATGTCAAAGGACGTCGCTGCCGGCAAGGTGAAATCAGCCAGCGGCTACGAGCTGACGGTCGGCACCGCCGGCGGCGTGACGGTCGATGCGGCGAAGGTGACCGCCGTCGACATCGTTGCCGACAACGGCGTGATCCACGTCATCGACACCGTGATCGTCCCTCGCTGAACCACGCCCACGCGCGCTTTCAGGCGTCGCGCCCCGCCGGCTCGCAAGGGCCGGCGGGGCGTTTTCATGTCGGTGCGGGGTAGCGCACCGCGATGACCTCGATCGTTTCGACGCCGCCCGGCGTCGCGAGCTGCACCTCGTCGCCTTCGCGCGCCTTCAGGAGCGCGCGCGCGATCGGTGCGACCCAGCTCACCTCGCCCGCCAGGCTGTCGGCCTCGTCGACGCCCTTGATCGTGATCGTGCGCTCCTCGCCCTGCGCGTTGGCGTAGGTCACGGTGGCGCCGAAGAAGATCTGGTCGCTGCCGTGGTGCAGCGACGGATCGGCGACTTCGGCGATGTCGAGCCGCTTGGTGAGGAAGCGGATGCGCCGGTCGATCTCGCGCAGGCGCTTCTTGCCGTAGAGGTAGTCGCCGTTCTCCGAGCGGTCGCCGTTCTTCGCCGCCCACGAGACGACTTCGACGATCTTCGGGCGTTCGACATCGAGCAGGTCGAGCAATTCCTTGCGCAGCCGCGCATAGCCGGGCGGCGTCAGGTAGTTGCGCACGCCCGCCGGCAGCAACGGCAGGCCCGGCGCTTCATCGTCGCCGTCGTCGGCGTCGGAATCGACTTCGCGGGTAAAGGCCTTGTTCATGTCTCGTGGTCATGCCCGCGCGGCGTCGCGGGCCTTGCAACGCGATGATCGTACTCGTCCCGATCGAGATGCGCGCTCGGCCTCCGATCTGGCAGCCCTTCGCGGCCCATTTCCGCGCATCGCGCGCGCCCTGCCCGCCTAGCATGACGGTGTCATCGTGCGCCTGCGCATCGGCTGCAGGCGTGTTTCAGCCCGCGAACGGGGACTTCGCATGTCCGACCTCTTGACGCCACTCGCATGGTCCGCCTCGGAGCGCGACGCGCTGCCCGAATTCAGCCGCAGCGGCACCGGGCGCAAGGTCGACGCAGTAGACGCCGACAAGGCGCAGCCGGCGATGTTCGCCTGGCCGACGCCGCCTTTCGCGTCCTACCCGCGGGCCGTCGAGCAGCAGCCGAGCGAGCCGTGCGTGATCGTCGGCCTGAACGACAAGGAGATGCAGGGTCGGCTGAGCTTCTTCGTGCCCGATGAACACGTCGCCCATGTGCAGGTGCCGCCGGCGCGCACGACGATGGCGCTGCGCTTCAACCAGTTCAAGTCGCTCACCGTGCTGCCGCCGATCGCCGTCAGCGCGCGCCACGCATCGATCGCGCAGCCGAGCCCCGGCGACGCCGAGGCGCTGGTGCTCGACCACCGGCCGCGCAGCACCTATCGCGTCGTGCTCGCGAGTGGTGGTGAGATGAAGGGCGAAATGAAAGGCGAGACGATAGGCCACGTCGAGAGCGCGGCCGGCCTGTTCCTGTTCCCGCCGATCGACGACGCCGGCAGCGTGCGCCGCCTGTTCGTGCCGCGCGAGGCCTATGCGTCGTTCGAGATCGGCGAGCGCATCGGCGAGGTGCTGGTGCAGGACGACTCCGCCACACCGCGCCAGATCGAGCAGGCTGTCGCGCGCCAGCAGGAGCTGCGCGCGCAGCGCCTGGGCGACATCCTCGTCATGCGCCAGGCGTTGACGCCCGAGCAGCTGCTCGAAGCCATCAACAAGCAGGCGAGCATGCCGCTGGTGCGCATCGGCGACGCGCTGATGTCGCTCGGCTTCGTCACACAGGCGCAGCTCGACGAAGCGCTCGCGCAGCAGGCGACCGACCGCAGCGTGCCGCTCGGCGAACTGCTGGTGCGCATGGGCGCCGTCTCGCAGCAGGACCTGCAGGTCGCGCTCGCGCGCAAGATGGGCTTCCCGATCGTCAGCATCGCGCAGTTCCCGGTCGAGGCCGAAGCGCTCCGGAAGCTGCCCTACGCGATGGCGCTGCGGCTGCGGCTGATGCCGCTGCTGGTGCGCGACACGCGCCTCGTCGTCGCGCTCGCCGACCCGCAGCGCCGGCGCGAGGCGATGGAAGAGGTCGAGTTCCTGACCCAGATGAAGTGCGTGCCGGTGCTCGCGCAGTGCGCGTCGCTGGAAGACGTGTTGCGTGCCGCGTACGACAAGTTCGGCATCGCGACCAACGCCGGCTTCGGGCCGGCGGATGCCAGCATGCCGTTCGAGTTCGACCTGAACGACACCGACAAGCTCGTCGAGACGCTCGAGAAGGAGCGCAACGACCGGCCGAGCGCCGACGACGATCAGCAGATCGAGCAGTCCGACAACTCGCTCGTGCGCCTGATCAACAACATGATCCTCGAGGCGTGGAAGGACGGCGTCTCCGACATCCACATCGAAAGCCACCCGGGGCGCGAGCGCATCAAGATCCGCTTTCGCAAGGACGGGCTGCTGCGCACCCACCTCGAGCTGCCGCACAACTACCGCAACGCGGTGATCGCGCGCATCAAGATCATGTGCGACCTCGACATCAGCGAACGCAGGAAGCCGCAGGACGGCAAGATCAATTTCGCCAAGTTCTCGCCCCAGCATCGCATCGAGCTGCGCGTCGCGACGATCCCGACCAACAACGGGCTCGAAGACGTCGTGATGCGCCTGCTCGCGTCGGCCAAGCCGATGCCGCTCGACAGCCTGGGCCTGAGCGACGCCAACCTCGAACGCCTGAAGCTCGCGATGGAGCGCCCCTACGGCATGGTGCTGTGCGTCGGCCCGACCGGCTCGGGCAAGACGACGACGCTGCACTCGGCGCTCTCGTTCATCAACGTCCCCGAGCGCAAGATCTGGACGGCGGAGGACCCGATCGAGATCACCCAGCCCGGGCTGCGCCAGGTGCAGGTGAACCCGAAGATCGACTGGACCTTCTCGAAGGCGCTGCGCGCCTTCCTGCGCGCCGACCCGGACGTGATCATGGTCGGCGAGGTGCGCGACACCGAGACGGCGCAGATGGCGATCGAGGCCTCGCTCACCGGCCACCTCGTGCTGTCGACGCTGCACACGAACAGCGCGCCGGAGACCGTCACGCGCCTGCTCGACATGGGCATGGACCCGTTCAACTTCGCCGACTCGCTGCTCGCGGTGCTCGCGCAGCGCCTCGTGCGCCGCCTGTGCAACCACTGCCGAACGTCGCGCCCGGCGACGGAAGACGAGATCAACGAGCTGCTCGAGGACTATCTGCAGGTCTGCCCGAAGGACGACCCCGCCTTCGCACGCGACACGGTGCTGGCCGAGTGGACCGAGCGCTTCGGCCGCAACGGCCGGCTGATGGCGCACCACAGCCCGGGCTGCGAGAAGTGCGACCACACCGGACAGAAGGGGCGCGCCGGCATCCACGAGCTGATGATCGTCTCGCGCGAGCTGCGCCAGATGATCCAGACCGGCGAACGCGCCGAAGCGCTGCAGCACCGCGCGCTGACCGAGGGCATGCACACGCTGCGTCAGGACGGCATCGAGAAGGTGCTGCAGGGGCTCGTCAGCATCGAGGAAGTGCGGGCGACGAGCAACGT
The DNA here is from genome assembly GCA_023954175.1 of Rhizobacter sp. Lineage (GTDB taxonomy): Bacteria > Pseudomonadota > Gammaproteobacteria > Burkholderiales > Burkholderiaceae_C > CAIKUF01. The sequence goes on from JAMLIM010000050.1 coordinate 21,313, forward strand.
GTAGGCATCAGCGCAAGTCGCTGCGCCTCGCATCCGGTTGCGTGCGTCGACGCGGGCCAGCTTGTGCTTCACCCACGCCAGAAGGCAATCGCGATGTCAACTGGAGACAGCAAGACTCACCGCGAGATCATCGACAGCCGTGCGCCGTCGCCGGTCAGTCATGAACTGAATACGTTTCGGCTTGCCGGCATCGGTGTAACTCAGCAGGCGAGTTACCCGAAGACCTGGCGGTGTGGAAATGGCTCCCCCGCGATGACAAGGTGTCGTTCGCGAAACGACAGATTCGCCCTCACGGGCAACGAGGTTCATCAGAAGCGAACGAGCGGCTGATCACAGCCGCCCGTCCGATCAACGCCTTGCGTCAGGCTTGCAACTCAATCGTGGCCGTTGTGGCCACTCCGTTGCATGGCCTTGAGGATGCCGTCCAGGTTGTAGGTCTCCGGCGCCTGCATCGGCGGGAACTCCTTGTACGAGAACAGCTCCTTCTCCCATAACAACTGCCCGATCGGCAGCATGTTCCAGTTGTAGATGTAAGCGTTGCCGGGCGAGCCCAGCGCACCGCCATAGCCGAACAGCGATTTCGCGTCGGCGCCGACCGTCGTCTCGAAAGGATCCCGCTTCAGGTTGAGCAGCTGGGTCCAGTGGAAGCTGGTGGCCCCGAACAGCCCGCCCGTCGCTGTGTCCGGCACGATCGTGTAGTACATCTTCCAGTTCTTGTACCGAACTGCCGACGGCTGCGACCCGGTGTAATAGAAGAAGACTTCGCGCGCCGACTTCGCCGACTTGCCGCTCAGATAGTCGGTCTGGTCAACGCCATCGAGCTTGGTCTTGACGATGCCGGGGTACTTGCCCGCCATGATCTGTTCGTTGAGCGCGTTGCCCTTCTTGCCGCCGGCAATGTCGACGAAAGTGGGCACCCAGTCGAGTGACGAGAAGATGTCGTCCAGCACCGTGCCAGGCTTGATGACACCGGGCCAACGCATGACCGCCGGCGCACGCATGCCGCCCTCCCAGGTGGTCAGCTTGCCGCCCTTGAAGGGCGTGGTCCCGCCGTCCGGGAACGTGATGGTTTCGGCGCCGTTGTCTGTGGTGAAGACGATGATGGTGTTGTCAAGCTGGCCCATGTCCTCGAGCTTCTTGATGACGTAGCCGATGTTGTCGTCCATCTGCTTCATGCCGGCTTCGTTGGTGCCCCAGTCCTTGCCGCCGGGCTCACCCACCATCGCTTCGTACTTCGGCGACAGCATGGTCGTGACGTGCATGCGCGCCGGGTTGTACCAGACGAAGAACGGCTTGTTGGTCTTCTTGGGATCGTTGCGGTCAAGGAAGTCGATCACCTTGGCAGAGATCTCCTCGTCGATCGTCCGCGAGCGGTCAAGCGTGATGGGGCCCTCGTCCTTGCAGGTCGTGTTCTTCTGCGTGCCGTCGCTCGACTTGCACCAGATCACCGGGCGCGGCGGCGTCAGACAGGTGCCAGTCTTGGGATCGATCGCACCGGGGACTTCGGACAATCCCGTGATCGCCGTGTTCTTGCACGGCGGCGCGATGCCTTGCACCTGCGGGGTCTTGTTGATGTCGACGAAGCTCACGCCCTGCATGGCGTCGAGGTGGTAGAGGTAACCCCAGAACTCCTGGAAGCCATGCGAGGTCGGCAGTGCCTCGAAGTGGTCGCCCAGGTGGTTCTTGCCGAACTCGCCCGTGGTGTAGCCCAGATCGAGCAGGAATTTCGAGAGCGCCGGCGTGCCGGGACGCAGCCACGACGGGCTGCCAGGCAGTTGCGGCGGGATCATGCCGGTACGCAGCGGGTGCATGCCGGTAAAGAAGGCATTGCGCCCGGCGGTGCAACTCTGCTCGGCATAGTAGGTCATGAACTTCGCACCTTCCTTGCCGATGCGGTCGATGTTCGGCGTCTCGCCGACCATCACGCCCTGATGGTAGATGGAGGGCTGCATCCAGCCGATGTCGTCACCCATGATGAACACGATGTTGGGCTGCTTGGCCTGCGCCTGCGCCAATGCGGGCGCTGCGCAAACCGCGAGCATCGCGGCCGCCAGCATGGTGGCGAATCGCTTCAAGATCGTCATAGCCTTCTCCTTCTCGTTCAGACTGAAAGTTCGATGCCGGCAGCGCCCGTGCAAGTCATCGCTTGGGCATTCTCATTGGCGGCAAGAGGCGCGGGAACTATCCTTTGGTTTAGTGGGGCGGCGCCCACGCACATTCTTCAGTGCAAGCCAGGCCCGGCGAGCAACGCCGCGTCCACGGCATCGAGCAACACCTGACGCGAGAACGGTTTGCGCAGAAGCGCTTTGGCGCCGCCGCACAGCGCCTGATCTGCCAGCTCGGCATCGTCACTGGCGGTGATGAAGACGATGGGCAGGTCGGCGTGGGCTGCCTTCAGCCCATCGCGCACTTGCAATCCGCTCAGGCCGGGCATATGGATGTCCAGCAGCACGCAATCCGGCAGCCGTACGCGCAACGAGTCCAGGAACGCTTGCCCGCTCGCAAAACCCAGCACCTCGTAGCCGGCCAGGCGCAGCAACCGGCCCAGCGCCTGTCGCACCGGGCCCTCGTCATCCACCAGCGCCAGATACTTTGTGGCCATCGCGTCGGCGAGCCTATCGCGTTGCCGGCGATGTGGGAACTATGCTTTCGTTCAGTGCTCGCGCAGGGTGGACCCGACGGTCGATGCCGAATCGGAAGCCGGCTCTTGCGACAGCAGCGCCAGGCGTGCCGCCTGGTACATCAGCTCGGCCACTGTGGCTGCGCCCATGCGCTCCATGATGCGAGCGCGATGGAACTTCACGGTCTGCTCGACGATGCCGAGGTCGCTCGCGATCTGCTTGTTCAGCCGCCCTTTGCACAACGCAGACAGCACCTCGCGTTCGCGTTCGGTCAGCCCGTCGTAACGCTGGCGCAGCGCGTCAAGCTCGCCATGCTGCAGACGCGCCTCGGCGTGCCGGGCCGCAGCCCGGCTGACCGCTGCCAGCAGGTCTGCCGCCGCCACCGGCTTGGTCAGGAAGTCATGCGCGCCGGCCTTCAGCGCGCGCACCGACATCGGGATGTCGCCGTGGCCACTGAGGAAGACGATCGGCAACGTGATGCGTGCAGCGATCAGCCGCTGCTGCAAGGCCAGCCCGTCCAGGCCGGGCAGTTGCAGGTCGAGCAGCAGGCAGCCGCTGGCGCTGTCGTCGCATTCCGCCAGGAACGCTTCGGACGAGGCGAAGCAGCGCACCGGCCAGCCCTGCAGTTGCAACACCCGCGACAACGCCCGGCACAAGGCGGTGTCGTCATCGACGATGTGCACCGTCGGCGCTGGGCAGTGGAGCTCGGATGAGCCCTGCATCACGCCGCCATCCTCGCCATCGGCTGCACGGGGCTTGCCTGCACCGGCAACCGCAGGCAGAACACGGCGCCGCCATGCCGCCCGTTGCTGGCGACGAGCGTGCCCTGGTGCGCCGCCGCGATCGAGCGGCTGATCGCCAGCCCGATGCCCATGCCGTCGCTCTTGCTGCTCCAGAAGGGCTCGAACAGCTTGTCCATGTCCGCTTCGCTCAGGCCCGGGCCGTTGTCGGCCACGCAAATACGTATGTCGCTGCCGCGCGCCTCGGTACTGAGCACGATGCGGCGGCGATCGGCGCTCAGGCTGGCCATCGCATCGGCGGCGTTGATCGTCAGGTTCAGCAGCAGTTGTTGAAGCTGCACGCGGTCGCCGCGCGCGGTTGGCAGTGCCGATGCGAGCCGCAACTCGACCTGCACCTGCCGGCTGAGCAGGTTGGCGCGCAACAGTTCGAGCGTGTCGCGCACAAGTTGGTTCAGATCGGTCGGCGCCAGGCTCGGGTCACCGCGCTTGAACAAGGCCCCGAGCTGCCGGATCACAGCGGCGGCGCGCTGATCCTCGGCGACGATGTCGGCGCAGATGGCCCTCAGCTCTTCCAGGTCGAGCGGCTCTTGCTCCAGCATCAGCTGCGCCGCCTCGCCGTTGCTCAGAATCGACGCCAGCGGCTGGTTGAGCTGATGCGCGATGGACGCCGAGAGTTGGCCGAGCAGAGACACCCGCGTCAGGTGACGCAGCGCGGCACGGTCCTGCTCGGCCTGCAGTTCGGCGCGCTTGCGTTCGCTGATGTCGAGCGCCACACCCATCAGGCGCTGGTCGGCCTCGACGCGGCCGCGTGCTGCCTGCCAGCGCACCTCGCCGTCGTCGGCCAGCACCCGGTACTCCACTTCCAGCGGCTCACCGCTGGCGAGCGCCTGCTCGAACGCGCGGCCGACCCGCTCGCGATCCTGCGGGTGCACCTGGTCAAGTGCGTGGGCGACGTCGGTAGAGGATTGCGCACTCTGGCCGGCGCCAGGTTGTGCAGATGTACTCGTCCAGACATGCGCACGCCCCGCGTCCCAGACCCACATCTTCAAGTGTGCCGCCTGGGCCGCCAGGCTCATGCGCTGCTCGCTTTGCATCAGTGCCACCGCGGTGCGGCGACGCCGATGGCGCTCGAACAGCAGCGCCGCGATCAGCAGGAACTGCAGCAGCAGCACTGCCGCGCCAGTCAGCGCCTGCGCCCGGTATTGCTCCCAGAAGCCTGGCTCCTTGAACTGCACCACCGTACCGGGCGGCAACTCCGCACTGTCGATGCCGAAGCGCTGCGCCTGGCGCCAGTCGATGTGCAAGGCGGCCGGCATCGTCGCCGGCACCGGTATCGATGCGGGCGCTTCGCCGCCGAGCACGCGCAGGGCGAGGTGCGCGGTCACCCGGCCCATGTCGAAGAACTGTGGCACGTAGCCAGCGAGCACCCCGATGCCGATGAAGGTCGAGAACGGCCCGATCACGGGCACGGTCGCAGCCGTGGCGATCAAGCCTGCGGACTTGCGCGGCGTGAAGGTCTGTCCATCACCGTCGCGGAAGTAGCCCGGCGTGTAAACCAGCCAGTCGCCGCCGAGCGCGCGCAGGCGCTGCAGCAAGGCCTCGGTGGAATTCGCCGTCACGAACTCGACTGCGAGCCGCTTGTCGAAGTGCCCGGCTTCCTCCTGCACCCGCGCGCGCCACTCCACGTCTGATGCCGAAGTGCCGGTGATCACCAGCAGATGGCGCGTGTGCGGCCGCCAGCGCAAGGCCTGCTCGACGCCTTCGATGAAGTCGAATCGCATCGGCACGCCGAACACACCGGCGGCCAGCGGGCTGAGCCGCTGCACGTTGGCCAGTTCCACTCCGGCAAACAATACCGGCACGCCGGGGAACATGTGCTCGCGCTGGCGCACCGCGAAGGCCAGCGCCTCGTCACCGCCGGCGATGATCAGCCGCGGCTGGCGCTGCGCATACTTGTCGTGCAGGTAGGCGGCGACCGTGCGCTCGTAGGCTTCGCCGCTGAAGTTCGGGAAGTCCAGGAACTCGCTGGACAGCGATACCTTCACGTCGCTGCGCTCGCCCAGCACCTCGGCCATGCCGGCATCGAACTCGGCGTTGGCCGGCAGCGGCCGGCCGTTGGAATAGAGCACGAGCACGTGTTCGGGCGTGGCAGCGTGTGCCGCGCCGAAGAGCCAAGCGAGCACCAGCGCCAACAGCAACAGGCGGCTCGGCACAGTGCCCATGCCTCGACTCCAGCCGGCGCACGAGCGATTCGCGTGGGACGAGCGGGCCGTGCGACCGCAGTCTGTAGTCAACAATTGTCCTCAGTGCATACCGCGTGGCAGTTTAGTGCGCCGACAAGACGTAACGGCACGCGGCCCTTCGCGACTGCGAGGTGGCACTACCATCGAATCTGCCGTTCGCGACGTTCGATATCGCGACGTTCAAGTTCGCGCTGGGACCGTCCAGGCCGAACTGCAGCAAGTAGCTGAGGCGAGCGCTCTCCAGCGCTCGCGGTGGCGACCGCGCGCGGCCGAGTCAGCGCGCGCAGACGCCGCTTGCCAACGGGCCGCTTGCCAACGGCATCGCCGAGCCGACCTTCTTCTGCGTCAGCGCAATGCCGTTCTTCACCGCGACGATCTCGGCCAGGATCGAGACCGCGATCTCGGCCGGCGTCTTGCTGCCGAGGTCGAGCCCGATCGGACCGTGCAGGCGGCCGATTTCGGCCTGCGACAGATCGAAGAGCGCCAGGCGCTCCTGGCGCGCCGCGGTGTTGCTGCGCGAGCCGAGCGCGCCGACGTAGAACGCGGGCGACTTCAGGGCTTCCAGCAGCACCAGATCGTCGAGCTTCGGGTCGTGCGTCACGGCAACGACGGCGCAGTGCGGATCGAGGTGGAGTTCGAGCACCAGATCGTCCGGCATCGCCTTGCTGAAGGTCGTGCCGGGCACGTCCCAGGTGAGGTGGTATTCCTCGCGCGGATCGCAGCAGATGACTTCGAAGTCGAGCGCGAGCGCCATGCCGGCCAGCACGCGCGAGAGTTGCCCGGCGCCGATGATCAGCATGCGCCAGCGTGGGCCGAAGAGCGCGCGCAGGCGCTTGCCGTCGAACTCGAAGCTCTCGCCGCGCGACGCCGCTTCGACCGCTACCGCGCCGCTGTCCAGATCGAGCGTGCGCGCGACGAGTTCGTGGCGCGCGGTGCGCGCGAGCACCTCGTCGATCCAGTCGATGCGCGCGAGCGGCTCCTGCACCAGCCGCAGGTTGCCGCCGCAAGGCAGGCCGAAGCGGGCCGCCTCCTCCTTCGATACGCCGTAGTTGATGAGCGTGGGGTGGTCGACGCGCTCGCCGTGGCGCACGCGATCGATCAGGTCGTCCTCCACGCAGCCGCCCGAGACCGAGCCGACGACGAGCCCGTCGCCGCGCATCGCGAGCAGCGCGCCCGGCGGTCGCGGCGCCGAGCCCCAGGTTTCGATCACCGTGACGAGCCACACTTTCTGGCCCTCGCGATGCCAGTCGCGTGCCTGCTGCAGCACCTGAAGGTCGAGGCTGTCCATGGCCGTAGTCCTATTGAGAGAGGAAGTACCAGGCCGCGAATAAGACCGCGGCGCCGACGATCCACCACACCAGCTTGCTGCCGCCGGCGGCGGGCGCCGGCGGCGGGGCGGCAGCCCCATCCGCAGCCACCTCGGCCGGCCGCAGCCGGGCCTCGAAGGCGTCGAAGAAATCGGCCGTCATCTTGCCCGCCGTGGCGTCGATCAGGCGCGAGCCGATCTGCGCCATCTTGCCGCCGACCTGCGCGCGCGCGGCGTACTTGAGCCGCGTCTGCGTGCCTTCTTCCTCGAGCGTGACGTCGGCCGAGCCCTTGCCGAAGCCGGCCACGCCGCCCTGCCCGTCGAAGTTGATCGTGTAGCTCGTCGGCGGCTGGATGTTCGTCATCTTCAGATTGCCTTTGAAGCGCGCGCTGACCGGGCCGACCCGGACCGCGACCAGCGCGGTGAAGGCGTCGTCGCCGCTGCGCTCGAGGGACTCGCAGCCGGTGATGGACGCCTTCAGCGCCTCCGGGTCGTTGAGCGCCGCCCAGACGGCATCGCGCGGGGCGGGGATGAGTCGTTCGCCGGTCAGTTCCATGGGGTCAGTTTAGAAGGTTTGCGGGATTGCGGGGCGGCGCGCGCAGTGCGCGCCCGAGGTCGGCAAGGCTTGCCAGGTTGTGCACCGGCAGAAAGCGGTCGACGTGCGGCAGCAGCGCGCGCACGCCGGCGGCGCGCGGCTCGAAGCCGTCGAATCGCAGCAGCGGGTTGAGCCACACGATCTGGTGCGCATGGCGGCGCAACTGGGCGGCGGCATGCGCCAGGTCGCCATGATCGTCACGGTCCAGCCCGTCGGTGACGAGCAGCAGCGCGGCGTTCGCGCCGAGCAGGCGGCGCGCCCAGTGCTGGTTGAACTCGGCCAGGCACGAGGCGATGCGGGTGCCGCC
>JAMLIM010000051.1 GCA_023954175.1 Rhizobacter sp.
CCATGACCGCCCTGCCCGTCCGGGCACAAACGGAGATCCAGTGGTGGCATTCGATGACCGGCGCGCTCGGCGAGCGTGTCAATGAATTTGCCGATGGCTTCAACACGAGCCAGAAGGAATACAAGGTCGTTCCCGTCTACAAGGGCTCGTACCCGGAGTCGATGACGGCTGCGATCGCCGCCTACCGCGCCGGCAACGCTCCGAACATCGTGCAGGTGTTCGAGGTCGGCACGGCCACGATGATGTCGGCCAAAGGCGCGATCAAGCCGGTCTACGAACTGATGAAGGAATCGGGGCTGAAGTTCGATCCGAAGTCCTACATCAGCGCGGTCGCGGGCTACTACTCCGACTCGCACGGCAACATGCTGTCGCTGCCTTTCAACTCGTCCACGCCGGTGTTCTACATCAACAAGGACGCGTTCAAGAAGGCCGGGCTCGACCCCGAGAACGTACCCAAGACGTGGCAGGATTTTGCCGTCGTCGCCGGCAAGCTCAAGGCGAGCGGCCAGGAGTGCGTCTACACGACCGGCTGGCCGAGCTGGGTCCACGTCGAGAACTTCAGCGCCTGGAACAACCTGCCGATCGGCACGCTGGAGAACGGCATCGGCGGCCTCGGAACGAAGTTCGTCTTCAATTCGCCGCCGCACGTGCGGCACATCCAGGCGTTGGTGGACTATGCGAAGAACGGCTGGTTCACCTATGCCGGGCGGCGCAACGAGGCCGAAGCCAAGTTCTTCAGCGGTGAGTGCGCGATGCTGACATCGAGCTCCGGTGCGCAGGCCAACATCCGCAAGAACGCGAAGTTCGCCTTCTCGGTGAACTTCCTGCCCTATGACGCCGACATCAAGGGCGCGCCGCAGAACTCGATCATCGGCGGCGCGAGCCTGTGGGTGCTGGGCGGCAAGAAGGCGGCCGAAAACAAGGGTGTGGCCCAGTTCTTCAACTACATCTCGCAGCCGGAGCTGCAGGCCAAGTGGCACGAGTTGACCGGCTATGTGCCGATCACCTACGCCGCCGCCGAGCTGGTGACCAAGTCCGGCTACTACGACAAGGTGCCGGGCGCCGACATCGCCGTCAAGCAGTTGAACTTCAAGCCGCCGACTGCGAACTCGAAGGGCCTGCGCTTCGGCAACTTCGTGCAGGGCCGCGACGTCATCGAAGAAGAGATCGAAGCCGCACTCGCCGGCAAGAAGTCCGCCCAGGAGGCGATGGACGACGCCGTCAAGCGCGGCAACGAGATCCTGCGCAAGTTCCAGGCGACGGTGAAAGAGTAGTGATCCTGAGCGCCCGCAGGCGGCCGGCTTCACTTTGCGCCGGCCGTCCGCGCCTGGGTTGATCGCGCATGGAAAAGCGCGTCGTCTTCAAGTCCGCCTGGCTGCCCTACCTGCTGGTGGCGCCGCAGCTCGCGATCACGATCGTCTTCTTCTTTCTGCCGGCCGGGCAGACGCTGCTGTACGCGTTCCAGCGCCAGGACGCGTTCGGCATGAATGCCGAGTTCGCCGCCTTCGAGAACTTCCGCTACCTGCTGAACGACGAGAGCTATCTCGAATCGTTCGAGGTGACCGCCGTCTTCTCGCTGCTCGTCGCCTTCGGCGGCATCGTGATCGCGCTCGCGATGGCGGTCATGGCGGATCGCGTCGTCAAGGGTGCGCTCGCCTACCGCACGTTGCTGATCTGGCCCTATGCGGTGGCGGCGGCGGTGGCCGGCGTGTTGTGGGGGTTCCTCTTCGCGCCGTCGATCGGCATCGTCACCTTCTGGCTCAAGCAGTTCGGCATCGAATGGAACTGGGTGCTGCAGGGCAACCAGGCGATGCTGCTCGTCGTCATCGCATCGATCTGGAAACAGATCTCGTACAACTTCCTGTTCTTCCTCGCCGGCTTGCAGTCGATCCCGCGCTCGCTGATCGAGGCGGCGGCGATCGACGGCGCAGGCCCGATGCGGCGCTTCTGGACGATCGTCTTCCCGTTGCTCTCGCCGGTGACGTTCTTCCTGCTCGTCGTCAATGTCGTCTATGCCTTCTTCGACACCTTCGGCGTGATCGACGCGACGACCCAGGGCGGGCCCGCCGGCGCGACGAACATCCTCGTCTACAAGGTGTACGTCGATGGCGTGAAGTCGGCCGACCTCGGCGGTTCGTCGGCGCAGTCGGCGATCCTGATGCTGATCGTGATCGCGCTCACCGTGGTGCAGTTCCGCTACGTCGAGCGCAAGGTGAACTACTAGGCACGCCATGGTCGAGCATCGCCCGCTGCTGACCGTACTGACGCATGTCGGCCTTGCGCTCGGCATCGTCGTCATCGCGTTTCCGCTCTACGTGACTTTCGTCGCCTCGACCTTGACGCAGGAAGAGGTGCTCCAAGTGCCGATGCGGCTCGTGCCCGGCGGCCACTTCTGGGCCAACTACAGCCAGGTGCTGAGTTCGGGGTCAACGCGCGGCTCGGCGGCGCCGGTCGGGCAGATGATGTTCAACAGCCTCGTGATGGCGCTCGTCATCGCGGTCGGCAAGATCGCGATCTCGATCATCAGCTCGTTCGCGATCGTCTACTTCCGCTTCCCGCTGCGCAAGACCTTCTTCTGGATGATCTTCATCACGCTGATGCTGCCGGTCGAGGTGCGCATCATCCCGACCTTCAAGGTCGTCTCCGACCTCGGCATGATCGACACCTACGCCGGCCTGACGCTGCCGCTGATCGCGTCGGCGACCGCGACCTTCCTGTTCCGCCAGTTCTTCATGTCGGTGCCCGACGAGTTGCTCGAGGCGGCTCGCATGGACGGCGCCGGGCCGATGCGATTCTTCTTCGACGTGCTGCTGCCGCTGTCGGCGACGACGATCGCGGCGCTGTTCGTGATCCAGTTCATCTACGGCTGGAACCAATATCTGTGGCCGCTGCTCATCACCACGCAGGAGAGCATGTACACGACCGTCATCGGCATCAAGCGCATGATCGTCGGCGGCGACGCGCTGACCGAGTGGCACCTCGTGATGGCGACCGCGATCCTGGCGATGCTGCCACCGGCGCTCGTCGTGCTGCTGATGCAGAAGTGGTTCGTCAAGGGCCTCGTGGATTCAGAGAAGTAGCCAGAGCCATCACATGTCCGCAATCTCGATCCGCAACGTCACCAAGCGCTATGGGCGCGGGGCGACTGCCGTGCAAGTCATCCACGGCGTCAGCGCCGAGATCGAAAGCGGCGAATTCATCGTCATCGTCGGCCCTTCGGGCTGCGGCAAGAGCACGCTGCTGCGCATGGTCGCGGGCCTAGAGGAGATCAGCGGCGGCGAGATCGCGATCAAGGACAAGGTCGTCAACAACATCGAGCCCGCCGACCGCGACATTGCGATGGTGTTCCAGAACTACGCGCTCTACCCGCACATGAGCGTGTTCGACAACATGGCCTACGGGCTGAAGATCCGCAAGCTGCCGAAGGCCGAGATCCGCGCCCGCGTCGACAAGGCGGCCGCGATCCTCGAGCTCGGCCCCTACCTGAAGCGTCGCCCGCGCGAGCTCTCCGGCGGCCAGCGCCAGCGCGTCGCGATGGGGCGCGCGATCGTGCGCCAGCCGGCGGTCTTCCTGTTCGACGAGCCGCTGTCCAACCTCGACGCCAAGCTGCGCGCGCAGACGCGGCTCGAGATCCAGAAGCTGCATCGCGAGCTCGGCATCACCTCGCTCTTCGTCACCCACGATCAGGTCGAGGCGATGACGCTGGCGCAGCGCATGCTGGTGCTCAACGCCGGGCGCATCGAGCAGATCGGCACGCCCGAATTCGTCTACGCACGCCCCGCGACCACCTTCGTCGCGAGCTTCATCGGCTCGCCGCCGATGAACCTGATCGCCGGGCGCGCCGACGGCACGCGCTTTGAGGTCGGCGGGCTGGCGCTCGAGCTGCCGCACGCCGCGCCGCGCGCGGGCGATCTGATACTCGGGCTGCGGCCCGAGCATGGCGGACGTGACGTCGCTCATGAAGACGCGCCAGGGTCGTCGGGTTGGCCGATGCAGGTCGACACCGTCGAGATGCTCGGTGCCGAGCGGCTGGTGCACGGCACGATCGGCGGCGCAGCGTTCACGCTGCGCGTCGACAGCACGCTGCTGGCGCCTCGACCGGGCATGCAACTCTTGCTGCGCCCCGCGCCGGATCACCTGCACTGGTTCGACCCGCAGACGAAGGCGCGCATCGAATGAGCGCGCAGGCCGTGCGGCCCTGGCCCTATCCGCTGTGGATCGCCCACCGCGGTGCCGGGCAGCTGGCGCCCGAGAACACACTGGCCGCATTTCGCGCCGGCGCGCGCTACGGCTATCGCGCGTTCGAGTGCGACGTCAAGCTCAGCGCGGACGGCGTCCCGTTCCTGCTGCACGACGACACGCTGCAACGCACGACGCCGGCATGCGGCGTCGCCGGCGAGCGGCCCTGGGCCGAGCTGTCGCGCCTCGACGCCGGCGGCTGGCATAGCCGTGGCTTCGCCGGGGAACCCATCCCGAGCCTGGAGTCGGTGGCCGCCTTCGTGCGCCGCAACGGTCATGCGCTCAACATCGAGATCAAGCCGACGCCGGGGCTGGAAGCGGAAACCGGACGCGTTGTCGCACGCGAAGCCGAACGGCTCTGGCGCGACTGCGCCGTCCCGCCGCTGCTGAGTTCCTTCGAGCCACCCTCGCTGGCCGCTGCAAGGGACGCCGTGCCCGCGTTGCCGCGCGCCCTGTTGCTCGACCAGCTGGCGCAAGGCTGGTTCGAGCTCGCGCAGGAACTCGACTGCGCCGCCGTCGTCACCGCCTATTCTTTGATGGACGCGGCCGTGATCGCCCGCTTGCACGACGCCGGGCTGCGCGCGCTGTGCTACACGGTCAACGACCCGGCCGAGGTGCAACGGCTGCTCGCGCTCGGCATCGACGGCATCATCACCGACGCCGTCGATCGGTTCTCGCCAGCGGGCGCTGCGCTGCTCGACTGAGTTCGAGCGCCGCTCACGGCTCCTCGACGCCTCGCACGCGCGCGTACACGCGCGTGTCGCGGCCGCCGCCGGCGACGTCGACACTGTCCTGGCGCAGCACGCCTTCGAAAGTGAAGCCGGCGCGCTCGGCAACGCCCACGCTGCGCTCGTTTCTCGCGTCCATGCGGATCTCGACCCGTCGCGCGCCGAGCGTGTCGAAGGCCAGGCGCGACAACGCCCGCGCGACCTCGACCATCAGCCCGCGGCCCTCGAAGCCGGTGCGGCGCCAGTAGCCGATCTCGAAGCGCGGCACGCTCCAGTCGATGCGGTGCAGGCCGCTGCTGCCGACGAGAGCGCCCTCGCAGCCCTCGGTGCCGCCCGCGCCGCGCTCGAAGACGAAGAACACCATGTCCTCGCGCAAGGCGAAGTTGGCGTGCATGCGCCGGCAGTTCAGCTCCGAGTCCTGCAAGGTCGGCGCCACCTGCGCCCACGGCATCCAGGGCCTGAGCTCGGCCAGCGATTGCGTGACCGCGGCGTTCAGCTGCGCGCCGTCGCCTGGCTGCGGGCGGCGCAGCAGCAGGCGTTCGGTCGCGATCTGTTCGGGGACGTCGATCAGCAACGGGTCCACGGCAAGTCCTTCTTCACACCGGCGCAGCGCCCGACGCGGCCGCTCATCCCTGTGCGGCCGGCGTGCGCACCGCCGCCTCGGCGCCGAGCGCGTCTTCCGGCGATTCGGCGCGCGGCAGCTCGCGCACGCCGCGGATCACCGGATGGCGCCACGCCGCGATCGCGAGCAGCAGCGCTGCGCCGCCAGCGACGGCAAGCGCGCTGCGCAGGCCGTAGTGCTCGCCGAGCCAGCCGCCGAGCAGCGCGCCCGGGCCGGCCGGCAGCAGGATCAGCCAGCGCATCGTGCTCGTCATCCGCCCGAGCAGCGGCTCGGGCGTGACCGCCTGGCGCAACGCCAGGAAGTTGATGAAGATGAGCACTGCGCCGAACGAGAAGCACACCAGCATCAGCGCGAACATCGCCACGCCCCAGCCGTTGGCAGGCGCCATCGACACCGCGAGCCAGCCCACGCCGCAGACGGCGATGCCGAGCACGAGGCACGGCCCCGGCCCCAGGCGCCGCGAGATGCGGCTGCCGAACAGGCTCGACAGCACCGTACCCAAGCCCATGCCGACGTAGCTCAGCCCGATCGCCTGCGCCGACAGCCCGAGCGTGCGCGTCGCGAACAGGATCTGGACGACGATCGCCGCGTTGTGGCACATCTGCCAGCCACCGATCGTCGCCGCGAGCGAAACCAGCAGCCGATGTCCGCGCACGAAGCGCACGCCGGCCTGCAGGTCGCGCCAGAAGTGCGCGTCCTTGCGGCGCAGGCGGCGCTCGTCGATGCGGATGCCGCGCAGAATCGCGGCCGAGACGAGCAGCAGCAACGCATCGGCAAGCAGCGCCAGCGGCGCGCCGAGCAGCTTGATCAGCATCCCGGCGAGGCCCGGCCCGGCGACTTCGGCGCCTGACGAGGCGAGCGCGTTTTTCGCATGCGCCTCGACCAGCCGGTCGCGCGCGACGACCTGCGTCAGCACGATCTGCGCCGCCGAACCGGCGACCGTGTACACGCTGCCGATGACGAAGGCGACCGCATACAGCCAGCCCATCGTCAGCCAGCCGAGCCACCACGCCAGCGGCACGCTGGCGACGATGACCGCGAGCACGCTTTCGCCGACGATGTAGACCGGCAGCTTGCGCACGCGGTCGAGCCACACGCCCGAGGGCAGCGAGAACAGCACGAAGGGCAGGATCTCGGTGAAGGTCAGCCAGCCCATCTGCGTCGGTGACGCATGCAGCAGCACGGCCGCGGTGAGCGGCAACGCGAGCATCGTGACCTGGCCACCGAAGGAGCTGATCAGGATCGAGCTCCACAGGCGACGATAGGTCGCGTCGCGCAGCAGGTCGCCGGCCGGCACGCGCAGGCGTCGGCGCAGCGCCGTCGGCACGGTGTTCCATAGCGCCAGCCCCCAGGGGGCGAGGCGCAGGGTCGAAACTTTGATGTTCACACTCTTCTCCCAAAACGCCCGGCCCGTTCTTGGGGTACCGGACAGGCCGCGCGCCTTGTGGGCCGGGCCGGATTGCACTGAAGTCAGCGGATCGGGTTCGCCGGAATTTCCGCTGTGCTCACAGCGGAGGGGCGACCCGAAGGTGCTTGACGCTGGGAGGGTTAAATTCGGGCAGCCCTGCCGCCGAGGCGGGATGCTGCGAGCGGGGCATTCGTCATCGAACGGGCCCGCGGCGCCGGCCGCCCACGCAGGCCGACACCGGCGACGCCGCACAGGGCGGGCAGCGGGCAGTTCGGGTGGCGTGGTTTCATCGGTCGCGCTTTTCTGAAAGTCAAGGCCGCGATGCTATCAGCGGGCACGTGCCGTACTCAAGCACGAACGCGCGCGACCTCGCGCCGACGTTGCGCGCAACCGACGCTCGGACCGGCTCCGCCGCTCGCGGCCGCTGGGTTCACGGCCGCACCCGGATTGCAAGCGATCAGGAACGGTAGTCGGCGTTGATGCGAACGTAGTCCAGGCTCAGATCGCAGGTCCAGACCGACGCCTGCTCGTCACCACGGTTCAGATTGACGCGCACCGTGATCTCGCTTTGCTTCATCACGCGCTGGCCGTCCTCTTCGCGATACGCCGGGTGGCGGCCGCCGCGTTCGACGACGAGGACGTCGTCGAGGTGCATGTCGATCAACGACTGGTCGAGGTCGGCGATGCCCGCGTAGCCCACCGCGGCGAGGATGCGCCCGAGGTTCGGGTCGCTCGCGAAGAACGCCGTCTTCACGAGCGGCGAGTGCGCGATCGCGTAGGCGGCAAGGCGGCACTCGGCCACGCTGCGGCCGCCGCCGACCTGCACCGTGATGAACTTGCTCGCGCCTTCGCCGTCGCGCACGATGGCCTGCGCGAGTTCCTCGGCGACCTCGATCACCGTGTCGCGCAGCAGCGCGCCGTCGGCGCTGTCGAACTGCGTGATCGGCGCGTTGCCCGCGCGCCCGCTCGCGATCAGGACGAAGGAATCGTTGGTCGAGGTGTCGCCGTCGATCGTGATGCGGTTGAAGGAGGCGTCGGCCGCCTCCAGCACGAGCGCGTTCAGCAGCGCGGCGTCGATCGCGGCATCGGTCGCGACGAAGCCGAGCATCGTCGCCATGTTCGGGCGGATCATGCCGGCGCCCTTGCTGATGCCGCTCACCGTGACGGTGCGGCCGTCGATCTTCACTTGGCGCGACGCCGCCTTCGGCACCGTGTCGGTCGTCATGATCGCTTCGGCCGCCTGCGTCCAGTGCGATGCGTCGAGGTCGGCGATCGCGGCCGGCAGGCCGGCGAGCAGGCGATCGAGCGGCAGCGGCTCCATGATCACACCGGTCGAGAACGGCAGCACCTGGCGCGGCTCGATGCCCAGGTGTTTCGCCAGGGCGTCGCAGGTCGCCCGCGCGTCGGCCAGCCCCGGCTCGCCGGTGCCGGCGTTCGCATTGCCGGTGTTGATGACGAGCGCGCGGATCTCGGCGCCCGCGGCGAGGTGCTTCCGGCACACCTGCACCGGCGCGGCGCAGAAGCGGTTCTGCGTGAACACCGCGGCAACGCGACTGCCTTCGGCAAGCGCCATCACCGTCACGTCGCGCCGCCCGGCCTTTCGGATCCCGGCCATCGCGCAACCGAGCTTGACACCGGGCACGGGGTGAATCGATTGCGGCGGCGCGGCGGTGAGATTGACAGGCATGGCATGCAACCTGGTGAACGTTGAACAGCTGTCGATTGTAGAAAGCGCCGCCCAACGCCGTGCCGACGCCATGCCGGCCGCCCTCCGCCGCCTCAGGGCCTGTCGTGATTCTTCACCAGCTGGAGCAAGGGCTTGAAGGAAGGATGTTCACAACTCCCCAACCACTCGAAGATCACCATTTCCGCCGTGACCAGCGTGGCGCCGGACTGCTGTAGGCGCTGCATCGCCGCGAGCTTGTCGGCGGCGCGGCGCGAGGCGCAGGCAGACTCGACGACCCAGACCCTGAAACGCCGCGCCAGCAAGCCGAGCGCCGTCTGCATCAGGCAGACGTGCGCCTCGCAGCCGGCGACCACGACCTCCGGCGGGTTCGCGCCCTGGCGGCCTTCGATCAGCGCCTCGGCGAGCCCGTCCTCACAGGCGTCGAAATGCATCTTGGCAAGCGTCGTGTCGCAACGCTGACGCACTTCAGGCGCGTTGGGCCCCAGGCCGGCCGGGTTCTGCTCGGTGCCCACGACGCGAACGCCGAGCGCGTGCGCGGCGTCGGCCAGCATCGCCGCCTCCGCGATCACGCGCGCCCCATGGGCGATCGCCGGCAACAGCCGCGACTGATAGTCGACGAGCACGAGCACGCTTTGACTGCCTTGCATCTTTTCGGCCAAGTGTCTCCTCCTCCTTCAGCACGCTGCACCACAGGCATTTGCACCGGCCGAAATGCCACACACCGAACCACGGACAGGAGCGCCGCCGAGTGCACTCAAGCCCCGTGCCGGCCGGCGCGAGGTAATGGAACCGCAATCAACCCATGCCCGCTTCCCGCCGGCCCCACTTGCGACTGTCCAGGGCTTCGCTCCAGATCGCGAGCGCGGCCAAGCTGATGAGGTAGAGGACACCGATGGCGAGCACGACCTCTCCCGGCACCGGGCCGACATTGGCGCGGTCGAAGAATTCCTCGAACGAGTTCAGCGCCGTCGGGTGCACGAGCAGCTTGCCGACGAAGGCGCAGGCCTGGATCGTGACGATCCACAGGTAGTTGCGCCGAATCCGCCGGCCGAGCGCGACCTTGAACGAGACGTGATAGGTGGGGCGGCGATAGTCGGCGGCGAGCACCGAGCGCCAATTGCTGCCTGCCTTCTCGTGCGGGTCGAGCAGCGGCACGTAGAAGTTGTTCTCGATCCAGCGACAGCGCGCGCGCCAGACGTTGAAGTAGCGGTAGCGGCGCGCCTCGATCATCAGGAACAGCAGGATCAGCACACCGACCAGCAACAGCGGCAGCGGCGATGCGCTGGGCGACGAGAAGACGATCGACAGCGCGACGCCGAGCGTCACGACGGACCAGTTCGTCGTCGTGTCCAGCCGCGTGCGCCAGATCGTCGAGCGATAGATCTCGCCGCGGTACAGATGGGCGAGCGCGCCCAGTTCGGCGCCGGTGAAGTCCGGCAGCGCGGCGTCGTCCTTGTCTTCGGTCATCGTTCGAGTGAATTGCGCTGCAGGCCAGAGTGATCGGCCGGCCACGCGTCGAATCAGGGGGGCATTGCGGATGGTACGGCTTGCAAGGAGTGTGACGTGCCCCCGCCCATCATGGCAACGCCGGATTGGCGTCGAAGCCCTGCATCCGCTTCGAACCTTGATGCGCGCGGGTCAGGGCCGCCACGCCTCACCGTTTATCAGGCCGCTGTCGACGCCATCGCCCGCAGATGCCGCCGGCGCAGCTTGTGAAACGCAATCGCCACGCCGAGCACCCCGATGGCGCCGATCGCGAGGAAGCTGTCGGTGCCGATCACACCGACCCAGAGGCCGCCGAGGGAGACGCCCACCGACTGGCCGAGGTAGAAGCACGACGCGAAGGCCGACACCGCGGCGCCGCGCTGTTCCGGCGCCATCTGCGTCGCGTTGACCTGCAAGGTGTTGTGCAGCATGTAGTAGCCGAGCCCGAGCAGAATGCAGCCGGCGAGCGCCCCACCCCAGGTCGGCGCATAGCCGACGGCGAGCAGCGCGATGCACATGAAGGCCCCGCCCCAGCGGATGAGACCGCCCTCGCCGAGGAACTCAACGAGCCGGCGCGACAGGACGGCGAAGACGAAGCCGCCGGCGCCGAACAACATCACCATCGCGCCGGCCGCCGACAGCGACAAGCCGAACGCCTGGTGCAGATGCGCCGCGATGAAGGCGAATGGCCCGTACAGGCACATGCCTTCGAGGAACACCAGGCACAGGATCGCGCGCGCCCAGGGGCGCGCGAGCACGCCGGCGAATTCACTCGCGATGCGACGCAGCACCGGCCCGCTGGCGTGCCGCATCGTTCGCGCCCGCTGCGGCAGGCGGCGGTTGAAGGCGAACAACGCCACGCTGACCCCGACGAACAGCGCGGCGATGAAGAAGTACGGCGCGCGCCACGACAGATGATCCGCAGCAAAGCCGCCGAGCCAGACGCCCGCGGACAGGCCGACGATCTGGCCGATCAGGAACCGCGCGAGAACCGGCTGGCGTTGTTCGTACGGCACGACGTCGCCGATCCACGCCATTGACAACGGGATCACCGCGGCGGCCGTCGCACCGGCCAGCGCGCGCGCGATCCGCAGCGTGACGAAGTCCGGGGCCACGGCGCAGACGAGCGCGGTGGCGGCGCAGGCCGCCGTCGCCCACGCGATCACGCGGTACTTGCCGAAGCGGTCGCCGACCGGGCCGAAGAACAGTTGCGCCAGGCCATAGGCGGTGGCGAACACGCTGATGACCTGCGCTGCCGTGCCCAGCGAAACGTCGAACTCCGTCGCGAGCTTGGGCAGCAATGCGTCGTTGACGCGCAAGGACATGGCGCTCGCGAACGCGGCCAGCGCGAGGCAGATGATCGTTCCGCGGGGGATCGCTTCGGGGTCGGCCCCGGAATCGAGTGTCATTCAAAGACAGCGCAGCGCAACGCCCGCCGAAGCCTGGAAGAGCGCCATTCTCCGCCGCGGCGCGGTTCGGCGCGGTTCTACGCAGCACGCCTCGCGACAATGGGCGCTCTCGTCCCGCTCTCGTCCGGATGCTGCCGGGCCGAATCTGGAGTCCCATGCCGGAATCCCTTCTCGCGTTTTCCCGCGGCGCACCCGCCGCGACGCTGATCCTGATCGCGATCGTCGCGGTGAGCCTCGTCGCGCTGTACGCGTCCCCCGCGTTCATCGAGCGCAGTCTCTTCCGGCCGTACTGGCTGGTGCGGCGGCACGAGTACCCGACGCTCGTCACGAGCGCCTTCGTCCACGCCGATCTCGCGCACCTGCTCTTCAACGCCTTCACGTTCTGGGCCTTCGCCTTTTCGCTCGAGCGGGCGATGGGCTCGAAGATGTTTCTTCTGCTCTACGCGTTCGGCATGCTGGCGAGCGACGCCGGGACGTATTTCAAGCATCGGCACGACCCCGGCTACCGCACGCTCGGCGCGTCGGGCGCGATCCTGGCGGTGCTCTTTGCGTCGATCGTCTACTTTCCGGGTGCGTCGATCTTCATCCTGCCGATCCCCGTGCCGATCCCGGCGCCGCTCTTTGCGGCGGCCTATCTTGCGTACACCTGGTACGCCGCGCGGCAGGGCCGCGGCCGCATCAACCACGACGCGCATCTCTCCGGCGCCGTGGCGGGCGTCCTGTTCGTCGCCCTGACGGACCCGGCGACGCTCGAGGGCGCAGTCCGCAGCGTCTTCGGCTGAACGCGCGCGGCATCGCCGCGCCTTGTCGCAGGTCATGCCTGGAGGCATCCGCGGCGCGACGCCAAGGCGCCGATCTGACGCTCGATTGGCAGGTGAGCCCTTGAAAGCGGGGCCGCGGCCCCTATAATCTTCGCTGCTAGCACTCACCTCTGATGAGTGCTAACGGCCCAGGATGGCGTCATACGGAGGCCACCGGGTCGGCAAAGTCAGCGGTCGCACACCGTGCCACTGGCTTCCAATCAAAGTTCGTTGTCGTTTACCCTGAATCAAGGAGATACCATGAAACTTCGTCCGTTGCACGATCGCGTGATCGTCAAGCGCCTGGAACAGGAAACCAAGACCGCCTCGGGCATCGTCATCCCCGACAACGCCGCCGAGAAGCCCGACCAGGGCGAAGTGCTGGCCGTCGGCCCGGGCAAGCGCAACGAAAAGGGTGACTTCGTCGCCTTGAACATCAAGGTCGGCGACCGCGTCCTGTTCGGCAAGTACAGCGGCCAGACCGTCAAGGTCGATGGCGACGAGCTGCTCGTCATGCGCGAAGAAGACCTCTTCGCCGTCGTCGAGAAGAAGTAAACCCAATACCGGAGAATTCAAATGGCAGCAAAAGACGTAGTTTTCGGCGGCGAAGCCCGCGCGCGCATGGTCGAGGGCGTGAATGTCCTGGCCAACGCGGTCAAGGTGACCCTCGGCCCGAAGGGTCGCAACGTGGTGCTCGAGCGCTCGTACGGCGCCCCCACCGTGACCAAGGACGGCGTGTCGGTCGCGAAGGAAGTCGAGCTCAAGGACAAGCTCCAGAACATGGGCGCGCAGATGGTCAAGGAAGTCGCCTCCAAGACGAGCGACATCGCCGGTGACGGCACCACCACCGCGACCGTGCTGGCCCAGGCCATCGTCCGCGAAGGCATGAAGTACGTGGCCGCGGGCATGAACCCGATGGACCTCAAGCGCGGCATCGACAAGGCCGTGCTGTCGCTCGTCGAGCAGCTCAAGAAGCAATCGAAGCCGACGACGACGAGCAAGGAAATTGCCCAGGTCGGCACGATCTCGGCCAACAGCGACGACGAAGTCGGCAAGATCATCGCCGAGGCAATGGACAAGGTCGGCAAGGAAGGCGTCATCACCGTCGAAGACGGCAAGAGCCTGAACAGCGAACTCGAAGTCGTCGAAGGCATGCAGTTCGACCGCGGCTACCTGTCGCCCTACTTCATCAACAACCCCGACAAGCAGAGCGCGATCCTCGAGAACCCGTTCGTGCTGCTGTTCGACAAGAAGATCAGCAACATCCGCGACCTGCTGCCGACGCTCGAAGCCGTCGCCAAGGCCGGCCGTCCGCTGCTGATCATCGCCGAGGAAGTCGAAGGCGAAGCGCTCGCGACCCTGGTCGTGAACACGATCCGCGGCATCCTGAAGGTCGTCGCCGTCAAGGCGCCGGGCTTCGGTGACCGTCGCAAGGCGATGCTCGAGGACATCGCGATCCTGACCGGCGGCAAGGTGATCGCCGAGGAAGTCGGCCTCACGCTCGAGAAGGTCACGCTGGCCGACCTCGGCCAGGCCAAGCGCGTCGAAGTGGCGAAGGAAAACACCACGATCATCGACGGCAACGGCGCCGCGGCCGACATCGAGGCGCGCGTCAAGCAGGTGCGCGTGCAGATCGAGGAAGCGACGAGCGACTACGACAAGGAGAAGCTGCAGGAGCGCGTGGCCAAGCTGGCCGGCGGTGTTGCGCTGATCAAGGTCGGCGCCGCGACCGAAGTCGAGATGAAGGAAAAGAAGGCGCGCGTCGAAGACGCGCTGCACGCGACGCGTGCTGCCGTCGAGGAAGGCATCGTCGCCGGTGGCGGCGTGGCCTTCCTGCGCGCCAAGCAGGCCGCGGGCAAGATCAAGGGCGACAACCATGACCAGGAAGCCGGCATCAAGATCGTGCTGCGTGCGGTCGAGGAGCCGATCCGCATCATCGTGCAGAACGCCGGTGACGAGCCGAGCGTGGTCGTCAACGCCGTGCTGGCCGGCAAGGGCAATTACGGCTACAACGCCCAGAACGGCGAGTACGGCGACATGATCGAGATGGGCATCCTGGACCCGACCAAGGTGACCCGCACCGCGCTGCAGAACGCAGCCTCCGTCGCGGCGCTGATGCTGACGACCGAGTGCATGATCTCGGAAGCGCCGAAGGAAGAAGCGGCCGGCGGCATGCCGGGTGGCATGGGCGGCATGGGTGGCATGGGCGGCATGGGCGGCATGGACATGTAAGGTCCGCTCCGGGCGTTCGCGCCCGGATCGCTCTACCGCAAGCAGGGGCCGCAGCAATGCGGCCCTTTTTTCATGGGCCTCGCTTGCGCAATCGCTTGCGCAATCAGCCCGCACGCCTGGGCCTCTCCCCGTGCCCCCCGATGACACAGGCGGATAATCGGTGGCAGTGCGCACCGGGCGCGCCGCCGCCCAACCTCCCATGACCCTTGCCGCCCCGCTGCAACGTTTCGTCGACGACGAATTGGCGCGCATGCCGATGCTCGTCGAGCAGGTGCTGCGCCAGACCGTCGATGCCCTGCGACAGGCGCCGCAAGGCACGCTGAGCGCGGCGGAGCGCATGCAGCGCTTCGAGTTCGCGCAGTCGCTCCAGGCGCAATCGCGCCAGTTTGCCCAGGCATTCGTTGCCGCATTCGCGCAGCGCGCGCACGGGGCGGACACCGCCGCTGCAGTCAAGACCGCACCCGCGCGTGGCCTTGCGCTGCTGGACGAATCGACACACAGCGCCGACATCGAGATCGCTCGCGTCGCAACCCAGATCGACGGCGTCGCCGAATGGGAACTGCGCGAGCTGCAGACCTTCACATCGGCGATGTGCGGCCTGCCCTACGTCTCGGTCTCGACCAATCCGCTGCACCCCGAAGCCTTTGCGCATGCGCTGTGGCAGGCCGGCTGCACGCTCGGCTCGACGCAGGACGCCGCGCTCCTGCTGCGCCACGCGAGCATGCCTCTGGCCGAAGCGCTCAAGAAGGCGTTCGCTTCGGCCTGCACCCGCCTGGAGGCGCAGGGCGTTCAACCGAGCCTGTATCGCACCGCAGTGCCGCCGCGTGCGGAGTCGACACGGGCGAGCCTGCTGACGGGCCTGCTCGAGAGCGCTTCCCCGCCCCATGCGGCGCCGTCTCAGCGTCCCGCGGCCGCACTCGACGCGCAGACCCGCGGCCTGTTGCAGGATCTGTTCGACGCCATTGCGCAGAGCAGTCAGATGCACCCCGCGTTGCGCGCACTCACCGCCTCGCTGCATGCGAGCGCGCTTGAACTCGCCGCGCACGATCCGCAGCTGCTCGAGTCGGCGGGCCATCCGCTGTGGACGCTGCTCGATCGTTTCGCCTACCAGAGCGCGACGCATCCGGACGCCGCCGACCCGCAATCGCGCGCCTGGGTCGGCTACGCGACCGAACTGGTCGCCACGCTGCAACGCGCACCGCTGCAGGGTGCCGAGCTCTATCGCGACTGCGTCGCCAAGCTCGATGCCTATTCGGCGGCGCAGTTCAACGCCCAGCTGCTGCAGGCGGCGGGCGACATCGACGCGCTGGCGCGCAACGCGCCGGTGTCTATCGCGATGGACCTCGGCACGATGGACACGGTACCGGCCGATCTGCTCCTCGCCGCGGCAGCCGACGCACCCGACGCGACCAAGGACCCGGACGCCGATATCGACAAGGCCGCGGCTGCCTGGCTCGCGGAGCAGCAACCCGGCGCCTGGTACCGCATGTTCCTGCGCGGACGCTGGGGCGTGACGCGCCTGCTGTGGTGCAGCGATGCGCGCACGCGCTGGCTGTTCGCGAGCCCGCATCCGCAACGCAACGATGCGTTCGAGCATGCGACGCTGCTGCGGCTGCGGGCCGAGAAGCTGATCCGGCCGCTCGTCGAACGCGCCGTCGTCGTACGCGCGGCCGAGAGCGTGCGGCGCCGGCTTGCCGACAAACGCACGACGCGCTGAGTTCGCGCGCGCGTCCCGCCGAACGTGTTTCAGGAACTCAGCACCGCCTCGATCTCGCGCGCGACGAGCGCCGGCTGCTCGTGCACGATCCAGTGCGATGCATCCGGCACACGCACGACGCGCATCTGCGGCACGTAGACCTCCAGCCCGTCGAGCAACGCGGGCGGCAGCGCGACATCGCGCTCGCCCCAGATCACGCGCGTCGGCACGCGCACCGTCACGAACTCGGGCGGAAAAGAGAGCGTCATGATCGCGTCGTCCGCGGACGTCGGCGGGCGCAGCGGCGACGCCCGGTAGTAGTTGAGCCCGCCCTGCAGCCCGGCGCGCCAGACGCTGCGGTACTGCTCCTTCACATCGTCCGTCAGCCAGTCGGGCGCAACGGCCGGCGAACCGCGTTCGACCCGGTTGCTGAAGAATGGCCAGAGGCGCGCGAAGTCGTCCGCCGCGAGCAGCTCGGCTGCGTCGTCGCGGCACAGGAAGTTCATGTAGGCGCTCGCAGCCTGCTGCGCCGGCGAGTGCTGCAACTCGCGCAGAAAGGTCGCCGGGTGCGGTGAATTGATGATCACGAGACGTTCGAGCAGTGCCGGCTGCTGGGCCGCGAGGTTCCAGGCGAGCGCACCGCCCCAGTCGTGCGCAACGAGCGCAGCAAGCGGCGCACGCTCCGCCCGGCCCGCTTCGCGGTTGCAGTGCGCGACGAGCGCTTCGATGTCGGCGACGAGTTGCTTCGGCCGGTACGCTTCCACTGCCGCCGGCGCGCTCGACTGCTCGAAGCCGCGCAGATTCGGCGCCACGCAGCGGTAGCGATCGCCGAAGCGGGTCAGCATCGCGTCCCACACGAACGCGGCCTCCGGGAAACCGTGCAGGAAGATCACGAGCGGCGCGGCGCGCGGCCCCGCGGCCCGGCACGACAGCGTGATGCCATGCGGCAAGGCGACTTCAAACTTCTCGATCATCGTTGGCTTCCGAACCAAGTCCTGGGCAAGCGGGCTCACTCGGCCGGCGCGTGCGTCCAGACGTGCAGCGCGACCGCGGCATCGTCGATGCCGGCGCCGCTCAACGCCGAGAACAGCGTGACGCCAACGTCGGCCTCGGCGGTCGTGAATTCACCGAGCACCGCCTGCAGCGCAGCGAGCGCCGCCTGCGCCTCGCGGCGGTTGAGCTTGTCGGCCTTGGTCAGCAGCACGAGCAGCTTCACCGCGCCATTGGCGATGCGCGGCGCGATGAAGGCGAGCAGTTGCCGGTCCAGGTCCGTCGCGCCGAGGCGCGAATCGATCATCAGCACGATGCCGGAGAGGCTGCGGCGCAGCTCGAGGTAGTCGGCCATCACCTTCTGCCAGCGCAGCTTGGCGTCGCGCGCGACCGCCGCATAGCCGTAGCCGGGCAGATCCGCGAACAGCACGTCGGGCGCATCCTTCGGGCCGAGTGCGAACAGGTTGATGTGCTGCGTGCGGCCCGGCGTGCGCGAGGCGAACGCGAGGCGCTTTTGCTGCGCCAGCCGGTTGATCGCGGTCGACTTGCCGGCGTTGGAGCGGCCGACGAAGGCGATCTCGGGCAGCTCGGTCGCGGGCAGTTCGGCGAGCTTGCTCGCGGTGGTCAGGAAGCGCGCGGTGTGGGTCCACGCGAGCGCGGCTTTGGCAGCCTTTGGCGCCGCGGTGGCTGTCGAAGCTGCGGCGCTCGCCGGCTTGCGCGATGACTTCGTTTCGGTCTTGTTGTCGGTCATCTCGGCGCGCCAAATCCGTCATTGTAAAATCTTCGGGTTTTGCGGCCTGAGCACACCCATCCATGAAGTCCATCGCCCCTTCGCTGCCCCGCCTGCTGCCCCGCCTGCTGGCGGCCGTCCTCGTCGCGGCGACGATGTCCGCGCCCGCGTTCGGCGCCGAAGCAGCGGCAGCCGCCAAGCCCGACCCTGCAAAGGGCGAGGCGATCGCAGGCCAGGTCTGCGGCGCGTGCCACACGTCGGACGGCTCGCGCGGTCTGGCGGCGAACCCGATCCTGCAGGGACAGCATCCCGAGTACCTCGTCAAGCAGCTGATGGAGTTCAAGGACGGCAAGCGCGAGAACGCGATCATGCTCGGCATGGCCTCCACGCTGAGCGAAGCCGACATGCGTGATGTGGCGGCGTTCTACGCCTCCAAGCACGCCAAGCCCGGCTTCGCGAAGGACAAGGACACCGTCCGCATGGCCGAGCGCATCTACCGCGGCGGCATCGCCGAGCGCCAGATTCCGGCCTGTTCGGGCTGCCACACGCCCGACGGTGGGGGCATTCCGGCGCAGTTCCCCCGCCTTGCCGGCCAGCACGCAGAATATGCCGAAGCGCAGTTGCTCGCGTTTCGCGACGGCCTGCGCAAGAACGGCCCGATGATGACGGGCGTCACCGCGCGGCTGAGCGACAAGGAAATCAAGGCGCTTGCCGACTACATGGCCGGGCTGCGCTGACGCGGCGTCGCGCAAGCAGATGCAAGAGGCCGGTTTCGTACCGGCCTTTGTCTTTTGTGCGCCGGCATCCGGGCCGACGCCGTAAGAACTTCGCCCCTGCCAACGACTCCATCGCTAACCAGCCAAACCCTCCCAGACCACGCCATGCCATCGCACTTCGACAAGGGATTCCAGCACCGCAGCAGTTCGGACATCACGCCGCGCGCCGTCTACGAGCAGCGCCGCGCGTTGCTCAGGCTCGCCGCCGGTGGCGCCGCCGGCGCGCTGCTGGCCGGCTGGGCGCAACGCGCGGCGATCGCGCAGGTGCCGGCGCCGGGCAGGCTGGCGGCACTGCCCGGCGCCCGCAGCGCGGTGCCGGGCGCGATGCTGATGGACAAGCTCACCACCTACCAGGACGTCACCACCTACAACAACTTCTACGAGTTCGGCACCGACAAGTCCGATCCGGCGCGCAACGCGGGGTCGCTCAAGACGCGACCCTGGACGGTGGCGATCGAAGGCGAGGTGAAGAAGCCCGGGGTCATCGACATCGAAGAGCTGCTCAAGCTCAGCCCGCAGGAGGAACGCATCTACCGCCTGCGCTGCGTCGAAGGCTGGTCGATGGTCGTGCCGTGGGTCGGCTACTCGCTCGCCGAACTGATCAAGCGCGTCGAGCCGACCGGCAACGCCAAATACATACAGTTCGTCAGCCTGGCCGACCCGAAGCAGATGCCCGGTGTTCGCTCGCGCATCCTCGACTGGCCGTACGTCGAGGGCCTGCGCATGGACGAGGCGATGAACCCGCTCGCGATGCTCGCCTTCGGCCTCTATGGCGAGGTGCTGCCCAACCAGAACGGCGCGCCGGTGCGCCTCATCGTGCCGTGGAAGTACGGCTTCAAGAGCGGCAAGTCGATCGTCAAGATCCGCTTCGTCGAGAAGCAGCCGAAGACGAGTTGGGAAGAGGCGGCGCCGAGCGAGTACGGCTTTTATTCCAACGTGAATCCGAACGTCGACCACCCTCGCTGGAGCCAGGCGCGCGAACGCCGCATCGGCGAGGACGGCCTGTTCGCGAAGAAGCGGCCGACGCTGATGTTCAACGGCTACGAGGCGCAGGTCGGCCAGCTCTACGCCGGCATGGACCTGAAGAAGTACTTCTGAGGCGCGCCTGCCTCGTCAGCCGATGAACACCGCCACCGTGCCGAGTCCGAGCACGCGCTCGACGCCGACGCCTCGCCGAAGGCACGTGCTGCGCCACCTGGCGGCGAAGCCCTTCGTCTTCGCCGTCTGCATGCTGCCCTTCGTGTGGCTGCTGTTCGGGGCGCTGACGGATTCGCTCGGTGCGAACCCGGCCGAGGCGCTGATCCGCGGCACCGGCGACTGGGTGCTGCGCGGGTTGTGCGTGACGCTCGCCGTGACGCCGCTGCGGCAGCTGACCGGCCGCCCCGAGCTGGCGCGCTATCGGCGCATGCTGGGGCTCTTCACGTTCTTCTATCTCGTGCTGCACTTCCTGTCCTACGCCTGGCTCGACATGGGCTTCGATCCGCAGGCGATCGCGCGCGACATCCCGAAACGCCCCTTCGCACTCGTCGGTTTCGCCGCGTTCCTGCTGATGCTGCCGCTGGCCGCCACCTCGTTCAACCGCGCGATCAAGGCGCTCGGCGCCAAGCGCTGGAAGGCGCTGCACAAGCTCGTCTACGCGATCGCCGTGCTCGCGTTGCTGCACTTCTTCTGGATGCGCGCGGGGAAGAACGATTTTGCCGAGGTCGCGGTCTACGCCGCCATCATCGCGGTGTTGCTCGGCTGGCGCGTCGTCCATGCAGTGCGGGCGCGCCGCATCACGGCGCGTCGCACCGTTGCCAAGTAGGCGGGCGCCGCATCAGCCCGCGCCTTCGAGCCGAGCCCTGACGAAGCCGCTCGCGCCATAGCGCGTCACGTGCGCGTAGTAGCGGTCCTGCACCCGCTTCACCATCGCGCCGTAGGCGTCCATGAGATCCGGCCGGATGCTGAAGTGGTCGTAGTTCACGACCACGTTCACGCGCTCGGCGAGCGGCGCGAGCAACCGCATGATCTCGGCCTCGATCTCGGCGATGGCCGCGTCTGAATCGATCGCGAGGCCCTCGAAGTTGACGAACAGGCGCAGGTTCTTCGCGTCGAGTTCGATGCGTTCGGCGATCGGGATTGCCAGCATGCGTTCGCGCAGGTTCATCTTTGCGTCGGCGAACAGGCTCGCGTCCATGAGGCGCAGGTCCGGGCTGATCGCCGGCGCGAAATCCATCAGCGCGAGGATCTGGCGCTCCAGGTCGATACCGGGGGCAATCTCGATCAGCTTCAGTCCGCTCGCGCCGGCCGTGTCGGGCGCGAGCCGGAACACGCAGCGCTCCGTCACGTAGAGCACGCGTTGCCCGCGCGCGAGTGCGCGCCCGCCGCTGAAGGTGCGTTGCTCGACCTCGCGCACGAACTTGCGCTGCGTGCCTTCGCTGTCGATGTGCACGCGGCCGCCCTCCGCCCGCACGCGCAGATCGCCCGCGGTGAAGGTGCCGACGAACACGACCTCGCGCGCCGCCTGGCTGATGTTGATGAAGCCGCCCGCACCCGCGAGCCGCGGCCCGAAGCGGCTCACGTTCAGGTTGCCCTGCGCGTCGGCCTGCGCGAGGCCGAGGATCGCGATGTCGAGCCCGCCGCCGTCGTAGAAGTCGAACTGGCTCGGCTGGTCGATGATCGCCTGCGTGTTGACTGCGGCGCCGAAGTTCAGCCCGCTCGCCGGAATGCCGCCGATCACACCCGGCTCGGCCGTGAGCGTGAGCAGGTCGATCACCTCCTCCTCGGCCGCGACGTCGGCCACGCCTTCGGGCATGCCGATGCCGAGGTTCACGACCGCGTTGCGCTCGAGTTCGAGCGCCGCGCGCCGCGCGATCCACTTGCGCGCGCTCATCGCCATCGGCGCGAAGGTGTTCATCGGCACCCGGATCTCGCCCGCAAACGCCGCGCTGTAGGGGGTGACGAAGGTCTGCATGTGATGTTCGGGATGCTCGGCGACGACGACGCAATCGACGAGCACGCCCGGGATCTTCACCTGCCGCGGGTTGAGCGAGCCGCGCTCGGCGATCCGCTCGACCTGCGCGATGACGATGCCGCCGCTGTTGTGCGCGGCCATCGCGATCGCGAGCGCCTCGAGCGTCAGCGCCTCGCGCTCCATCGTCAGGTTGCCGTCGGCGTCGGCGGTCGTCGCGCGGATGATGCCGACGTGGACCGGGAAGGCCTTGTAGAACAGCACCTCCTCGCCGTCGATCTCCATCAGCCGCACCAGCTCCTCGGTCGTCACCGCGTTGACCTTGCCGCCGCCGTGGCGCGGATCGACGAAGGTGCCGAGCCCGACCGCGCTCAGCGTGCCCGGCTTGCCGGCGGCGATGTCGCGAAACATGTGCGTGATCACGCCCTGCGGCAGGTTGTAGGCCTCGATCGCGCCCGCCACGGCGAGCGCCTGCAGCTTCGGGCACAAGCCCCAGTGGCCGCCGACGACGCGCTTGACGAGACCCGCGTGGCCGAAGTGGTTCAGGCCGCGCTCCTTGCCGTCGCCCTGGCCGGCGGCGTAGAACAGCGTCAGGTCGCGCGGCGCGCCCTGCCCGGTCTCGGCCTGCGTCGCGAGAAAGCGCTGCTCGAGCGCGATCGCGATGCCCTCGGCAAAGCCGATGCCGACGAAGCCGCCGGTGGCGACCGTGTTGCCATCGTGGATCAGCCGCACCGCCTCGGCCGCGCTCACGATCTTGTTCGGCCGCGCCGGGTTCGCGGCGCCGATTCTGGGTGTGTCGAGGTGCATGTTCGGGTCTCTGCAAACCGGCGCTTTGGCTTTGGGAGTGGAATCTGCGCGCTTCGAGCACGCGACCGGCGCCCATTCGCGGTCGCGCCACGTCAGCATAGCCGGCCGCGCACCCGGTCGACAACCACGCGCGCGCCACCCTATCGCGCGAGCTTGGCGTCGGCCGCGGCGAGCAGCGCCCGGTTGCTCGGATTGCGCTGAAGAAAGCTGTCGCGATAGGGCTCGGGGACGTTGGGCAACGCCACCTGGCGCACCCACTTGGCGCCGCAGGCAAGCGCCATCAGGGCGTCTTCGCGATCGTCGTTCGCGTCGAACACCTGCGACGCGATCCACCACGCCTCGCCGTAGTACAGATCGGCAGGCTGCAGGTTCGGCAGCTGGCCGACGAGCTCACGCATCGTCTGCGCCGCGGCCGCGGTCTGCCGGGCCCGGCTTTGCGCGTGCGCGCGCAGCAGCCTTGCCTTCATCGCGACACCGGCAAACTCGAGCTGCAGCGCCAGCTGAAGGACTTCGTCGTAGCGTTGAAGATCGTGGGTATCGTCAACGCTGCGCGCGTGATCGAGCAGCGCGTGCATGCGCACGTGGGGGTCGGCGCCCGGCGTCAGCAGGGCGATCGCTTCATCGATACGATCGCGGTCTGACCGGCCCATCGCGCGCGCGAGGCGCGATGCGACCGTCGCGCCCCGGGCGCGCACATGGTCGATCGGTGGCCGTTCGTACTCGAGCGTCTGCTGCGCGCGCGCGAACTGTCCGAGGTCGATCAGCAACTGCGCCTTGTGATTCGAGGCGAGGGCAATCCACAGCAGTTGCTTGTCGCGCGCAAAGCAGGCGATCGCGGCGTCCAGCCGCTCCAGCGCCTCGCCGTAGCGGCCGACCATGCCGCAATACAGACCGAGGTAGGTTTCGAGCACCGCGCCCTCGGGACCATCGGTGGCGCCGAGTTGCGCCTGCATCGCGAGCGCGCGCTGCGCCAGCGCGAGCGCCTCGGGCACCCGGCCCAGGTTGCCCTTGACGGTGGCGAGGTTCGAGGTGAGTGTTGCCAGTTCGGCGATGTCACCGAGCGCGGTGGCGTTCTCGATCGCCTTGTGCAGCGCGAAGTCGGTGTCGCGCAGGCGGCGCGCCGTGTTCAGCACATAGGCGTAGTCGGCCCAGAAATTGCCGCGCTGCTCGGGCGTGCCTTCGGCCTCGATCAGCGCGCGGTACGGCTCGATCGCGGCGAGGCCTTCGGCAGACCGGCCGGATTGAGCCAGGCCCACGGCGTGCAGGCGCGCCGCCTGAAAGCGCGGCCAGGGTGAGGCGAGTTCGCGTGTCAATTCGAGCGCCTCGACGGCGGCGGCGATGCCGGTCGGGTGGTCGGCGGCCATCAGCGCGGCCGTGGCCTTTGCGGTGAGCGCGGCGGCGCGCTCGGCGTTGGTCTTCGCGGTGGCAAGCAGGTCATCGATAGCCGCCTGCGCGCGTGTCACGCCCTGGACGACGATCAGCGCATGGATGCTCTCGCAGCGCGCCTCGAACGCGCGCGCGTGATTGCCAGCGCGGTCGAAGGCATCAGCCGCCAGGTGCCAGCATTCGACCTCGTGGCTGCGCTGCGAGGCGCGTTGTGCGCGGCGCGCCGAAGCCGCGTAGCACTCCCCCGCACGCAGCCACTCTCCGGCACCGGCCCAGTGCGGCGCGGTGCGTTCGGGCGGAACATGGTGGTCTTCAAGGTAGCTTGCGATCCGCCGGTGCAGGAGCTGCCCGATCGGCTGCGGCACGGAGGCGAGCGTCGCCTCGAAGATCAAATCGTGCGCGAATCCCTGATCGCGGATCACTTGCGCCGCTTCGAGCTCGCGCCACGGTTCGGCGATGTCGAGCGGGTGCGTCTCCAGTACCGCTGCGGCGAGCTCGGCATTGAAGTCCGGGCCGGCCAGCGCCGCAACGCGTGCCAGACGCAGTGCCGGCGGCGACAGTTGCGCGAGGCGTCGCTCGACGAGCGCGCCGACGGTGACGGGCTGCGGCAACCTCGCGTACGCGTCGGGCGTGTCGCCGCGCTCGGAGATCACGAGATCCTTCAAGGTCTCGAGCGCGAACATCGGGTTGCCGCCACTGTGCTTGAGGAGTGCCGGGGCGAGTCGCGCCGGGTCGAGTTCGGCGATGCCGATCGACTCGATGAGCGCGCCGAGCTGCGCGAGGTCGAGCGGATGGAGTTCGACCGTTTCGACGCGGCCGCCTTCCTCCAACGCGCGACGCAGGTTGGCGGCTGCCGTCCCGGCGTCGGCCGGTCGCTGGGCGAAGCCCCAGCGCAGCGCGGCGAGCGCGTCGGACTGCAACATCGACTGCACGAACTCGACGCTCGCCTCGTCGGCGAAATGCAGGTCGTCGACGATGACGGCCTTCAGGCCTTCGCGCAAGGCGTCGGCCAGCGTCATCTCGACCGCACGCTGCAGCAGCAAGCGCTGCGCTTCACCGGCGACGCTGACGGCGGGGCCGAGCTCGGGCAGGATCAAGGCGAGTTCCCGGGTGCGCGCCGCCGTCGTCTGCAGCCCGGTGGCTGCAATTACCGATCGAATCAAGCGTGCCAGCAGCGCGTACGCGATGCCTGCGTCTCCCGGCCTCGACTGGACGCAGATCGCATGCTGGCGGCCGGTCGAAAACTCTTGCAGCAGCCGGCTCTTGCCGATGCCGGCTTCGCCGACGAGCAGGAACACGCGCTGCGCCGACCACGCGCTGTCGAGCCGATGCAACTCGCGCTCTCGGCCGATCAGCCGCGGCGGGCGCAGGAGACTCGCCGGAACGACCGCGCGATGCGCCGGCAGGCTTGTGCCGGCGTGCTCGATCGTCGCCATCAGCTCGATCGTCTCGGCCGACGGGCGGGTGCCGAGTTCGTCCTTCAGAATCTGCTCGAAGCGCTCAAAGGCGGCGATCGCCGCCGCCCGGTCGCCGCGCAGGTAGTGCAGCCGCATGAGCCGGCGGTGCGCATGTTCGGCAAACGGGTCGGTGTCGATCAGGCGCTGTGCATAGACGAGGCCGCGCGCGACGGCGCCGCTCTTCTCGCACGCAGCCGCCGCGTCGGCAAGCGCGCTCGTGCGTTGATCGCGCCACTTGCGGCGCTCGGCGCGCAGCCACTCGGCGAGGTCGGGCAGACCGTCGAACTCGAGGTCGCCGAGCAATTCGTCCTGGCCCGCGGTCTCGTCTTCGAGAATCCGATGCAGTGTCGGCTCGATGTCGGTGCCGATGCCGCGCGCAAGATGCAACTGCGCTTCGGTCGTGACGAGTGGATTCGACGCTTCCCGGCGCAAGCGGAACAGCCGCTGGCGCAGGCTGTTGTCGGCCTGCCGGGCGCTGGCGCCGGGCCACAGCATGGCGGAGAGATGGTCGGCCTTGATCCCGCCCGACAGCGCGACAACGGCGAGCAGGGCCGCATCCTTCGGCCGCAGAACGATCGTGCGCCCCGGCGGCAGGGACGCCAGGCAGGGCCGGCCCAACAGGCGCAATTGCCACGCGTGTTCCGGCCGCGCAAGGCCCGACCCGGCCGGGTCGGGCGATGCGCTCGGGCTGGGAGATGCGTCGGGACGAGACATGCGGCGAGTTTCATGCCAGCTTGCAACGCAGGCAACCACCGCCGTACCTGCGAGCGGCGAACCCGGTGCGCGGCCGGGCGCGTGCCGGGCCGCGCCGCGATCGCCCTCAGTCCAAGCGGCGACGGGCGACGAATCCGAGCACGCCGAGGCCGGCAAGCATCAGCAACACGGTCTGTGGCTCGGGCACGGCGCCACCGCACTCACCGTCAGCGTCACGTCTGCAGGTGGTAGGTCGCGGTGAATTCGGTGCCCGGCGCGAAGCCGTAGACGATCGAGTCGAACGGATCGCGCCTGCGCGGCGAAGGTCATGACGACGAAGCTGTCCCCGAGCATGGGCGTGTAGCCGAAGTTCCAGACACCGATCTCGCCGCCGGAGGCTCACGTCGTCGCTGACGGCGAGCGGCGGAAGCTGCGAGGCTCGCGAGTTCGAAGTTCAGCTTGCCCGTCGCGCTGTTGACGAGCGCACCGGTGACGTTCAGGTGGCCGATGCCGTTGATGCCGGGATCGATCGCGCCGCCCTGGTTGACGATGTCGCCATCGCGTGCGTCGCATCGTGCCGTCGCCGGCCAGGATGCCGGCGTTCACGAAGGTCGCGTTGCTGCCGAGGTGCCGCTCCGGCGGCGGTCTGAACGAGGCCAGGTTGGTGAACGCCGAAGTCACCGTCAGCCGGCCTCGACATTGGTCGCCGGTGTGCTGTAGACCACGCCCATCGTCGTCGTCGTGTTGCCTTGCTTGTTGTAGGTGCCCGTGGAACGCGTTCGTGCCCGAGTAGTCGTAGGTGTAGGCATCGAAGTGTTGCTGTCGTTCCACGTGCCGCTGTTGTTGATCGTTGCGCCGGTGAAGCGGATGCGGTTGTTGTTTGTGGCGGTGCTGCCGCTCCAGGCGGTCGTGCCTTCGGTGTTGAGCACCCGACCGCCGCTCAGATTCTTGTCGTTCGCGCCGCTGATCGTCATATCGCCGGCGACCGTGGTGCTCGCCGCGCCCTGATGACGCTGCCGGTCCACGTCACCGGGCCGAGCAGGGGCGCTCAGCAGCATCGCGGGTTGAGGACGAAGGCGCTCGAGCCGCATCTCGGTCGGCCCGCCCGGTGATGCTCGCGGGTTCAGGTTGTACGCGAGCACCGCACCGCTGGCGACGTTGAACCGCTTGGGTGCCGCGGTGAGGCGACGTTGGTCCGGTAGGCCACGTTCATCGTATTGCCCTGCGTTGGAACGCGTTCGTGCAGTAGACATAGGCATCGAACGCGTTGCTGTCGGTCCACGTGCGTATCCGCCGGTAAAGCGGATGTTCGTTGCGGCTCGTCGGACGTTAGCACGCGGCCGCCGCCCAGTCTTGTCGTTCGCGCCGGTGATGGCAGGGATCACGGCCGGTCCACTCAGGGGAGCAGGTGTGGTCGGCGCAGGGCCGGCTCAGCAGGTGCCGCCGTTGAGGTTGACGAAGCTGTAGCCGCTCGAGCCGCTGATCTCGGTCATCCCGTCGCCGGTGATGCTCGCCGTTCAGGTTGTACGTACCGGGAAGTCGAGCACCGCGCCGCTGGCGACGTTGAACGCGCTGCGCCGTGCCGCCGCCGGTGAAGGCATGCGCCCGGCGTTGACGTTGGTCGTGCCGACGTTGTTGTAGGCCACGTTCATCGTGGTCAGGGTATTGCCCTGCTTGTCGTACGTGCCGTTGTTGAACGCGTTCGTGCCCGAGTAGTTGTAGGTGTAGGCGTCGAAGGCGTTGGTGTCGGTCCAGGTGCCGCTGCTGTTGATCGTGCCGCCGGTGAAGCGGATGCGGTTGTAGCCAGCCGCCGTGTTGCCGCTCCAGGTCGTGTCGCCGACGTTCAGGACGCGTCCGCCGCTGAGGTTCTTGTCGTTGTCACCGCTGATGGCGAGCGTGCTCGCGACCGTCGTCGCCGCCGCGCCGCGGATGACGGTGCCGGTCCACGTCACGGGGCCGGAGAGGGTGTGGTCGCTCCCCTGCAGATTGCCGCCGCTGAGCAGCAGCGCCGTGCCCATCGTGCCGCCGTTGAGGTTGACGAAGTTGTAGCCGCTCGAGCCGCTGATCTCGGTCGTGCCGGCGCCGGTGATGCTTGCCGCGTTCAGGTCGTGCGTGCCGTTGTTGAAGTCGAGCACGGCGCCGGAGGCGACGACGAAGCTGCTGGCGCTCGTGCTGCCGCCGGTGAGCGCGAAGCGGCCGGCGTTGACGTTGGTGGTGCCAGTGTTGTTGTAGGCGACGTTCATCGTCGTCGTCGTATTGCCGAGCTTGTCGTAGGTGCCGAGGTTGTTGAAGGCGTTCGAGCCGGAGTAGTTGTAGGTGTAGGCGTCGAAGGCGTTGG
>JAMLIM010000052.1 GCA_023954175.1 Rhizobacter sp.
GCCCGCCGCTGCTCGGCTTCATCGCCGAGTGGTGGGGCATCCGTTGGACGTTCGGGTTGTGCGTTCCGCTGATATTGCTGAGCCTCACCGCGAGCGGCGCGCTCGGGGCTCGCTCCAAGCCCTGACGCGGGCGCCGAGAACGTCGGACGCGATCGACTCGAAGCTGTGATCAGTCATCATCGTCGTGATGATGCGACGCATGCGCGCCGCTCGACGCCGGCGCGGCGAGCAACCCGTTGGGCGCGTCGCGCCATTGCATTGCCGCGAACGCCAGCACCGCCACCAGCATCAAACCGGCGAGCCAGGCGCGGTTGCGCTTGACGAGATCGGGCCCGGCGCCTTCGACGCGGCCGGTCAGCATCGGCAGCGCCTGGTTCTTGCGCCGCAGCAGGCTCAGCAGCGTGATCAATGCGAGGTGGATCAGCACCACGGCGAGCAGGGCCTCGCCGAAGAACTCGTGCAGTTCTTCGAGCCAGTCGCCACCGAGCACATCGCTCCAGTCGTTGTAGCTGCCGTAGCCGCTGATCGTCAGCGGCACGACGATCGCGAGCAGCGCCGCAACGGCCAATGCCATCGCCAGGTTCTGGCCCTGGCGCCAGGGGATCGCCGCAAGCGATCGGCTCTGCGCCACCGAGCGCAGCCATGCCGGCGCGCCGGCGAGCCGGCGCCAGAGCAGCGAAAGGCGCGCCTCGCGTGGCCCGACCAGGCCGTAGACGATGCGAAACGCGAGCAGGCCGGCCATCGTGTAGCCGAGCGTGACGTGCAGCGCGCGCCAATGTTCGCCATCGGCCGTGAGGTAGGCGCCGACGAAGCTGAGCGCGAACAGCCAGTGGAACATGCGCATCGGCGCATCGACGACGAGGCGGCGCGCCGTTGCCGCAGCGCGTGCGCTGCCAGCGGCGGGTTCGAAGACGGGGATGATCTGCATGAGGTCGTTCCTTTGAAGTTCAATCGTTCCAGGCGCGCCGTGAGCGCGCGTCGAGGCCGGCCGGCATGCGCAGGTCGTCGTCGTCGAAGCGGCCCTGCTCGGCGCCGACATGGCAGGCCGCGCAGTTCACGGCGCTCTTGACGCTCGGCAGTCGCCAGACCGCCGCATCGATCTTGCGGTGCTTGCGTTCGAACCAGGCCGAGCGCGTGATGCGGTCCTGCGGCGGCTCTTCGCGCACGCGCTTGCCGGTGCCGGCGTTGGCCTGCAGCCAGGCGCCGAGTTGCTGCAGCGTCGCCGCGTCGAGCGAGGCGTCGCTGCCGTAGTGCTTGTCGAGCCCGGCCATCAGGCGCTGCCACGAGCGCGCCGGCAGCATGCCCGGCGGCAGGGCGACGTGGCACGACCCGCACTCCTGTGCGTAGGCCGGCGGCGTATGGCGCGGCCAGACTGCATGGCTGTCGGCTCGGGCCAGGCCGAGCGCGGCAAGGCTGAGCGTCGTGCCGGCACAGAGTGCGCGGGCGAGGCGGAAGGTCATCATCATGTCGGCATCCTTGATTTCGCGGGACTTCATGGCTTCAACGCCAGCAGGTAGGCGAGCACATCGGCCTTCTCGGCGGCGCTGCATTCGCGTTGGAGCACGTCGTTGCAATTGCGCCGGAACCACTTGTCCACCTTCGCGCTGCCGGTGAAGGCACGCGGGTTGAAGGCGGGGGCGAGCGGGTCGATCGCCTTGCCGGTGCTCGCGTGCTTGCCGGACGCGGTCGGTGGGTTGCCGTGGCACGAGGCGCAACTCCATTCGCCGCCATGGGCACTCGTGAAGAAGATGCGGCCGCGTTCGGCCTGGCCCGGCGCGCCGGCCTGCGCGCTCCAGCGCTCGAGTTGTTGCGCCGCCGACGTGTCGGCGGCCAGCGCGGGCAGCGGCGCGAGTGCGAGACCTGCCCACAGTGCGACAAACGCCCGGCGCTGCATCGGGTTGAACAATTTCGGTGGCATCCTCACTCCGGTCATTGACGGGTCCTCACGACCCATGGCTGCATTCTTGGAGCGCACGCTTGAAGCACTGCTGAACGGCGCGTTCATCCGCCGTTCAGGTGCCACGGCCGACAATCACGGCATGTCTGCACACCGCGCCCGCACTCCCGCGCCGGCCCGCCGCAAGCTGCTCGCCGGCCTGGCGCTGCTGTGTCTGACGTCATCGGGCACATGGGCCGGCGACAAGGACGATCACGATCGGGCGCGCGCGGCCGTGCAGGCGGGCGAGGTGCTGCCGCTGCAGACGCTGCTCGAGCGGCTGCAGCGCACGCACCCGGGGCAGGTGCTCGAGCTCGAACTCGAACGCGAGGACGGACGCTGGCTCTACGAGATCAAGCTGCTGCAACCCGACGGGCAGCTGGTCAAGCTCGAGGTCGACGCCGCGACGGCGCAGGTGCTGACCCTCAAGCGCAAGGACAGGCCGAAATCGGACGCCCGCCGATGAAGCCCGCGCGCGGCACTTCCCGGCCATGAGAATCCTGCTCGTCGAGGACGATCCCACGCTGCGCGCGCAGCTGCGCGCCGGTCTCGCCGACGCCGGCTACGCGGTCGATGAAGCCGCCAACGGCGTCGACGCGCAGTACCTGGGCGAGACCGAGCCGTTCGACGCCGCCGTGCTCGACCTCGGCCTGCCCGCGCTCGACGGCTTGAGCGTGCTCAGACGCTGGCGTGCCGGCGGGCGCACGCTGCCGGTGCTGATCCTGACCGCGCGCGACAGCTGGCACGAGAAGGTGACCGGCATCGACGCCGGTGCCGACGACTACCTCGCCAAGCCCTTTCACATGGA
Source organism: Rhizobacter sp. (assembly GCA_023954175.1). Classification (GTDB taxonomy): domain Bacteria; phylum Pseudomonadota; class Gammaproteobacteria; order Burkholderiales; family Burkholderiaceae_C; genus CAIKUF01. The sequence goes on from JAMLIM010000052.1 coordinate 2,745, forward strand.
AGAGCTGCTGGCGCGGCTGCGGGCGCTGATCCGGCGTGCGCAGGGCCTCGCCTCGCCGCTGCTGCAATGCGGCGCGATCACGCTCGACACGCGCAGCGGCCGCGTCAGCCAGGACGGCCAGCCGGTCAACCTGACGAGCCACGAGTTCCGGCTGCTCGCCTACCTGATGCACCGGCCGGGCCAGGTCGTGTCGCGCACCGAGTTGATCGAGCACCTCTACGCGCAGGATTTCGACCGCGACTCGAACACGATCGAGGTCTTCATCGGGCGCCTGCGCAGGAAGCTCGCCCCCGGCGTCATCGAGACCGTGCGCGGCATGGGCTATCGGCTGGCGGCACCGTCGTGAGGGTCGCGCTGCGGGCGCGCTCGCTGCGCTTTCGGCTGCTCGCGGCGACCTGCGTCGGCATGCTGCTGGCGCTGGTGCTGGCCGGCCTGATGCTCGCCAGCCTGTTTCGCGAGCAGGTCCTGCAGCAGTTCGCCGCCACCCTCACCGCACAGCTCGACCAGGTGACGGCGCGCCTCGAGTTCGACGCCGCCGGCAAGCCGCAGCTCGACGAGAAGATGCTGAGCGACCCGCGCTGGTCGCGGCCGTACAGCGGCCTCTATTGGCAGGTCGACGGCGTCACGGCCGGCAAGCTCGTCCCCGGCGTGCTGCGCTCGCGCTCGCTGTGGGATGCGGTGCTCGCGGTCGAGAACGACGCTATCGCCGACGGCACCGTCCACGTCCATGAGATCGCCGGGCCGAACGGCACGAAGCTGCTGCTCGTCGAGCGCACCGTGCGCCACGAAGGCGCTGGCGACGCTGATGGCACTGAAGGCACTGTCGACACGCCATGGCGGCTGCTGGTCGCCGCCGACCTGCAGCCGACGGCGGCGGCCGTGGCCCGCTTCAATGGCGTGCTCGCGGCCTCGCTCCTGCTGCTGCTGGCGCTGCTGTGCGCAGCGGCGCTGGCGCAGGTGACGGTCGGCCTGGCGCCGCTGCGGGCCTTGAAGCAGGCGTTGGCGGCGGTGCACGCCGGCACGGCGCCGCGTCTCGAGGGGCGTTTCCCATCGGAGGTGCAGCCGCTGATCGACGACTTCAATGCCGTGCTGGCGCGCAACGCCGAGGTCGTGTCGCGCGCACGCGCGCAGGCCGGCAACCTCGCCCACGCAATCAAGACGCCGCTCGCCGCGATGGCGCAGGCCGCGGCCACCGACGAGGGGCGCGCACCGTCCGGCAGCGCGCTCGCGCCGCTCGTGCGCGAACAGGTTGCGCTCGCGCTGCGCCAGGTCGATTGGCACCTTGCGCGTTCGCGCGCCGCTGCCGCGGTCGGCCTTCCGGGCGTACGCGCCGACGTGGTGCCGCTGCTCGCCGGCCTGTTGCGCGTGCTCGCTCGCGTCCATCACGAACGCGGCCTCGCGATCACGGCCGAATCGGTCGCGGCCGATTGCAGCTTCGCCGGCGAGGCGCAGGACCTGCAGGAGATCCTCGGCAACGTGCTCGACAACGCCTGCAAGTGGGCGCGGCACGAGGTGCGCGTGGCAGCGGCAATGCACGGTGGCCCGCAGCAGCCTCGCCTGCGCATCGTCGTCGACGACGACGGCCCCGGCATCGACGCCGACCGGCGCCAGGCCGTGATCGCGCGTGGCACGCGGCTCGACGAGTCCGTGCCCGGCAGCGGGCTCGGGCTCGCGATCGCCCACGAGCTGGTGGACCTGTATCACGGCGAGTTGACGCTCGGCAGCGCCCCGCTCGGCGGTCTGCGGGTCGAGATCGAGTTGCCGGGCGCACTCCTATAATCGCGCTTTACCACCTCGGCATTTCGAAAGAGACTGCCGCTCGCAATGACCAAGTTCGTCTTTGTCACCGGCGGTGTGGTGTCCTCGCTGGGCAAGGGCATCGCGGCTGCATCGTTGGCCGCCATCCTCGAATCGCGCGGCCTGAAGGTCACCCTTCTCAAGCTCGATCCCTACATCAACGTCGATCCGGGCACGATGTCGCCGTTCCAGCACGGCGAGGTCTTCGTGACGGATGACGGTGCCGAGACGGACCTCGACCTCGGCCACTACGAGCGCTTCATCACGACGCGGATGAAGCGCAGCAACAACTTCACGACCGGCCAGATCTACGACTCCGTCATCCGCAAGGAGCGGCGCGGCGAGTACCTCGGCAAGACGGTGCAGGTGATTCCGCACGTCACGAACGAGATCCAGGAGTACATCCGACGCGGCGCGGGCGTCGGCACGCCGGACGCGATGGACATCGCGATCGTCGAGATCGGCGGCACGGTGGGCGATATCGAGTCGCTGCCCTTCCTCGAAGCGGTGCGCCAGATGAGCCTGAAGATGGGGCCGACGAACGCCGCCTTCGTGCACCTGACGCTCGTGCCCTGGATTGCCGCCGCGGGCGAGTTGAAGACCAAGCCGACCCAGCACAGCGTGCAGAAGCTGCGCGAGATCGGCATCATGCCCGACGCCCTGCTGTGCCGCGCCGACCGGCCGATCCCCGACGACGAGCGCGCCAAGATCTCGCTCTTCGCCAACGTGCCCGAGTTCGGCGTCATCTCGGTGTGGGACGCGGACACGATCTACAAGGTGCCGCGCATGCTGCACTCGCAGGGCCTGGACGAGCTGATCTGCGCCAAGCTGCACGTGCACACCAAGCCGGCCAACCTGTCGCGCTGGGACAACCTGGTGCACGAGGTAGAGCACCCGCAGCACGAGGTGACGATCGCGATGTGCGGCAAGTACGTCGAGCATTCCGACTCGTACAAGTCGCTCAACGAGGCGCTGCGCCACGCCGGCCTGCACAACCACGCGCGCATCAAGATCGAGTACCTCGACTCTGAGGACCTGAGCCCGGCCAACATCGGCAACCTCGAGCGCTTCGACGCCGTGCTCGTGCCGGGCGGCTTCGGCAAGCGTGGCGTCGAGGGCAAGATCCTCGCTGCGCAGTACGCGCGCGAGCACAAGATCCCCTACCTCGGCATCTGCCTCGGGATGCAGGTCGCGACGATCGAATACGCGCGCCACAAGGCCGGCCTCACCGACGCCAACAGCACCGAGTTCGACCCCGCGACGCCGCACCCCGTCATTGCGCTGATCGAGGAGTGGCAGGACGCCGACGGCTCGATCCAGAAGCGCAGCGCGGGCTCCGACCTGGGCGGCACCATGCGCCTTGGCGCGCAGAGCTCGGACGTCAAACCCGGCACGCTCGCGCACCAGATCTATGGCGACGTCGTCACCGAGCGCCATCGCCACCGCTACGAGGCGAACGTCAACTACCTCGACAAGCTGAGCGAAGCCGGCCTCGTGATCTCGGCCCTCACCCAGCGCGAGAAGCTGACCGAGATCGTCGAGTTGCCGCAGAGCGCGCACCCCTGGTTCATGGGCGTGCAGTTCCACCCCGAGTTCAAGTCGACGCCCTGGGGCAGCCACCCGCTGTTCAAGTCCTTCATCGCCGCCGCACTCGCACGACAGTCGGAGCGGGCGGAGGAAGCCGCCGCGTGAAGCTGTGCAACTTCGAAGCGGGCCTGCACAAGCCCTTCTTTCTCATCGCCGGCCCCTGCGTCGTCGAGTCCGAGCAGTTGCAGATCGACGTGGCAGGCGCGTTGCAGGAGATCACGGCGGGCCTCGGCATCCCCTTCATCTTCAAGTCGAGCTACGACAAGGCGAACCGATCGAGCGGCACGTCGTTCCGCGGTCCGGGCATGGACCAGGGGCTTGCGATCCTCGCCAAGGTCAAGCGCGATCTCGGCGTGCCGGTGCTCACCGACGTCCATGCCGAGGCCGAGATCGCGGCCGTCGCGAGCGTCGTCGACGTGCTGCAGACGCCCGCCTTCCTGTGCCGGCAGACCGACTTCATCCGCGCCGTCGCGCAGTCCGGCAAGCCGGTCAACATCAAGAAGGGCCAGTTCCTCGCGCCGGGCGACATGAAGCACGTGATCCAGAAGGCGCGCGATGCCGCGCGTGAGGCGGGACTGTCCGAAGACCGCTTCACGGCCTGCGAACGCGGCGCGAGCTTCGGCTACAACAACCTCGTCTCGGACATGCGCTCGCTCGCGATCATGCGCGAGACCGGCGCACCGGTCGTGTTCGACGCGACGCACTCGGTGCAGCTTCCCGGCGGCAACGGCACCTCGAGCGGCGGCCAGCGCGAGTTCGTGCCGGTGCTCGCGCGCGCCGCGGTCGCGGTCGGCGTCGCCGGCCTCTTCATGGAGACGCACCCGGACCCGGCCCACGCGCTGAGCGACGGGCCCAACGCGGTGCCGCTCAAGCACATGCGCGCGCTGCTCGAGCAGCTCGTCGAACTCGACCGTGCCGTCAAGGCCCGCCCCTTCCTCGAAAATGACTTCACCTGCTGAAGTCATTTCGACCGACATACTGATCACCCGCTTCATCGGTCAGAACGACTTCAACTGCTGAGCCCGAAGGAGCCGCAATGCCCCACGCCTACGTCATCGTCGACATGAAGATCACCGACGCCGAGCGCTACAAGCAGTACATGGCCGAGGCGCCCGCCGCGGTCAAGGCGTTCGGCGGCGAGTATCTCGTGCGCGGCGGCCGGCACGAGGTGATGGAAGGCGGCTGGCAACCGGCGCGCCTGGCCGTGCTGCGCTTTCCGAGCATGGAGCGCGCGCAGGCCTTCTACGCCGATCAGGGCTACCGCACCGCGCGCGCCAAACGCGAGGGCGCAACGGAATTCTTCAACATGGTCGTCGTCGAGGGCGTCGCCGCCCCGGTCTGACCGCAAACCCGAACACAGACAACCGAGGAGCCCCATGAGCGCCATCGTCGATATCGTCGGCCGAGAGATTCTCGACAGCCGCGGCAACCCCACCGTCGAATGCGACGTCCTGCTCGAATCGGGCGTCATGGGCCGCGCCGCCGTGCCCTCGGGCGCGTCGACCGGCTCGCGCGAGGCGATCGAACTGCGTGACGGCGACAAGGCCCGCTACCTCGGCAAGGGCGTGCTGAAGGCCGTCGAGCACGTCAACACCGAGATCAGCGAATCCGTGCTCGGCCTCGACGCGAGCGAGCAGGCCTTCCTCGACCGCACGCTGATCGACCTCGACGGCACCGAGAACAAGAGCCGCCTCGGCGCGAACGCGACACTCGCCGTCAGCATGGCCGTCGCGCGCGCCGCGGCGGAAGAATCCGGCCTGCCGCTGTACCGCTACTTCGGCGGCTCGGGCGCGATGCAGCTGCCGGTGCCGATGATGAACGTCATCAACGGTGGCGCACACGCCAACAACAACCTCGACCTGCAGGAGCTGATGATCATCCCGGTCGGCGCGCCGAGCTTTCGTGAAGCGGTGCGCTACGGCGCCGAGGTCTTCCATGCGCTCAAGGGCATCATCGGCGACAAAGGCATGAGCACCGCGGTCGGCGACGAAGGCGGCTTCGCGCCGAGCGTCGCGAGCCACGAGGCGGCGATCCAGCTCATCCTCGAAGCGATCGACAAGGCCGGCTACACGGCCGGCACGCAGATCGCGATCGGCCTCGACTGCGCGGCGAGCGAATTCTATCGAGAAGGCAAGTACGCGCTCGACGGCGAAGGCCTGAGCCTGAGCGCCGCCGAATGGACCGACATCCTCGCGACCTGGGTCGACAAGTACCCGATCATCAGCATCGAGGACGGCATGTCCGAGGGCGACTGGGACGGCTGGAAGCATCTGTACGAGCGCCTCGGCCAGAAGGTGCAGCTCGTCGGCGACGACCTGTTCGTGACTAACACCAAGATCCTGAAGCAAGGCATCGACAAGCGCGTCGCCAACTCGATCCTCATCAAGATCAACCAGATCGGTACGCTGACCGAGACCTTCGCCGCGATCGAGATGGCCAAGCGTGCCGGCTGGACGGCCGTCATCAGCCACCGCTCGGGCGAGACCGAGGACTCGACGATCGCCGACATCGCCGTCGGCACGAACGCCGGCCAGATCAAGACCGGCTCGATGAGCCGCAGCGACCGCATCGCCAAGTACAACCAGCTGCTGCGCATCGAGGAAGACCTGGGCGACGTCGCGAGCTACCCGGGGCGCGACGCCTTCTACAACCTGCGCTAGCTTTCGCGTCTAGCAGGAGTCCGAAATGGGCTTGTATCGAGCAGGTGCGCTATCAGCCTGCGTGGCGGCGCTAATTGGATGCGCCGCGGTAGGCGTGCCTGCTACGGCAGATCCGGCGGCAAAGCTCGACGATGCCGCAAATCTCATGGATCAGCAGGATCGCCCAGTTCCGGCCGAACGGCTTATTCGCGAGGCGATCGAGATCTATCGAGCGAACGACGATCAGCTGGGACTCGCACGCGCTTACAGTACCTACGGCTTCTTTTTCAGATCGCGCGCCGTCGAGGGCAAGTGGAGCAGCGCTCTGCGCAAGCACGGATTCCAGGACACGTCAGCCACATACGACACAAGGTATGCGAAGTCAATCGAATACTTCAACCGTGCTCGGACCATCTACTCTGAGCGCGAGCAGTTCGATGCGCTCACGAATATTGATCTCAACCTCGGATTCACATATGTGCTGATGGCTGATCTTCCCGCCGCTTGCAGTGCGTTTGGCGCGAGCGCCCTCGCATTCCAGGAGAACGCTAGACGAAATCCTGGTACCAAGCAGGTTCTTCCGGAGGGGTTCTCGTCTTTCGAGTCGTTTTACTCTTACCTCAAGGCCAGGTATGGGTGCACCTAAACGCAGGACATTGCGGAGGCCCGAGAGGGACACGTTCAGTTGTGACGTTCGCGCGGCTACGACTTCCCGCACAGCTGAAGCCCAAGCATTCAAGCATCTCCGATGCGCCTGCTCTCGATCGCGCTGATCGCGCTGCTCGGTCTCGTCAACGCCGAACTCTGGTTCGGCAAGGGCGGCCTGCCGACCAAGATCGAGCTCGAAGCCAGGCTGCAGGCGCAGCAGGCCGAGAACGATGCCGCCCGCTTGCGCAACGAGCGGCTCGAAGCCGAAGTGCGCGACCTGAAGGAAGGGCTGGAGATGGTCGAGGAGAAGGCGCGCTACGAGCTCGGCATGATCAAGCCCGACGAGATCCTGGTGCAGATCTCGACCAAGCGTTGACGCACGCGCATCGCTTCCTGAGGTGAAACAACCCGCGCTTGATTGGGAATGCGATCGCTCGCGCGGCAAGTGCGGCAAAGTCGCGCCCGGGCAGTCCACGGCGCTTCACCTCCGCGGTCCGCAGGCGCGCCGTGGCCCGCCCGGGCACGCCTTTGCAGGCAACCCAGTGGTGGGCAACAAACGAGAAGAACCGTCGCGCCAGGCGGTGCCCGCCGGGGGCGATTTGTGGAGCGACGAGGATCGCAGGACAGGGGTCGGCGCGCGCAGCGCGCTTCGTGAACTGACTCGTCGCAGCTGTTTGAGCGCAACGAACGAAGTGAGTGCAGCGAGTTCTGCGACGCGACCCCTGGCCGAGAACCGCAGTGCAGTCGGCGCGCAGCGCCGACCGCGTAACCATGAGCCCTCGGCGGGCACCGCCTGGCGCGACGCACAAGCGCTGAATCCCCTGGCGGACACCGCCCGGCGCGACACCGAAGCGGTTCAGCTCGAGGCCCACCGACGAACAGCAATCAAGACTAGCGAACTGCCATCGACGTCGCAGCGCTTCATTCTTCGCGGGTCGCGCCAAGTGCGGTGGAGCAGCTGAAGTGAACCCGCTCATCGAAGCGCTGGAGCCGCTGTTCGCGCCGGCTGCAACGGTCTGGGGCGCGCCCGTCACCTGGCTCGAGCTCGTCGCCTTCGTGCTCGCGATCGCGATGGTCGTCTTCAACATCCGCGTCAACCCGCTCGGCTGGCCGCTCGCGATCCTGAGCTCGCTGCTCTACTTCGCGCTGTTCTGGGACAACCGCCTGTACGGCGATGCGAGCCTGCAGATCTTCTTTGCCGTCATCGCCGCCTGGGGCTGGTGGCAATGGCTGCGCGGCACCGATGCGTCGGGCGGCGCGCTGCGCGTGCGCCGGCTCTCGGCCCGCGCGCGCTGGGTGCTGCTCGCGATCTTCGCGCTGGCGTGGCCGGCAACCGGCCTCTTCCTGCGCACCTACTCCGACACCGACGTGCCGTGGTGGGACGCCTTCCCGACCGCTGCGAGCGTGATCGGCCAATGGCTGCTCGGCCGCAAGTACGTCGAGAACTGGGCGGTGTGGATCGTCGTCAACATCGTCGCCGTCACGCTCTTCGCCTACAAGGGCCTGCTGCTGACGGTGCTGCTCTACGTCGTCTTCGTCGCGATGTCGGTCGTCGGCTGGCGCGCCTGGGCGCGGCTCGCAAGGACGCGATGAGCAGACCGGCCTTCGTCATCGGCATCCTCGGCGCCGAGAGCAGCGGCAAGACGCAGCTTGCACTGGATCTCGAGCGCCGACTGCGCGCTGCCGGTGTCGATGCGCTGGCCGTCGCCGAGCACCTGCGCGAATTCTGCGATCGGCACCACCGCACGCCGCGGCGCGACGAACAGGCAGCGATCGCCGCCGAGCAGACGCAGCGCATCGCGCAGGCGGCGGCGCGCCACGCCGTCGTCGTGGCCGACACGACCGCGCTGATGACCGCCATCTACAGCGAGATCGTGTTCGGCGACACGAGCCTGTACGCAGGCGTCGAAGCGGCCCAGCGCCGCTGCGATCTGACGCTGCTGATGGCACTCGACCTGCCGTGGCAGGCGGACGGCCTGCAGCGTGACGGCGCCCATGTGCGCGAGCCGGTCGATGCGCTCGTGCGCGCCACGCTCGCCCGCATCGGCCAGCCCTTCGTCGTCGTCGCCGGGCAGCGCGAGGCGCGGCTGCACGCGGCCTGGCGCGCGGTGCGGCATGCATTTACCCTGCCTGCGGAGGCCGACGCCGAAGAGGGCGGCGGTGACACGTCGCTCACGAGCTGGCACACGCGCTGCGAGCGCTGCGGCGACGCCAACTGCGAGCGCCACCTGCTGCCGCGTTCGCTCGCGCGCGACTGACGCGCGAGCGGCGCTATTTGCGGCACAGCCTCGTTCACTCCGCCTCCGGATGCAAGCCCCGCGCCGCAGACGCCGCAGCCGCACATTGACCTGATAGCCTCGGCGCATGCCTTTCCGACCCCAACTGCCGATGACGCAAGGCATCGTCGTCGTTGCCCTCACGCTGCTGCTGGGCATCCAGCCGATCACGACCGACATGTACCTGCCGGCGCTGCCGCTGCTCGCGCGCGCGCTCGACGCGCCTGCGGCTTCGGCGCAGTTGACGCTGTCGGCGCTCATCATCAGCTTCGGCGTCTCGCAGCTGTTCTGGGGACCGGTGTCGGACCGTTTCGGGCGCCGGCCGGCGCTGCTCGTCGGCCTCAGCCTGTACAGCGTCGCTGCCATCGGCGCCGTGCTGTCGCCGAGCATGGACTGGCTGATCGCATGGCGCACCCTGCAGGGCATCGGCATGGGGGCGGCGGTCGCCTGTGGCCGCTCGGCGGTGCGTGACCTGTACGAGCCGCGCGAAGGCGCGCGCGTGATGTCGCAGGGGCTCGCCGGCCTCGGCCTGTTCGCGATGGCGGGGCCGTTCGTCGGCGCCCTCGTCGCGAGGCACAGCGACTGGCGCGCCGCGCTCGGCGTCGTCTCGCTGTTCGGCGTGCTCACGCTCGGCTTCATCGCGCTGCGCTTCACCGAGACGCTGCCGCGCAAGAACCCGCACGCGCTGCGCCTCGGGCAGATCGCGCGCAACTGGTGGCTGATCGGCCGCCACCCGACCTTCGTCGCCTGGATGGCGCTCACCTGCGCGAGCTGGTGCGGCCTGTTCACGCTGCTGTCGACCTCGTCGTTCGTCTTCATCGACGTGCTCGGCACGAGCCAGGTCACCTACGGCCTGCTGCTCACGAGTCAGTCGTTCTTCTACACCGCCGGCACGTTCCTGTGTCGCTTCCTGCTGTCGCACACGAACGCGTCGCGCACGGTCGCGATCGGCGGCGCGTTCAGCCTCGTCGGTGGCGGCTCGCTCGCCGTGATGTCGCTCGCCGGTGTGCAATCGGTCGCCGCCTTCATGCCGGCGATCTGGCTCTTCGCGATCGGCCACGGCATCCATCAGCCGTGTGGCCAGGCAGGCGTGACGGGCCCCTTTCCCGACAAGGCCGGCACGGCAGCGTCGCTGTCCGGCTTCGCGATGATGGCGTCGGCCTTCGGTGCCGGGCTCGTGCTCGGCCGCAACATGAACGGCACCGTGTTTCCGCTCGCCTTCGGCGTCGGCGCATTCGGCGTGCTCTCCGCGATCGTCGCCTGGACGCTGGTGCGCGTCCACGGCGACCGCCAGCTGCACGCGCCGGCCGCGGCGTCGGCATGAGCCCCGCACGGCCGTCCCGGCCCCGAAGGGCTCACTTGCGTGACCCGCGGGCGCATTCCTGCGCGGCGGGATCGGCCGCGGGCGGTGGGGTGCGCCAGTGACCTATGTCTGCATCGCCGGGCCGACCGCAGCCGGCAAATCGGCGGCGGCGATGGCAGTTGCAGAGGCGCTCGCGGCGACGCATCCGGTCGAGATCGTGAGCGTCGACTCGGCGCTCGTCTATCGCGGCCTCGATATCGGCACCGCCAAGCCGAGCCCGGCCGACCGCGCGCGCGTGCCGCACCACCTGATCGACATCATCGATCCCTCGCAGTCGTATTCGGCGGCGCGCTTCGTCGCCGATGCGAACCGGCTGATCGGCGAGATCGCCGAGCGCGGCCATCTGCCGCTGCTCGTCGGCGGCACGATGCTCTACTTCAAGGCGCTGTTCGAGGGGCTGGACGCGATGCCGGCGGCGGATCGCGCGGTGCGCGCCGCGCTCGTCGCGCAGTCGGCGCGCGACGGCCCCTACGCGCTCTACGAGGAGCTGCAGCGTGTCGACCCGATCACCGCGGCGCGCCTGCCGGCCGGCGACACGCAGCGCATCCAGCGCGCGCTCGAGGTCTACCGCGTCAGCGGCAAACCGCTCTCGGCGCACCACAACGTCAAGCCCGCGCGCACGCCGCACGCACCGCTGATCTCGCTCGAGCCGGGCGACCGCGCCTGGCTGCATGCGCGCATCGAGCAGCGCTTTCGCCAGATGCTCGCCGACGGCCTGGTGCGCGAGGTGCGCGATCTGCGCCGGCGCCGCGAGCTCGAGGCCGACATGCCTTCGATGCGCTGCGTCGGCTACCGCCAGACCTGGGAGGCGCTCGAAGCCGGCGCGCTCGACACGCTCGCCGAGCGCGGCATCGCCGCGACGCGCCAGCTCGCCAAGCGCCAGCTCACCTGGCTGCGCAGCATGCCCGAGCGACGCGTGATCGCCTGCGATGCGCCGGACGCGACGGCGCAGGTCGTCGCCGCGGTGCGTGCCCTCGTGACCGAGGGGAATGACGGCGAAGCGAATGACGACAAAGCGGGCGCCGACAAACCGAATGCCGCTGCTTGAAGTTGCCCGGCTCGCCAAGCGCTACGGCGGCACGCCCGTCTTCGCCGGTGTCGATCTCCAGGTCGCGGCGGGCGAGTTCGTCGCCATCCTCGGCGAATCCGGCGTCGGCAAGTCGACGCTGCTGAACTGCATCGCCGGGCTCGACCGCGTCGACGCCGGGACGGTCGCCCTCGGCGGCGTCGAGGTCACCGCGCTCGGTGACGATGCGGCCGCCCGCTTGCGGCGCAAGGCGATGGGCTTCGTGTTCCAGGCCTTTCACGTGCTGCCGCACCTGAGCGTGTTCCACAACGTCGCGCTGCCGCTCCTGCTGCTCGAGACGCCCGACGCCGCGCGCGTGAACGAGATGCTCGCCGCGGTCGGCCTGCTGGAGCTGGCGGAGCGCCTGCCGCAGCAGCTTTCGGGCGGGCAGCTGCAGCGCGTCGCGATCGCGCGCGCGCTCGTGCACCGCCCGGCGCTGATCCTCGCCGACGAACCGACCGGCAACCTCGACCCGACGACGGCCGAGCGCGTGATCGACCTGCTCGCCGCGCAGGTCAAGCACGAAGGCGCGGCCTGCGTGCTGGCGACGCATTCGCGCATGGCCGCGGCACGCGCCGACCGGGTGCTGACGCTGACCGGCGCGGGCATCGTGCCGGCATGATCGCGGCAGCGGCCGCGCCCCGATCGCCGCTTAGAGTACCGGCACCCCAACCCGCTGCGAAGGAGGCCCTCATGCTCGTCGAACAACGCACCTACACCGCCCATCCCGGCAAGTGGCGCGACTACCTGGTGCTGTACGAGGCCGAGGGGCTGGCGATCCAGAAACGCATCCTCGGGCGCATGGTGGGCTACTACACAACCGAGATCGGCACCCTCAACCAGATCATCCACCTCTGGGCCTATGAGGACCTGAACGAGCGCGCCGAAAGGCGCGAGGCACTGCTGGCCGACCCGGGCTGGAAGGCCTACGCCGCCAAGATGCTGCCGCTGCTGAAAAGCATGGAGTCGAAGATCCTGCTGCCCACGCGCTTCTTCACGCCGCAATGGCAAACCTGAGCCGGCTTCGAGCGATGCCCGTGGAAACGCGTGACGACGCCCGACGTGAGGGGACGGCTCACGCCGGCCGCCGCGGTCGCGCTTGATTCGAAGCTGATAATGCGCCGCGACCGCCCGCTCGAGGGCGCAGCGGAACATGCCGGCACTTCACTTCCCTTCTCTTCCGAACGGCCACGCGATCGCAGCCATGCTGCTGACGCTGGTCGCGCTGTACCTGTTCACCCGCGAAAAGATCGCGCTCGAGACCTCGAGCATGATCGTGCTCGCCGTGCTGACGGTCGGCTTTTCGCTGTTCCCGTACGAAAGTCAGGGCAAGACCCTGCATGCGATCGAGTTCTTCCACGGCTTCGGGCACGAGGCGCTGGTGGCCGTCTGCGCGTTGATGGTCGTCGGCCAGGGGCTGGTGCGCACCGGCGCGCTCGAGCCGCTCGGCCGCCTGCTGGCAGGGCTGTGGCGCCTGGGGCCGACGTTCGCGATGTTCGTGACGCTGAGCGTGGCGGCGATCCTGAGCGCCTTCGTCAACAACACGCCGATCGTCGTCCTGCTGCTGCCGGTGCTCGTCAGCGTGGCGACGCGCAACAAGATCTCGCCCTCCGGTGTGCTGATGCCGATGGGCCTGGCAACGCTGATCGGCGGTGCGGCGACGACGATCGGCACCTCGACCAACCTGCTCGTCGTCTCGGTCGCGGCGGACATGGGGCTGCGCCCGATGGGCATCTTCAGCTTCGTCGTGCCGGCCGCGATGGCGGGCGTGGCGGGGATCGTCTTTCTCGCCTTCATCGCGCCGCGCCTGCTGCCCAAGCGCGAGATGCAATTGCTGGACACGTCGCGTCGCGTCTTCACCGCGCAGCTGTGCATCCGCAAGGGCGGCTTTGCCGACGGCAAGAAGCTGTCCGAGGCGGTCGCGCGCGCCGGCGCCGACATGCACGTGATCCGCATCCAGCGCGGCAAGGGCAGCTACGTGCTGACGTTTCCCGACACCGTGCTGAAGGCCGACGACCGCCTGCTGCTCACCGACACGCCTGAGAACCTGAAGCGCTACGAGGTGGCCCTGGGCGGCGCGCTGTACGCCGGCGATGTCGAGATCGACGACGAGCACCCGCTTTCCGCCAAGGACCAGCAGATCTCCGAGATCGTCGTCGTGCCGGGCTCGCTGATCGAGGGCGCGACGCTCAAGCAGTTGCAGTTTCTCGACCGCTACCAGCTCGTCGTGCTCGCGCTGCACCGCGCCGGCAAGGAGATCGTCTCGCTGCGCAAGGGCGTGGGCGACATCGAGCTGCAGGCCGGCGACGTGATGCTCGTGCAGGGCGCGGCCGAGCAGATCCGCGCGCTGCGCAACGACGATCAGTTCCTCGTGCTCGACGCCACCGCCGACCTGCCGCACAGCAAGAAGTCGCCGACCGCGATCGTGATCATGGCCGGCGTGATCCTGGTCGCCGCGTTCGGCGTGCTGCCGATCTCGATCAGCGCCGTCACCGGCGTCCTGCTGATGGTCGCAACCCGCTGCCTGAACTGGAGCGAGGTCGGCAAGGCGCTCAACACGCAGGTGATCCTGATCGTCGTCGCCAGCCTCGGGCTCGGCACGGCGCTGCTGCAGACGGGCGGCGCCGAATACCTGGCCCAGGTCTTCGTCGCCGTCACCTTCGGCGCGCCGCCGCTCGTGCTGCTGAGCGGGCTGATCCTGCTGATGGGCGTGCTGACGAACGTGGTGTCGAGCAATGCCGCGGCGGTGATCGGCACGCCGATCGCGATCAGCATCGCGCATCAGATCGGGCAGCCGCCCGAGGCCTTCGTGCTGGCGGTGATCTTCGGCGCCAACCTGTGCTACGCCACGCCGCTCGCGCACAAGATCAACGTGCTCGTGATGGCGAGCGGCAACTACACCTTCGGCGACTTCTCCCGCGTCGGCCTGCCCCTGGCCGTCATCATGTGGCTCGCCTACACCGCCGCGCTCGGCGCGGTCTACGGCATCTAGGAACGTGGGCGGCACGACGCAGCGCGCGTCGTGCAACATGCGAAGCTGCGGGGTGCGAACGCAGGCGCGTCGCCTTCCGCACGCCTTGCACACGACATCGATGCTCCGCCTCCTGCAGTCCCTCTCCTGGCCCGAACTTCGCCACCACCCGTGGCGCCACGCGACCGCGCTGCTCGCGGTGATGCTCGGTGTCGCGCTCGCGTTCTCGGTGCAGTTGATCAACGCGTCCGCGCTCGCCGAATTCGGCGCCGCGGTGCGCGCCGTCAACGGCGAGGCGGACTTCGAACTTCGGGGCGCGTGGCGCGGCGCGGCGGCGGGGTTCGACGAATCGCTCTACGCGCGCGTCGCCGCGCACCGCCAGGTCGCGCTGGCGAGCCCGGTGATCGAAGCCGACACGGTCGCCTTCACTGCAGACGGTCAGCGCGTGCCATTGCGCGTGCTCGGCCTCGACATGCTCGTCGCCGCGCAGATCGCGCCGCAGACGATGGCGCGCCCCTCGGCAGGCGCCGACCGGCTTTCGATCCTCGATCCCGACGCCGTGTTTCTCAACCCGAGTGCCCGCCAGGCGCTCGGGATCGCGACCGAAGCGTCCGACGCACCCGACGCGCCCGGCCGGCCGCTGCGCGTCCTCGCCGGCAAGTCGCCGATCGACCTCCACGTCGCTGGCAGCGTGGCGCTTCCCGGCGCGCCGCTGGCACTGATCGACATCGCCGGTGCGCAGGCGCACTTCGGGCTGCCCGGTCGTCTGTCGGCGATCGCCGTGCGCCTGGCGCCGGGCGCCGATCGCGCCGCGGTGTTGCGCGACCTCGCATTGCCGCCCGGCGTGCGCGCCGTTGCGCCCGATGCCGCCACCGCGCGGCTTGCGAATGTGTCGCGCGCCTACCGCGTGAACCTGACCGTGCTCGCGCTCGTCGCGCTCTTCACCGGCGCCTTCCTCGTCTTTTCGGTGCAGTCGCTCGCGGTCGCGCGGCGCACGCCGCAGTTCGCGCTGCTCGGCGTGCTCGGCATGACGGGCGGCGAGCGCCAGCGGCTCGTCGTCGCCGAGTCCGCCCTGCTCGGTGTCGTCGGCAGCGCGCTCGGCCTCGCGCTCGGCACCGCGCTCGCCGCACTCGCGCTGCGCTGGCTGGCGGGGGACCTGGGCGGCGGCTACTTCCAGGGGTCGGCCGCGCCGCTGCAGTTCAGCTTCACGGCCGCGGTGGTGTATGGCGCACTCGGCGTCGCGGCCGCGGTCGCCGGCGGCTGGCTGCCGGCGCGCGCAGCGCAGCGCCTCGCGCCGGCGCAGGCCTTGAAGGGCGTCGGCCTGCACAGTGGCGGCCCGACGCGCGGCTGGGTCGGCCCGGCGCTGCTCGGCCTGGGCGCGCTGCTCGCGTTCGCGCCGCCCGTCTTCGGTCTGCCGCTGGCGGCCTACGCGGCGGTCGGCTGCGTGCTGATCGGCGGCATCGCCTGCGTGCCGGCGACCGTCGCGCTGCTGCTGCGCGCCGCCCCCCCGCCGCAACGCGCGCTGCCCTTGCTCGCGGTGGAGCGCGCGCGGCGCGAGCGCCAGGTCGCGACGATCGCCGTCGCCGGCGTCGTCGCGAGCCTTGCGCTCGCCGTGGCGCTGACGGTGATGGTCGCGAGCTTTCGCGATTCGATGACGCGCTGGCTCGACAGCGTGTTGCCCGCCGCGCTTTACGTTCGTGCCGGCGGCGGTGGCACAGGCGCTTCGTTTCTTGCACCGGATTTCGTGCGCGCCGTCGAAGCGATCCCCGGCGTCGAACGTATCGAGGCGCAACGCGTCACGCAGGTCCAGCTCGACCCGGCAAGACCTGCCGTGACCCTGATCGCGCGGCCCTTGGCCGACGCCGCCGCATCGCTGCCACTCGTGGGTGCGCTCGTCCCCGCGGCGCCGGGCACGATCCCGGTCTACGTCAGCGAGGCGATGCAGGCGCTCTACGGTGCCACCCCGGGCTCGACGATAGATCTGCCGCTGCCCGACGGCCGCCTGCAGCCCCTGCGCGTGCGCGGCGTGTGGCGCGACTACGCACGCCAGCAGGGCACGCTGCTGCTCGCGGCATCCGACTACCGCGCGCTGACGGCTGATGCGCGCGTCAACGACCTCGCGCTCTGGCTCGCGCCGGACGCGGACATCGCCCGCGTGCAGCTGGGCATCCGCGCGCTCGCCGGCGACGCCGCGATCGACTTCGCGACGACGGGCGAGATCCGCGCCATCTCGCTGCGCATCTTCGACCGCAGCTTCGCCGTCACGACCTGGCTGCAGGCGGTGGCGATCGCGATCGGCCTCGTCGGCATCGCGGCGAGCTTCTCGGCGCAGGTGCTCGCGCGGCGCAAGGAGTTCGGGCTGCTCTCGCACCTCGGGCTCACGCGGCGCCAGATCGTCGCCGTCGTCACGGCCGAGGGCGCGGTGTGGACGGCGGCCGGCACCCTGCTCGGCCTGCTGCTCGGCCTTGCGGTGAGCGTGATCCTCGTGAAGGTCGTCAACCCGCAGAGCTTTCACTGGACGATGGAGCTCGCCCTGCCCGCGCTGCGCCTTGCGCTGCTGTGCGGCGCCGTCGTCGTCGCCGGCAGCGCCACCGCGTGGCTCGCATCGCGCGCGCTCGCGGCGACCGACCTTGCGCTCGCGGTGAAGGAGGACTGGTGAACCCATGGTGAACCCTTCGTGAACATCTCTCGCCGCACGTTCATCGTCGCCTCCTCCACGCCCGTCGCGCTCGCCGCGCTGCGCGCCGACGCCCAGGGCGTGGTGAGGCCGGGCGTGCCGATCGCGTTGCCGCGCGACTTCGGCGCGCACCCGGGCTTTCGCATCGAGTGGTGGTACGCAACCGGCTCGCTCGCCGTGCCCGGTGTCGACGATCCGTTCGGCTTCCAGATCACGTTCTTTCGCGCGCGCACCGACGTGCCCGCCGCCAACCCGAGCGCCTTCGCCGCACGCCAGCTGCTCTTCGCCCACGCCGCGCTGACCGACCCGCTTGCGCGCCGCCTGCGCCACGGCCAGCGCATCGCGCGCGAAGGGTTCGGCATCGCGCAGGCGAGCACAAGCGATACCGACTTGAAGCTGCGCAACTGGACGCTGCGGCGCGAGGCAACGCCCGACGGCCACGCCTACCTTGCGCACATCGACGCCTCGGCGCAAGGCTTCGCGCTCGACCTGCGCCTGGCCGCGACGCAGCCCGTGCTGCTGCAGGGCGACGCCGGCTATTCGCGCAAGGGGCCGGAGCCGTCGCAGGCGAGCTTCTACCTGAGCGAGCCGCAGCTCGCGGTGAGCGGCAACCTGACGCTCGACGGCCGCGAGCGCGCCGTCAGCGGCCGCGCGTGGCTCGATCACGAATGGAGCGAGGCACTGCTGCACCCGGACGCGGTCGGCTGGGACTGGATCGGCATGAACCTCGACGACGGCGGCGCCCTCACCGCGTTTCGCCTGCGGCGCAAGGACGGCTCGGCGCTGTGGGCCGGCGGCAGCCTGCGAAGCGCGGACGGCGACACGCGCAACTTCGGCCCGGACGAGGTCGTCTTCACGCCGGGCCGCCTCTGGACCAGCCCGGCAAGCCAGGTGCGCTACCCGGTCGAGTGGACGATCGCGGCGCCGACCGGGCGCTACACGGTGCGGGCGCGGCTCGACGCCCAGGAGCTCGACAGCCGCGCATCGACCGGCGCGATCTACTGGGAGGGGCTCTCGGACCTGTTCGACGCCGGCGGCCGGCGCATCGGCCGCGGCTACCTCGAGCTGACGGGCTACGCCGCGCCGCTGCGTCTGGGCTGAAGCAGGCCCGGCGGCACGGCACACGGCGGCCGCCGAACCCACTTCGACGACGTGCCCGGCCGCGGCGCAACGGGCATCGGCAGCGCGCATGACCGACACTGACGCCCTGCCCGCACCCAGGAGCACTCGATGCCATCCGGCCATCCACCCGCACCGCCGCTCGTCGTCCAGCAATGGCTCAACACCGAAGCGCCGATCACGCTCGACGCGCTGCGCGGCCGCGTCGTCATGCTGCACGCCTTCCAGATGCTGTGCCCGGGCTGCGTGTCGCACGGCCTGCCGCAGGCGGCGAAGGCGCACGAGATGTTCCGCCGCAGCGACCTCGCCGTCATCGGGCTTCACACCGTCTTCGAGCATCACGCGGTGACCGGTGCCGAAGCGCTGAAGGCCTTCGTGCACGAGTACCGGCTGCAGTTTCCGATCGGCATCGACACGCCCGGCGCGGGGTCTGGCCCGATACCGCTCACGATGCAGGCCTACGAACTCGGCGGCACGCCGAGCGTCGTGCTGATCGACCGCCAGGGCCGGGTGCGGCTGAACCAGCTCGGCCGCGTCGACGACCTGGCGCTCGGCGCGCTGATCGGCGAGCTGATCGCCGAAGGCGACGCGCGCAGCCGCCGGCCCGCGGGCGCGGCGACGCGAACTGACAGCGATGTTGCCGACGGCAGCGCCGCCTGCGACGGCGACGCCTGCACCGCGTAGCGCCGCGCGCTTTCGACGACCGCGTGCGCGCCGTCGTCGCTGACGCGCAGGCGCTGCCGCCCAGCCCGAGCACCGCGCGCCACGCCGTGCGGCTGTAGCATGCGCAGGCGACAAGCACACCGCACCGCGGTGTGCATCGGGACCGCGGGAACGAGGAGCCATGGCACGAACCCAACCGCCTTCCAGCACGCGCGCGCCCTCGGCTCGGCCGGCGCGCGCAACCGCACGCGCACCTGCGCCCTCACGGTCGACCGCACATTCGACCGCAAATTCGACCGCACCCGCGACCGCACATACGACCGACAACCGCCGCGGCGCACGCCGGCCCGGTGATCTGCAGACTTCAACGCTTCGCCTGCACGCGGCGCGCGGTGTCGAGGCGCTCTGCAAGATCTCGACGCAGGAGGCGGCCGCGCTCACGCGCGCGCGCCGTGTGCTGCTCGTCCTGCCCGACGCTGCGGAGGGCGCACACGTCGTCGCCCATGCGCGGCTGCCACAGGGCGAGAGCGCGGCCGATCTGCTCGCCGCCATCACACCCTGGTTGATCGAAGCGCACCGCACGTGCAGCGCCAGCCTGCGCCACGGCCCCGAAGGCGCCGACGCGATCGAGCAGCGCTCCTGCCTCGTCGCGCCGCTCGTCGCCCGGCGCGGCTTCTTGCTGGGCTTCCTCTATTGCGACGTCGAGGGCGCGTTCGGCCGCTTTGACGACGCCGACCGCAGCCTGGTCGCGATGCTCGCGAGCCATACTGCCGTTGCGCTGGCGAACCTGCGCTTCGCGGCGGGACTTGAAGCGCAAGTGGCCGCACGCACGATCGACGCGCGCGCTGCGCAGTCGCAGGCCGGGCAGCGCGCCGCCGAGTTGGCGCTGGTCAACGACATCCAGCAGGGCGTGGCGGCCGGGCTCGACTTCCGGGCCATCGTCGACGTGGTGGGCGAGCGGCTGCGCGCCCTGTTCGCGAGCGAAGACATCGGCATCGCCTGGCTCGACGAGGCGGCCAGCGTCGTGCACCAGTTGTACGTCGTCGAGCGCGGGCAGCGCATCCACATCCCGCCCTTTGCCGTGGGCTCGCAGGACAAGGTCGTGGCGGCCCTGCGCACCGGGCAGCCGCTGCTGCTGAGGAATCCGCAGGAAACCGCGGCCTACGACGTGCGCAACGCGCCCGGCACGGCGCCGAGCCGCTCGAGCGTGCTCGTGCCGGTGATGGTGGGTGATCGCCCGCACGGCGCGATCCGCCTCGTCAGCCTCGATCGCGAGGACGCGTTCGACGAGGCCACGGTCAAGCTGCTCGTCACCGTCGCCGCCGCGATGGGCGTGGCGCTGCACAACGCACACCTTTTCGACGAGACGCAGCGGGCGCTCGCGCGCCAGACCGCCACCTCCGACGTGCTGCAAGTCATCAGCGAATCGCCGACCGACGTGCAGCCGGTGTTCGACATCATCGCCGAGCGCGCCACCGCGCTCACCAACGCACGCTACTGCCTCGTGACGCGTTTCGACGGCGAATTGCTGCACCTCGCGAGCCTGCACGGCGTCAACACCGAAGGCACGGCCGCCCTGCGCGGTGCCTGGCCGCAGCGGCTCGAAGGCAGCACCTCGATCGCGGCGCGCGCGATCCGCCAGCGCAGCGTCGTCAACGTCGCCGACCTGCTCGCCGAATCGGACGCTGACTACGCGCCGGCCATGAAGCGGGTCGTCGAGACGGCGGGCTTTCGCAGCGGCCTGTCGGTGCCGATGCTCAACGGCGAGCAGATCGTCGGCGCGATCACCGTCAACCGGGCCGAGACCGGGCTCTACGCCGACAAGGAAGTCGCGCTGCTGCAGACCTTCGCGCGCCAGGCGGTCGTCGCGCTCGAGAACGTGCGCCTGTTCAACGAGACGCGGGAGGCGCTCGAGCGGCAGACGGCCACCGCCAACGTGCTCAAGGCGATCAGCCGCACGACCTTCGACCTGGCCGCCGTGCTCGAGGTGCTGATCGGCACCGCAGCCCGGCTGTGCGGCGCGTCGCTCGGCGTGATCTTCCGCGTCGACGGCGATCTGTGCCTGGCCTCGGGCCTGTTCGGCGCGACGCCGGCGCTGATCGAGCACCTGGCCGCGCACCCGCCCCGGCTCAGCCTGCGCGACGGCATCACCTCGGAGGCTGCGGCCACCCGGCATCCGGTGCAGGTCGAGGACGCCGCCACCGACGCCCGCTATGGCCGGCCCGACGTGCAGCGCGTCGGCGGCTACCGGACGCTGCTGGGGGTGCCCATCCTGCGCGAGACCGACGTGATCGGCGTGCTCACCCTCGGCCGCGCCGAGGCGCGCGCCTTCGACGCCAAGGAAATCGAGCTCGTGACGTCCTTCGCCGACCAGGCGGCGATCGCGATGGAGAACGTGCGCCTGTTCAACGAGACGCAGGAAGCGCTCGAACAGCAGACGGCCTCTGCCGAAGTGCTGCAGGTCATCAGCAGCTCGGTCGCCGACACCTCGCCAGTGTTCGACAAGATTCTCGACAGCTGCGAACGTCTGTTCGCCACCGACCAGCTCGCCATCTACCTCGTGCACGACGATGGCCAGGTGCATGTCGGCGCGCTGCGCGGCGCGGCGATCCAGACCATGACGGCGGCGCTGCCGCGCCCGATCGACGAGACCGCCACCGGGCTCGCGCTGCGCGAGCGTCGCGCCGTGCACATCCCCGACGCCATGGCCATGGCCGACATGCCGCCCACGGTACGCCACGCCATCGAGCTTGTCGGCAACTACGCCTGCGTCTTCGCGCCGATGCTGTGGGAAGGGCGCGGCATCGGCTCGGTCACGGTGATGCGCCAGCCGCCGCGGCCGTTCACGGACAAGGAGATCGCGCTGTTGCGCACCTTCGCCGACCAGGCGGTGATCGCGATCCAGAACGCCAAGCTGTTCAACGAGACGAAGGAGGCGCTCGAGCAGCAGAAGGCCTCGGCCGAGGTGCTGAGCGTGATCAGCAACTCGGTGTCGGACAGCGCGCCGGTGTTCGAGGCCATCGTGCAGGCCTGCCAGCGGCTGTTCGCCAGCGGCAATTCCATCATCTCGCTGGTCGGCGAGGATGGCTTGGTGCGTCACGAGGCGATCGCGGTCAATCCGCAATACAGCGGCATGGCGACCGAGGAGGTGCGCCGATACCTCGATCGCGGCTTTCCGCGGCCGCTCGCGCAGTCCTACCAGGGCTACCCGATCCGCAAGCGCAGGGTGGTGCACTACCCCGACATGGTCAACGGGCCGGGCGTGCCAGAGACGATGCGCCAGATGGGGCGCGACGTCGGCAACTTCTCGATGTTGATCGCGCCGCTGCTGTGGGAGGGCCAGGGCATAGGCACGATCCACGTCACGCGCTTTCCGCCGCAGCCCTTCACCGAAAAGGAGTTCGGCCTGCTGCGCAGCTTCGCCGACCAGGCGGTGATCGCGATCCAGAACGCGCGCATGTTCAACGAGACGCAGGAGGCACTGGCGCACCAGACCGCCAGCGCCGACATCCTGCGCGTGATCAGCAGTTCGCCCACCGACGTGCAACCGGTGTTCGACGCCATCGTCGGCACGGCGGTGAAGTTGATCGACTGCGACTCGGCGGTGCTGCTGCGCCGCCACGGCGACAGCTTCTCGGCGGCGTCGCTGATTCGCCCGGGCGAGATGCACGAGGCGATGACGGGCTTCAGGGTTGCGATCGACCCCGCGGCCAACTTCCCGTCGCGTGTGATCCTCGGCAAGACGGCGCTGCACATTCCCGACTGGAACGCGATCGAGCTGCCGCCGCACGAGCGCAAGGTACGCGAAGCGAGCGGCGTCACCGCATCGCTGATGCTGCCGCTGCTGGCGCAGGCCGAGTGCATCGGCGTGCTGGCGCTGGCACGCCGGCGCGCGGGAGCCTTCAGCGACAACGAGATCGCGCTGGCCGAATCCTTCCGCGACCAGGCGGTGATCGCGATCGAGAACACGCGGCTGTTCAACGAAACGCAGGAGGCGCTGGAACAGCAGACCGCGAGCGCCGAGGTGCTGGCGGTCATCGGCAGCTCGGTGGCCGATTCGGCCCCGGTGTTCGAGAAGATCATCGACAGCTGCGAGCGGCTCTTTGCCACGGACGACATCGGCATCTTCGTCGTCGGCGACGACAAGCTGGTGCGCACCGTGGCCTGGCGGGGCGCCATCGCCGCAGGCGCGGACCACTCCGCCCCGCAGCGGCTCGACCAAAGCGTCACGGGCTACGTCATTCACAAGCGCAGCGCGCTGCATATCCCGGATGCAGCGGTTTTCGGCGAAAGGGTGCCGAGGGCCAAGGCCCTGGTCGACAAGCTGGGCAACACGTCTGCCCTGTACGCGCCGATGCTGTGGGAAGAGCGCGGCATCGGCGCCATCGGTGTGTGGCGGCGGCCACCACGCCCTTTCTCCGACAAGGAGATCGGCCTGCTCAAGACCTTCGCCGATCAGGCAGCGATCGCGGTCCAGAACGCGCGCATGTTCAAGGACACGAACGAGGCGCTCGAACGGCAGACCGCGACGGCCGAGATCCTGAAGGTGATCGCGAGCTCGCCCGGAGACCTGCAGCCGGTGTTCGACGCCATCGCGCGCAGCGCCAACCGGTTGGCCGGCGCCTTCTCGACGGTGCTGACGATCCGGCGTGACGACACGCTGCACCTGGCGGCATTCACGACCACCGACCCCCACGGCATCGAAAGGCTGAAGAGCCTGTATCCGCGGCCAGTCTCGGCCGACAGCGAGATCGGAAGGACGGTGCTCGAGGGCGTTGTGCTGCAGGTCACCGATACCGAGACCACGCCGGACCTGTCACCAGACTTGCGCGAGCATGCCAGCGCGCGCGGCATCCGCAGCCTGTTGTTCTGCCCCTTGATCCGCGAGGGTGTAGCCATCGGCGTGATCAGCGTGTCGCGCAAGGAGCGGGGCGCCTTTTCGACGCACCAGGTGGCATTGATCAGCACCTTCGCCGACCAGGCCGTGATCGCGATCGAAAACGTGCGTCTGTTCAACGAGACGAAAGAGGCGTTGGAGCAGCAGACCGCGACTGCGGACGTCCTGCAGGTCATTGCAGGATCGATGTCCGACGCGCAGGCGGTGTTCGACAAGATTCTGGAGAGCTGCGGCCGGCTGTTTCGCAGCAGTGGCCAGGTGGTGAACCTGCTCGACGACAACGACGTGCTGCATCTTGCAGCGCAGCGGCTGGCGCTGGAAAGCCAGGGCCCATCTGTCACCGAGGCGCAGCTTGCGGCGGTCCGCGACTTGAGCGAAACCGCCTACCCGATGCAGCTCACCCCCAAGGAGGCGGGCTGGATGCGGCGCGGCAAGCGCGTCTACAACTTCAGCGACGTGCTGAACGACCCGAAGGCGGGGCCTTCGATGCGTGCACCGGCGCTGGCCATCGGCTTTTCGTACGCGCAGATGGGTGCCACGATGTTCTCGGGCGATCGATGCATCGGCAACATCGTCGTCAATCGCGAGGCGGGTGACGGCTTCACGGCCAAGGAGCAGGCGCTGCTGATGTCATTTGCCGATCAGGCGGTGATCGCCATCCAGAACGCGAAGCTGTTCAGGGAGACGCAGGAGGCGCTGGAGCGGCAGACCGCGACCGCGGATGTGCTGCAGGTCATCAGCCACTCGGTGTCGGAGACGACGCCGGTGTTCAAGAAGATCATGCAGAGCTGCCGGCAGCTGTTCAACGGCAGCAAGGTGGCGATCACACTGGTGGACGAGGACGGCCAGTTGCAGCTGAGCATGCTCGATGCCAACCCGGAGTACGGCGAGCGCATACGGGCCACCTATCCGCGGCCGCTGAGCGACTCCCTGGAAGGCTACGCCATAGGCAAGCGTCGCGTCGTGCACTTCGCCAACATGCTGAACACACCGGGCGTACCCGCGCAGATGGTCGAGCATGCGCAGGCACTCGGCGACTTCTCGTTCGCCATGGCACCGATGCTGTGGGATCAGCGGGGCGTGGGCACGCTGATGCTGCTGCGTCAGCCCCCCGAACCGTATACGGACAAGGAAGTGAGCCTGCTCAAGAACTTCGCCGACCAGGCAGTGATCGCGATCCAGAACGCGCGGCTGTTCAAGGAAACGCAGGAAGCCCGCGCGCAGGCCGAGTCCGCCAACGAAGCCAAGAGCGCCTTCCTGGCGACGATGAGCCACGAGATCCGCACGCCGATGAACGCGGTGATCGGCATGAGCGGGCTGCTGCTCGACACGCCGCTGACCGAGGAGCAGCGCGACTTTGCCGGCACCATCCGCGACTCGGGCGACGCGCTGCTGACGATCATCAACGACATCCTCGACTTCTCGAAGATCGAGGCCGGGCGGATGGACATCGAGCATCAGCCT